>NZ_JAPSKN010000147.1 GCF_031181705.1 Streptomyces sp.
CCGCTGTGGGCAGTCGCCCGGCACCGTCCCAGGGCAGGGGTTCCGCCGTCGGAACGGGTGGGCACGGCCGGCAGCGCCGGTATCGGCAAGGGCACCTTGGGCTGCCCCGCCCCGCCCGCACCGGGCGTCTGCCGAGTGGCCCGGAGCGTCCCCCGGCCCTCGCCGCCCTGCCCGAGCGGCGAGCGCTCACGTACGGTTGACGCATGACGAGCATCGGTGGTGCTTCAACCGGCATGGTCGACTGGAATCTCGCGGTGGCGACCGCGACCCGGCTCGTACGCCCGGGTCCCGAGGTCAGCCGCGAGGAGGCGAGGGCCGTCGTCGCGGAGTTGCGCCGGCACGCCAAGGCCTCGGAGGAACACGTCCGCGGCTTCACCCGGCTGGGCACCGAGGAGGGCCACGACACCCCCGTCCTCGTCGTCGACCGCCCGGGCTGGATCCGCGCGAACGTCGCCGGCTTCCGGGAGATTCTCCGGCCCCTGCTCGACAAGATGCAGGAACGGCGCGGCAGCAGCCCCGGCGGCGCGATGATGAGCGCCGTCGGCGGCAAGGTCACCGGCGTCGAACTGGGCATGCTGCTGTCCTTCCTGGCCTCCCGCGTCCTCGGCCAGTACGAGACCTTCGCCCCCGCCACCCGCGAACTCCCCGCCGGGGCGAACGGCGGCGGCCGGCTGCTCCTGGTCGCCCCCAACATCGTCCACGTCGAGCGCGAACTCGACGTCGACCCGCACGACTTCCGCCTCTGGGTGTGCCTGCACGAGGAGACGCACCGCACCCAGTTCACGGCCGTGCCCTGGCTGCGGGACCACCTGGAGGGTGAGGTCCAGTCGTTCCTGGGGGAGACCGACGTCGACCCCATGACCCTCCTGGAACGCGTCCGCGAAGCCGCCCAGAGCCTGGCCGGGGGCCGCCCGGAGGCCGAGGAGGACGACGGCGGCCGCTCCCTCGTCGAGATCGTCCAGACCCCCGCCCAGCGCGAGATCCTCGGCCGCCTCACGGCCGTGATGTCCCTGCTGGAGGGGCACGCCGACTTCGTCATGGACGGCGTCGGCCCGGCCGTCGTGCCGTCCGTCGGCGAGATCCGCGAGAAGTTCCAGCAGCGCCGCGCCAAGGGCGCCTCCCGCCTCGACCTCGCCCTGCGCAAGCTCCTCGGCCTGGACGCCAAGCTCCGTCAGTACCGCGACGGCGAGCGGTTCGTCCGGGCCGTCGTCGACGAGGTCGGCATGGACGGCTTCAACCGCGTGTGGACCTCGCCCAACACCCTCCCCACCAAGTCGGAGATCGCCAAACCGGCGGACTGGGTCGCGCGGGTGCATCGCAAGGCCGAGTAGTGAACATCGCGGGAAGGTCGTGAAAGGAAACCGGCCCACGGCAGGCGAACGCCCCTCCAATCACCCGTCCGAGGGACCGTGAGCCAGGGGTAGGCGTGCAATGCTCGGGGAACGGCCCGGTTCTGTCACCATCTACACACTCTGCGTGACCGACACGCGGGCTCACCCCCGAAAACTTCATGAAGGGAACCGGACATGGGTCCCCATCCTGCGGTCGCGGCGATACGCCTGGCGGTACGCCGCGTCCTCCACGACCTCCTGACCGAACACCACCGCGCCCCCGCCGCGGACCCGCACGCCCTCTCCGAGGAGTCCCCGCCGCTCGTGCTCGTGGCGTGCTCCGGCGGCGCCGACTCCATGGCCCTCGCCTCCGCCCTCGCCTTCGAGTCCCCCAAGCTCGGCATCAGAGCCGGCGGCGTGACCGTCGACCACGGCCTCCAGCCCGGCTCGGACCTGCGCGCCGCGGAAGTCGTCCAGCGCCTGCGGGAACTCGGCCTCGACCCCGTCGACTCCGTCGCCGTCACCGTCGGCCGCGCCGGCGGACCCGAGGCCGCCGCCCGCGACGCCCGCTACGCCGCGCTCGACACCGCGGCCGAACGCCACGGCGCCGCCGCCGTCCTGCTCGGCCACACCCGCGACGACCAGGCCGAGACCGTCCTGCTCGGCCTCGCCCGGGGCTCCGGCATCCGCTCCCTGTCCGGAATGGCCGCGGTCTCGGGGGCCGGCGGCCGTTACCGCCGCCCTTTCCTCGAACTCGACCGGCAGACCGCCCGCAAGGCCTGCATGGTCCAGTCCCTGCCCGTCTGGGACGACCCCCACAACGCCGATCCGGCCTACACCCGCTCCCGGCTGCGCCACGAGGGCCTGCCCGCCCTGGAGAAGGCCCTCGGCAAGGGCGTCGTCGAGGCCCTCGCCCGGACGGCCCGGCTCTCCCGCGACGACGCCGACGCCCTCGACACCTGGGCCGCCGAGGCCGAGGCCACCGTCCGCGACGCCGCCGGACTGCTGGAGTGCGCCAGGCTCTACGCCCTGCCGCCCGCGGTACGCCGCCGCGTCCTGCGCCGCGCCGTCATCGCGGCCGGTGCCCCCGCGGGCTCGCTGTTCGCCCGCCACATCGAGGAAGTCGACCGGCTGATCACCGGCTGGCGCGGTCAGGGAGCCATCAACCTCCCCGGCAAGGTCGTGGCACGGCGGCAGGGTGGCAGACTGGTGATTCGGCAAGGCTGAATCCGACCCCTCCGAGCAGTCGGGGCAGGGGCCGGGCGGCCGGTGGGACGACCGAAAGTGATGCGGGTGGACGCGAAAGACATGGGTGCCGACCTCCAGCAGGTACTCATCACCAAGGAAGAGATCGACGCCAAGCTGGCAGAGCTGGCAGCGAAGATCGACGCGGAGTACGCGGGCAAGGACCTGCTGATCGTCGGTGTCCTCAAGGGCGCGGTGATGGTCATGGCCGACCTCGCGCGGGCGCTGTCCACCCCCGTCACCATGGACTGGATGGCCGTGTCCTCGTACGGGGCGGGCACCCAGTCCTCCGGTGTGGTGCGGATCCTCAAGGACCTCGACACCGACATCAAGGGCAAGCACGTCCTCATCGTCGAGGACATCATCGACTCCGGCCTGACCCTGTCGTGGCTGCTCTCCAACCTCGGCTCGCGCGAGCCCGCCTCCCTGAAGGTGTGCACGCTGCTGCGCAAGCCCGAGGCCGCGAAGGTGGCCATCGACGTGGAATGGGTCGGCTTCGACATCCCCAACGAGTTCGTCGTCGGCTACGGCCTGGACTACGCCGAGAAGTACCGCAACCTCCCGTTCGTCGGTACGCTCGCGCCCCACGTCTACGGCGGCTGAACCCCCCCCGCCGGGGCGCCGTGACGGTGATCGGGAACCCCAGCGCGCTTCCCGCCGTTGGAGCATGCGTGGACGGGTCGCCAGCCGCACCGCGCAGCTTCAGGTGACAATGCTGGGGTACCGTCCGAAGAACAGTCTTTATCAAACTCACTATGGCAGGAGGGACGGGGCGGCACCGCTCCGTGTGGATGGACGTGAAGCGATACTTCCGTGGGCCGGTCATGTGGATCGTGCTGGCCGTCCTTGCCGTGGTCGTGTTGATGCAGGTCGTCGGCTCGTCCGGCGGCTACAAGACGGTGGACACCGGCCAGGTCGTCCAGGCGATCAACCAGAACAAGGTCGAGTCGGCCAAGCTGACCACCGGTGACGAGCAGATCATCAAGGTCACGCTCAAGGGCGACGAAAAGGTCGAGGGCAGCTCGAAGATCCAGGCGAGCTACATCGGCGACCAGGGTGTGGCCATCGCCAACACGCTGCAGAACAAGTACCAGGACAAGCAGATCCCGGACGGCTACACCGTCTCGCCGTCCAAGCAGAACCCGTTCGTCGGGATTTTGCTCTCGCTGCTTCCCTTCGTGCTGATCGTGGTCGTGTTCCTGTTCCTGATGAACCAGATGCAGGGCGGCGGCTCCCGTGTCATGAACTTCGGGAAGTCCAAGGCCAAGCTCATCACCAAGGACACCCCCAAGACGACGTTCGCCGACGTCGCCGGATCGGACGAGGCCGTCGAGGAGCTCCACGAGATCAAGGAGTTCCTCCAGGAGCCGGCCAAGTTCCAGGCGGTCGGCGCCAAGATCCCCAAGGGCGTGCTGCTCTACGGCCCGCCCGGAACCGGCAAGACCCTGCTGGCGCGCGCCGTCGCGGGCGAGGCGGGCGTGCCGTTCTACTCGATCTCCGGTTCCGACTTCGTCGAGATGTTCGTCGGTGTCGGTGCCTCCCGGGTCCGTGACCTGTTCGAGCAGGCCAAGGCGAACGCCCCGGCGATCGTCTTCGTCGACGAGATCGACGCGGTCGGCCGTCACCGCGGCGCCGGCCTCGGCGGTGGTCACGACGAGCGCGAGCAGACCCTGAACCAGTTGCTCGTCGAGATGGACGGCTTCGACGTCAAGGGCGGCGTGATCCTCATCGCCGCGACGAACCGGCCCGACATCCTCGACCCGGCCCTCCTGCGCCCCGGCCGTTTCGACCGGCAGATCGCCGTCGACCGCCCGGACATGCAGGGCCGTCTGGAGATCCTCAAGGTCCACCAGAAGGGCAAGCCGGTCGCCCCGGACGTCGACCTGTCGGCCGTCGCCCGCCGCACGCCCGGCATGACCGGTGCCGATCTCGCCAACGTCCTGAACGAGGCCGCCCTGCTGACGGCCCGCAGCGACCGGAAGCTGATCGACAACCACATGCTGGACGAGGCGATCGACCGTGTGGTCGCGGGCCCGCAGAAGCGGACCCGGATCATGTCGGACAAGGAGAAGAAGATCACCGCGTACCACGAGGGCGGACACGCCCTGGTCGCGGCGGCCTCGCCGAACTCCGACCCGGTCCACAAGATCACGATCCTGTCGCGTGGCCGTGCCCTCGGCTACACGATGGTCCTGCCGGACGAGGACAAGTACTCGACCACGCGCAACGAGATGCTCGACCAGCTCGCCTACATGCTGGGCGGCCGCGCGGCCGAGGAACTCGTCTTCCACGACCCGACCACGGGTGCCGCCAACGACATCGAGAAGGCCACGGGTCTGGCCCGCGCGATGGTCACGCAGTACGGCATGACCGAGCGTCTCGGCGCGATCAAGTTCGGCGGGGACAACACCGAGCCGTTCCTCGGGCGTGAGATGTCTCACCAGCGGGACTACTCGGAAGAGGTCGCCGCGCTGGTCGACGAAGAGGTCAAGAAGCTCATCGAGACCGCGCACAACGAGGCCTGGGAGATCCTGGTCGAGAACCGCGACGTCCTCGACAACCTGGTGCTGCGGCTGCTGGAGAAGGAGACGCTGGGCAAGGAGGAGATCGCCGAGATCTTCGCCCCCATCGTCAAGCGCCCGCCCCGGCCCGCCTGGACCGGCTCCTCCCGCCGCACGCCGTCCACCCGTCCGCCGGTCCTCTCCCCCAAGGAGCTGGCCCTGACGAACGGGGCGAACGGCGCGACGCCGGCCATCAGCACCGCCAAGAGCACCGCGGCGGAGCCCGCCCCGGCGCCCGAGCGGACCCCGGAGGACCGCCCCGAGAGCTGATCCGGCTCTCCCGGCGGTCCCACCGGGCCCGGAATGGATGCCGCGCCCCCCAGGGTTTTAGCCTGGGGGGCGCGGCTTTCCGCCATTTACGCAGGCCGCCCCGGATGGACACAGGAACGAGGCACCAGATGACCGACCCCGTGACGCTGGACGGCGACGGCCAGATCGGCGAGTTCGACGAGAAGCGCGCCGAGAACGCCGTACGCGAACTGCTGATCGCGGTCGGCGAGGACCCGGACCGCGAGGGCCTGAGGGAGACGCCGGCACGGGTGGCGCGGGCCTACCGGGAGATATTCGCGGGGCTGTGGCAGAAGCCCGAGGACGTGCTGACGACGACGTTCGACCTCGGGCACGACGAGATGGTCCTGGTGAAGGACATCGAGGTGCTGAGCTCCTGCGAACACCATCTCGTGCCGTTCGTCGGCGTCGCGCACGTCGGCTACATCCCGTCCGTGGAAGGCAAGATCACAGGCCTGTCCAAGCTCGCTCGGCTCGTGGACGTCTATGCCCGGCGCCCGCAGGTGCAGGAACGACTCACCACGCAGATCGCCGACTCCCTGATGCAGATCCTGGAGCCGCGCGGCGTGATCGTCGTGGTCGAGTGCGAGCACATGTGCATGTCCATGCGCGGGGTCCGCAAGGTGGGCGCGAAGACCATCACCTCGGCCGTGCGGGGGCAGCTGCGCGATCCGGCGACCCGTAACGAGGCCATGAGCCTGATCATGGCGCGCTGACGCCCCGCGTCACACCGAGGGCGCCGTCCCCGTGCCGTCGTGCTCGTCGTCCTCCGGGAGCTTGCAGACGCGCTCCAGGAAGATCGCCGCCGCTATCACGCCGATGCCCGCGAGGACCGAGAAGCCGGCGTAGATGGCCTGGTCGCGGCGGGCGGGGATGTCGAGGGACTCCAGCAGGAAGACGCCCGTGCCGCCGTACATGCCGGAGACCAGGGCGGCGACCAGGGCGCTGGCGTGGCCGAAGACGACCGCGCGGGCCGCCATCATGGGGTCGACGCCCTTGGCGTCGGGCAGCCGCTCGCGCTGGGCCTTCAGCCGGGAGCGCAGCGAGAGCGCCGTGGCCAGCAGGACCACGGCGATCAGGGCCAGGACGATGGGGGCGGCCAGGGGGACGCTGGGGAGCGTGCCGATGGAGTTCCACAGGCGGGCGCCCGCCCAGGACAGGACCCCGGCCACGACGAAGACGCCGGCCAGCAACCTGATGCGCAGCTCTTTCACGGTGTCCCTTCGGTTCCCCCGGCCCCGTTCGCGGCCGTCTCGACCTTAACGGCTACTCGGGCAGCCGGAGTTCCAGGTCCGCGCGGGGCGCGACACCTTCCCGGGTGACGGCGTCCAGCAGGCCGGCGACCGGGCCGCGGCCGGGGAGCTGCGCCTCGGGGTCCAGGTCGTGCCAGGGGGCCAGGACGAAGGCGCGCTCGTGGGCACGGGGGTGGGGGAGGGTGAGCCGCGGGTCGTCGGAGACGACGTCGGCGTAGGAGACGATGTCGACGTCGAGGGTGCGCGGGCCCCAGCGCTCGTCGCGGACCCGGTGGAAGGCCTCCTCGACCGCGTGCGCGCGCTCCAGGAGCGAGGAGGGCGGGAGGGTGGTCTTGAGGACCACGACCGCGTTGAAGTAGGAGGGCTGGCTGCCGGGGTCCACGCCCCAGGGCTCGGTCTCGTAGACGGGGGAGACGGCCTTGACGCGGACGCCGGGCGTGTCCTCCAGGGCGTCGATGGCCCCCTGGAGGGTCTCCAGGCGGTTGCCGAGGTTGGAGCCGAGGGCGACCACGGCCCGCCTGGGGTTGGACAGGGTCGTGTCGGCGGCGTCGACCTTGTCGACGACGGAGGCGGGCACCGGCTGTACGGTCGGATCGCTGGGACCCTTGAGGAAGGGCGCGGTCATACTCGGCTCCGGGTGATGGTGACGGTCACGTCGTCGAAGGGGACCGTGATCGGGGCGTCCGGCTTGTGGACGCAGACCTCGACCTGCTGGACCGCCTCGTGTTTCAGACAGACCTGGGCGATGCGCTCGGCGAGGGTCTCGACGAGGTCGACGGGCTCGCCCTTGACGACGGCCACGACCTCCTCGGCCACGATGCCGTAGTGCACGGTCTTCGTCAGGTCGTCGTCGGCCGCGGCCGGGCGGGTGTCCAGGCCGAGGACGAGGTCCACGATGAAGGTCTGGCCCTCCTCGCGTTCCCTCGGGAACACACCGTGGTGCCCACGGGCCTTCAGGCCGCGCAGCGCGACACGATCCACGCGAATCACTCCTGCAATCGTCGGTCACGGCCGGTCCGTGCCGTGTGCGGGCGGGACGCCGGCCTCGGTCGAATCTACCTGCGAGCGCGGGCGGGGCCGGGCCACGGGGGGTGGGACCCGGCCGGGGCCCGGCAGGATTCCTCCAGCGTTCCCCCTGGGGAATCCGGCGGCTCACGGGTTGATAGCCGCCCCTACCCGCGGCTCGGTGATTCCAACCACTACCGGGCGACTACCCACTCATGCGGGGGAGTCGCCCTGCTCGTCCTCGTCGGTTTCGGCCAGGACGGGGGAAGCGTGGTGCGACCAGATCTTCCACCCCGAGGGCGTGCGCCGGAACACATTGGTGGCGACCACGAGCTGGCCGACGAGCGGGCCCAGCTCCTCTCCTTCGCCCTCGGGGGCGGGACCGCCGCTGAGGATGTTCTCCGTGCAGGTCACCAGGGCGGTGTCGCCGGTGACGGAGACGTGCACGTCGGTGAGGAAGAACTGGATGTAGTCGGTGTTGGCCATGATCAGGGCGTAGGAGCGCAGGACCTCGCCGCGTCCGGTGAGGACGGGCCAGCCGGGGTGCACGCAGGAGACCACGCCGGTGTCGGCCGGGTCGTGGTAGGTCTCGTCCACGCCCAGGTCGGCGGGGGTGAGCCAGAGCGACGTGAGTTCCTCGAAGTCGCCCTGTTCCAGTGCCTCGTAGAAGGCGGTGTTGGCGGCTTCGACCTGCTCGACGTCGGTGTGCGGGGCGCTCACCGGGTTCCTTCCGCGCCGGGGCGTGCCCCTTCGAGGGCGCGGGCGACGCGCACGGCGTCCGCCGTGGCGCGTACCTCGTGCACGCGTACGGCCCACGCGCCGGCGTGCGCCGCGAGGGCGGAGACGGCGGCGGTGGCCGCGTCGCGTTCCCGGGCGGGCGGGGGCGGGGCGTCGGGTCCGGCCAGCACCCGGCCGAGGAACCGCTTGCGGGAGGCGGCGACCAGGAGGGGGTGGCCGAGGCGGAGGACCCGGTCGAGACCCGCGAGGAGCGCCAGGTCGTGCTCGGCGTCCTTGGAGAAGCCGAGCCCGGGGTCGACGACGACGCGGTCGGGCGCGATGCCGCCGGCGAGGACGGCCTCCACACGCGCGTGGAGCTCGTCCACGACCTCGGTGACGACGTCGGCGTAGACGCCCCTGACGTTGCCGCCCTGGAGGAAGCCGCGCCAGTGCATGACGACGAAGGGGGCGCCGGCGTCGGCGACGGCGGGGATCATGCGCGGGTCGGCGAGACCGCCGCTGACGTCGTTGACGAGGGCGGCGCCGGCCGCCAGGGCCCGCTCGGCGACGGAGGCGCGCATGGTGTCGACGGAGACGGTGACCCCTTCGGAGGCCAGGCCGCGGACGACGGGGATGACACGGCGCAGTTCCTCGGCCTCGTCCACCCGGGTGGCGCCGGGGCGGGTGGACTCGCCGCCGACGTCGACCAGGTCCGCGCCCTCGGTGACGAGGTCGAGGCCGTGCTTGACGGCGGCCGTGGTGTCGAAGAAGCGGCCGCCGTCGGAGAAGGAGTCGGGGGTGACGTTCACGACTCCCATGACCGCGCAGCGGTCCCATTCGGGTAGGCCCGCCACGCGCCCGCGTCCGCTCTGGTTGCTCATATGTTCAGCGTAGGCCCCGGCGGGGGCCGCCAGGCGCCGCAGCCCGGGCCACGGCCCCGGGCGGGCGTCCGGGTCAGGCCGCCCGGACGGTGTGTTCGGTCGCGGTGCCGTGGGCGCAGGGGCGGCGGGTCGTCGTGCGGCGGCGGCGCAGGAAGCGGGGCAGGGGCAGGGCGAGGTTGACGAAACCTTCCGCCTGCATGGCGGCGAAGCCGATGCGGGGCAGGTCGGCGGAGGCGCGGTAGACGACGAAGCGCGGCTCCCAGCGCGGCTGGAACTTGGCGTTGAACTTGTACAGGGACTCGATCTGGAACCAGCGGGAGAGGAAGACCAGCAGGCCGCGCCAGGCGCGCAGGACCGGGCCCGCGCCGATCTTCTCGCCGCGTGCCAGGGCCGAGCGGAACATCGCGAAGTTGAGGGAGACGCGCGCGATGCCGAACCTCGGAGCGGCCTGGAGGGCGGCCACGATGAGCAGTTCGTTCATGCCCGGGTCGGCACAGCGGTCGCGGCGCATGAGGTCGAGCGAGGCGCCGTCGGTGCCCCAGGGCACGAAGTGCAGGACGGCCTTGAGGTCGCCGTGGGGGCCGGGGTGGTCGTCCTGCTTGTGGGCGGTGGCGATGAGGCAGTCGCCGTCGGCGGGGTCGCCGATCCGGCCGAGGGCCATGGAGAAGCCGCGCTCGGTGTCGGTGCCGCGCCAGTCGTCGGCGGCGCGCCGGACGCGCTCCAGCTCGGCCTCGCCCAGGTCACGGACACGTCGTACCCGGGTCTCGTAACCGGCGCGCTCGATGCGCTTGACCATCTGGCGCACGTTGCGCATCGCGCGGCCGGCGAGGGAGAAATCCTGGACGTCCACCACCGCCTCGTCGCCCAGTTCGAGGGCGTCGAGCCCGGTCTCGCGGGTCCACACCTCGCCTCCGGTCTCGGAACAGCCCATGACGGCGGGGGTCCAGGAGTGGGCCCTGGCCTCGTCCATGAACCGCTCGATGGCGCCGGGCCAGGCCTCCACGTCACCGATGGGGTCGCCGCTGGCGAGCATCACGCCGGAGACCACGCGGTAGGTGACGGCCGCCTTGCCGCTGGGAGAGAAGACCACGGCCTTGTCGCGGCGCAGCGCGAAGTGGCCGAGGGAGTCGCGGCCGCCGTGCCGGTCCAGCAGGGCGCGCAGCCTCGCCTCGTCCTGCTCGGTGAGCCGGGCGGCCGGATGCTCGGGGCGGAAGGCCAGGTAGATGGTGGTGATGGCGGTGAGCAGGCCGAGGGCGCCGAGCGAGAAGGCGACGGTCCAGGAGGTGCTGCCCTGGTAGTCGACCGGGCCCTCGAAACCGAAGAGGCCGTAGACGACGTGGGTGATGCGGTCGGCGAGGCTCGGGTCGCCGAGCACGCGGTCGCCGTGGACGCTGACGACGATCAGGCCCAGCACGAGCGAACCGGCGCTCATCAGCACGAAGTTGGCCAGTGCCCGCCAGCGGCTGCGTGGGTCGGGCAGGGCGTCGAACTGGTCCCGGTGGCGCAGCAGGGGCGCCAGCAGGGCGAGGGAGACGAGGACGCCGACGATCGAGTGGCGGTAGGTGAACTGCGCGACGGCCCCGGCCGGGAGCAGGGCGACGGCGGCCCGCCAGGCCCGGCGCTTGCCGCGCTTGAGGCCGTGGGCGAGCAGCAGCAACAGCACGCCCGTGCTCAGCGACAGGGCGGCCGCGAAGGGCCCGAGGGCGCCGGGCAGCACCTCGGCGACGGCGTGCATCCGGCTGTGCCGGAAGCGCGGGAAGACGCCTGCGGCGATGTCCAGCGCGCCCACGAGGGCGCAGGCTCTGCCGACGAGGAGCGGCACGGCCTCGGGGCGCGGCCCGCGCAGCAGCCGGCCCACCCGGCCCGCGCGCGCCGTACCGCCGCGGCGGTACGGAACCCCGCCCGACATTTCCTCATCTGTCCTGACAGACATCGCATCCCGTAGTTCTGCGAGAGACCTTGGATCCGGGCCCGATTCGGGCATCCGGCGACATTGCGCCCTCTAGGACGGTGTCTCGGGGGGAGAGGTTCACTCCCCACGTCAAAGCCGTTTCAAAGGCGGAGGAAAGTCCGGGACAAGCCCTCGCGAAGGTGTGATCGCGGGGCGGGCCCGGGCGGAGAGCGCGGACAGGTAACCGATCCATGGGTCTCACGAGTGACAAGACGCTGGCACTGGCGGTGCTCTGCGCCGTGCTGCTGTTCTCCGGCACGGTCCTGCTGTGGCCGCGACTGGCCCGCCGTGGGTGGCGGGTGGTGATCGGCCGCGTCGGTCTGCTGCTGGGCACGCAGCTGGCGCTGTTCGCCGCGGTGGGCCTGGCCGCCAACCAGGCGTTCGGGTTCTACGCGAGCTGGGCGGACCTGTTCGGGCAGGAGAAGGACCGGGGCGTGGTCGTCGACCACACGCCGGGCCGGGGTCCGCTGGAGGTGGTCGGCGCGCGGCGGGTGCCGGGGGCGGGCGGGGTGCGCCCGTCCTCCGGCGGCCGGATCCAGGAGGTCGAGCTCGTGGGCCGCACGACCCGCATCGCCACGCCCGCGTACGTGTATCTGCCGCCGGAGTACTTCCAGCCGCGGTACCGCACTTACCGGTTCCCGGCGGCCGTCGTGCTGACCGGATATCCCGGCACGGCGTCGGCACTGGTGGAGAAACTGCACTATCCGCGCACCGCGCTGGAACTGGCCCGGGCCGGCCGGGCGCGGCCGATGATCCTCGTCATGCTGCGGCCGACGGTTGCACCGCCCCGCGACACGGAGTGCGTCGACGTTCCCGGCGGTCCGCGCACCGAGTCGTTCTTCGCGAAGGATCTTCCCGAGGCATTGCGCACGCACTACCGGGTGGCCGAAAAGCCGGGCGGTCTCGGCGTCATCGGCAACTCCACCGGCGGCTACTGCGCGTTGAAGCTCGCACTGCACCATCCCGGTGTCTACGGCGCCGGGGCGGGTCTGTCCGCGTACTACAAGGCGCCGATCGACGCCACGACGGGCGATCTCTTCCAGGGCGACAAGGGCCTGCGCGAGCGCGCGGATCTGTGGTGGTACCTCGCGCACATGCCCGCTCCCGACACGTCCCTGCTGGTCACCAGCAGCAAGAGGGGCGAGAGCAACTACCGGGACACGCTGGAGTTCATAGCGCGGGTGAAGGACAACGGGCGGACGCGGATCTCCTCGATCGTCCTGGAAAGCGGCGGGCACAACTTCAACACCTGGCGGCGGGAGATTCCGGCGACACTGGAGTGGCTGAGCGAGCGGCTGACACGGGGCTGAACGCGCTGTTCCCCGGCGCCGGAAATGATCTTGGAAATTGAATGAGCGGTGGGTTCCGGTTCTTCCGGAGTTCTGATGCGTCGTGACTCTCTTGGTATGGCTTTGTTTTTGCGGGGTGGCTCACCACGATTCGCCTACGCGCGGTAAGTTTCTGGCCATGCCACGTGGACGTCATCGCCATTCCCCGCCCCTGCACAGGCTGCTGCCCCCGTCGGCGATCGCAGGCGTCTCCCTCGTCTGCGCCCTGGGGCCCTGGGTGTTCACGGAGCCGACGCTGCTCCGTGGTCTGGCCGCGGCCGCCGCGGCGACGGCGGTCATCGGCGCGGTCGTGCTGCGCCGCTGGGACATCCAGGCGGGCAAACAGGTCGCGGACCTCACGCGTGCGCGGGCGAGCGACGAGTGGCGCTTCGAGGAGCGCGTCGCCGAACTCGAAGCCGATCTGGAGGAGTCCCGCGAGCTGCGCGCCAAGCTGGAACAGCGGCTGCGCGCCAAGCGCACCGAACTGGCCGGTCTGCGCAACGAACACGCCGCGCTGCTGCGCCGGTACGCCACGTCGGAGACCGAGCGCGCGAGCGTCCTGGAGGAGCGCCGGGTACTGGAGATCGAGGCGACGGCTCCGGTGCGGGCGGCGCTGCCGGCGGGGGCCGCGGACGCCGTGGACGCGGCGGACGCCGGCCCTGCGCAGCCGGACGAGGTGACCGCCGGTCTCTCCGCCGCGACGGAGCCCGCGGCTTTGGCGGTGTTCTCGCCGGAGGGCTCCCGGCTGTTCCTGCGCGCCGCGGCCGCGCTCGCCCGGTTCGACGGCGAGCGGGTCCCGGACCCGGACGGCGGCGGGGACGGTGACGGCGACGGCGCGCCCAAGGGCGAGGACCCCGCGGAACCCGCGCGGGAGTCCCGGCGGGAGCAGGCGGAGCAGCGGGAGCCGTCCCGGGAGGACGAGCCGCAGGGGCAGTCCGAGGCGGTCGAGGGACACGCGCACACGACCGCCGCCCCCGCGCAGACCGGTGCCGGGCAACTGCCCGAGCCCGCCCGGGCCGGGCAGGCGGGGACCGGCCACTACGCGGTGCCGACCGCCGTGGCCGTCGCGCCCCAGCAGCCGGTGCGGCGCCCGCGGACCGAGGGCGGCTTCGACTTCTTCGGCACCAAGCAGGGCACCTCACGGGCGGCGCTCGAGGCCGTGCAGAACGAGGACCTCGCCGATGTCGTCGGCCAGGAGGCCCTCGCCCTGCACAAGGCCGAGACCGAGGCCCGTTACAAGCCGGCGGACGAGGAGTCGCGCGGCATCGGCCAGGTCATCGACCTGACGGCGCACGACGAGACGGAGCAGATCGATCTTCAGGGGCTGCGGAGCGCGGTGTCCTGACCGTGCTCCGACCGCTGCGTGCGCGAGG
>NZ_JAPSKN010000021.1:0-40789 GCF_031181705.1 Streptomyces sp.
GGGACCGGTGGCGCCGGGGGTGACGGCCGACGCGACCGACGCCCGTTTCCGGCACGGACTTCGCCGGGTTCCGGCCGACTTGTACGCCCGGGTGCGGGGGTTGTTCGGGGTTTCGAAAGTTTTGCCCGGCGCGAGGCCGTGAATTCATCTGTCTTCCCGCCGTCCTGCGCCGCACCTACATTAGGAAGCGCTTTCTGCCGGGTCGGAGCCGAGCCGCGGCGGGCAGCGCTGGTCGAAACTTTCCACGGCCCTCGGGCGGGCCGGAGAGGTGGGTTCCCGATGGTGCGTACGGCGAGTGCGAGCGCGGCGGCCGGTCCGACGCTGGCGGTCGTGGCCCGCGAGGCGGGGGTCTCGGTGCCGACCGCCTCGAAGGTGGTCAACGGCCGCGAGGACGTCGCGCCCGAGACCCGTCGCCGCGTCACCGAGGCGCTGGACCGGCTCGGTTACGTGCGCAGACCCCGCTTCGACGCGACGAAGGCGCCCCGGCTCGTCGACCTGGTCGTGCACTCACTGGAGAGCTCCTGGTCGGGCGCCGTGCTGCACGGGGCGGAGGAGGCGGCGCACGACGCGGGCCTGGAGGTCGTGGTGTCGGCGGCGCTGACCCGCTCCCGGGCCGGGCGCCCCGAGCGGGGCTGGCTGGACAAGCTGGTCGCGCGGGGCTCCTCCGGGGTGCTGTTCAACCTGGCCGAGCTGAGCGCCTCTCAGTACGCCTGGCTGGAGCAGCACCGCATCCCGTTCGTGATGATCGACCCGGTGCAGGAGCCGCCGGAGGGTGTGGTGTCGGTGGGGGCGGCGAACTGGCAGGGCGGTGTGACGGCGACCGGGCACCTGCTCTCGCTGGGGCACGAGCGGATCGCCGTGGTCGCGGGATCCCGGCGCACGATGTGCAGCAGCGCCCGGGTCGCCGGCTACCGCTCGGCGCTCGCGTCGGCCGGGGTCCGGCAGCGCTCCGAGTACGTCCGGCACGCCGGGTTCGACGAGGGCCAGGCCCGGCGCCGCATGCTGGAACTCCTCGACCTGCCCGAGCCGCCGACGGCCGTGTTCGTGTGCTCGGACCGGATGGCCCTCGGGGTCTACGAGGCCCTGACCGAACGGGGGTTGCGGGTCCCGGACGATGTGAGCGTGGTCGGCTTCGACGACCTGCCCGAGGCGCGCTGGGCCTCCCCGGCGCTGACCACGGTCCGCCAGCCGCTGTCGGAGATGGCCGCGACGGCCCTGCGGTCGCTGCTGCGCATGATGGACGGACACCGCCCGGAGAGCACCCGGACGGAGCTGTCGACGCGCCTGGTGGAACGAGCGAGCACGGCAGCGCCCGGGACGCGGCGATAGGACCCCCTCCCCCGCAGCGCACGGCAGGCATCCTGACACGGGGGCGCCGAGAGCTCGCCGTACGCGGAATGCGCCTGCCGCCGCGAGGAGTTGGCAGGAAGGACAGGGCCGCCGCCGAAGCGGTGGCCGCGCTCGGCGGAAAGGACTGCCCGGTCATGACGCGCGACTCGCGCACGATCACCAATCCGGCCACGCTCCACGACCCCACCCCGTTCGGATACAGCCACGCCGTCTCGGCCCCCGGCGAGACCGTGTTCATCGCCGGCCAGTACGCCTCCGACGCCACCGGCGCGCCCGTGCCGGGGGACTTCGCGGCACAGGTGGACCTGGCCTTCGACCGGCTGCGGTCGGCGCTGGAGGGGGTGGGGCTGGGCTACGAACACGTCGTCCGGCTCGGCACGTTCGTCGTGGACCACGACCCCGGCAGGCTGGAGGTGCTCGGCAAGGCCCTGCACGCCCGCTTCGGCGACCGGCTCCCGGCACAGACCCTGAGCGGGGTAGCCGCGCTGGCCCTGCCGGGGATGCTGTTCGAGGTCGACGCGGTGGCGGTCCGCCCCACGGTGCCGGACGCCGACTGAGCTCCGCCGCCGGCCCCGGCCCGGGGCGGGTCGCCGGGGGACGGGCGTGGGACGGGCGGGGGACGGGCGGCATGCTCCGGCGGCCACCGGAGGCGGGGCGCGCTCCTCAGGGCAGGGGCAGTGCGGCCGCCCAGGAGACGCCGCCCAGCAGGTGCGCCCGGAAGGCGGGGTCCTCGTAGGCCTCCGGGGCGTGCCCCAGGGCCGTGTAGAAGACCCGGCCGCGGCCGTGGTCACGGCACCAGACCAGGGGGTGGTCCTCGCCCATGCCGCCGCCCTCGTAGGAGGACTCGTCGGCGGTGACCAGGACGCGGACCGTGCCGCGCGGGTTGGTGCGGAAGTCGTACCACTCGTCGGTGAAGTCCCAGACGGCGGGCAGGTGCCGGGTCGCCGGGTGGTCGTGGTCCTCGACGAGGGCCTGGCCGGGCTGGTGGCGCGGGTGCCGGTCGAACCAGGTGCCCAGCAGCTCGCCGTAGTACGGCCAGCCGTACTCCGTGCAGGCCGCCGCGTGCACGCCGACGAAGCCGCCGCCCGACTCCACGTACGCGGCGAGCCGCTCCCGCCCGGCCGGGGTGAGGATGTCGCCGCTGGTGGAGAGGAAGACGACGGCCGCGTAGCCGTCCAGGGGCTGTTCCAGGGCCGCCGGGTCCTCGGTGGCGTGGACCTCGAAGGCGCCGAGGGCGCGCAGGGCGGCGACACCGGCCGGGATGGAGTCGTGCCGGTATCCGGTGGTGCGGGTGTGGACGAGCAGTCGTGGTGCCATGGCATCCGAACCTAGAGGAGATCCGGGGGCGGCCGGGACGGTTCTCCGGCAGGTTCTCCGGCACCGAAAAGTTTCGCCGCCCCGGCCTCACCCCTCTTCCATCACCCGCCTGAGCGCGGCGAGGTCGGCGGACACCGCCTCCGCGTCGCGGCGGAACTCCTCGTCGCTCATCCACGGCTGCCGGCGCAGCGTGAACACCACCTCGCAGCCGGGCCCGTCGGCGATCACCCGCATCGGGTTGTGCACGGTGTGCCCCGAGGGCAACGTGACGTCGTGATCGAGCACGCCGAAGTCGTTCCTGGGCGTGAAGTCCACCACGATCCGCCCCATGGGCGACTCCCCCACCCACCGGCCGTCCACCAGGTGCAGGGAGCTCGCGAGACCGGGGGCCCAGGCGGGGACGTTGGCGGGGTCGCGGACGTAGTCGTAGACCTCGTTCAGCGGGCGGTCGACATGGACGCTCAGGTGCCTCGATGGCCGTGTCGTGGTCGTCATGGCGGCGACGCTACGGGGCCGCCGGGGCGGCGGTCTTGAACGGATCGGACAGGCGCGGGCCGGTGTCCGTTTCCTTCAAGACGGGCCGTCGCGGTCCTGCCTACGGTGGGCCCATGACCGCACGATTCGATGCCATCGGCCTGGTCGTCTCCGACATGGCCGCCTCCGTCGCCTTCTACCGCCGGCTCGGGTTCGCCTTCCCGGAGGACGCCGGGCAGCGGCCGCACACCGAGGCCCGGCTGCCCGGCGGGCTGCGGCTGATGCTCGACACCGAGGAGACGGTCCGCTCCTTCCTGCCCGGGTGGCGGCCGCCGACGGGCGGGGGCCGGACCTCGCTGGCCCTGCGGTGCGACGGGCCGGACGAGGTGGACGCGCTGTACGCGGAGCTGACGGACGCCGGGTACCACGGCGAGCTCAAGCCCTGGGACGCCTTCTGGGGGCAGCGGTACGCCGTGGTGCTCGACCCGGACGGCAACGGGGTGGACCTGTTCGCCCCGCTAGCCGGTGCGGCGGAGTAGTTCGCTCAGCGGCACGCCCGCCAGCTCCCGTACGTCGCGCGACAGATGAGCCTGGTCGGCGTAGCCGGCCCGGGCGGCCGTCTCCGCGAAGGGCGTGCCGGCCCGGGCCAGCGCGAGGGCGCGGCGCAGCCGCAGGATGCGGGCCAGGGTCTTGGGCCCGTAGCCGAAGGCGGCCAGGGAGCGCCGGTGCAACCGGCGTGCCCCGACGCCGAGTTCGTCGGCGGTGGCGGCGACCGGGCGGCCCGCGTCGAGGGCGGCGACGACCCGCCGCAGCAGCGGGTCAGGAGGCTCCGCGTCGGCCGCCCGGCGCAGCGCCAGTTCCTCCAGGCCGCTCACGGGGTCGGGGGCCGCCCGCACGCGGGCGGTCAGTCGCCGCACCTCGGAGGCCGGCCACAGGTCCGTGAGTTCCACCCGGCGGTCGCGCAGCTCGTGCGCGGGGACGCCGAGCAGCGCCGGGGCCGTGCCCGGGGGGAAGCGGATGCCCGACCAGGGGCCGCCCTCGCCGTCGGTGAGGTACGCCCGGGTGTCCGGTCCGGCGACCAGCAGCCGCCCGTCGTGCCACAGCAGGTCCATGCACCCGTCCGGCAGCACCCGAGCCGGCCCGGACCGCTCCGGGGTGTTGGTCCACAGGACCGCCCCGGCGAGCCGCGCCGCACGCTCCGCATACACGGGTGCCAGGCTACGCCGCCGGTGTACGGGACGCCGGTCCGCGTGTCCCACGCTCTACGAGGCGCACCGGGCCGGACGACAGGGACCTGGCCCACCCGGCACACGTCCGGGTCCGGTCCGGGTCCCGGCGACAGGCCTAGCCCACTCGCCCCCGGTACTCCGCCGGGCTCACCCCGTAGACCCGTTTGAACGCCGTGGACAGGGCGAACGCGCTGCCGTACCCCACCCGGCGGGCCACCGCGTCGAGCGTGTCGTCGCTCTCGCGCAGCCGGTCGGCGGCGAGGGCGAGGCGCCAGCCGGTGAGGTACGTCATCGGCGGTTCGCCGACCAGGCCGGTGAAGCGGCGGGCGAGGGCGGCCCGGGACACCCCCGCCTTGGCGGCGAGCTTGGCGACCGTCCACGGGTGGGCGGGATCGTCCTGGAGCAGGCGCAGCACCCCGCCGACGACCGGGTCGGCCAGCGCCCGGTACCAGGCCGGCGCCGCCGCCTGCGGTCGGGCGAACCAGGCCCGCAGCGCGGCGATGACCAGCAGGTCCAGCAGGCGGTCCAGGACGACCTCCTGGCCGGGCTGGTCCCGCACGATCTCCTGGCACAGGTACGGCGTGAGCGGGCAGTCCCACTCCTCGGGCGTCAGCGTGAGGAGCGGCGGCAGGGCGTCCAGCAGCCGCCCGCCGATCTCGCCCCGCAGCGGATACGTGCCGATCAGCAGGACGGTCCCGCCGTCGAGCCGGTCGCCCCAGGTGCGCACGCCGAGGTCCATCGAGCCGTTGAGGGGCCGTCCGTCGGGGTGGCGGCACTCCTGGCCGGGCAGGATCAGCGCCTGCGGTGCCGTATCGGGGGCGTCGGCGCAGGTGTACGGGTCGGGGCCGCGGGCGATGGCCAGGTCGCCGGCGCGCAGCCGCGTGCGTGCCCCCCGGTCGGGCAGGACCCACGCCTCGCCGCGCACGACGAGCATCACGGTGAGCGGCGCCCGGTCCTCCACCCGTACCGCCCAGGGCGGGTCGAAGCACGCCCTGATCATGAACGCGCCCCGTGCCCGGGGGCCGTCGAGCAGGCCTGCGAGAGCGTCCATACGGCCAGCGTAGACGCGGCCGCATGGGAACGCGCCGTTCAGCGATGGTTCCGTCCGCCGCACGGCAGTTGACTCGACGGCATGACGAACACGGCACGGAACACAGCGCGGGACGCGGCACAGAACACGGCAGGGAGCGCACGGGAGGTGACGCTGGTGGTGACGGGCGCCTCGGGCCGTACGGGCAGCCGGGTGGCGCGGGCCGCCGAGGCCGCCGGGCTGACCGTGCGGGCCGCGTCACGGGCGACGGGGTTCGACTGGTGGGACGCCTCGACCTGGGCGCAGGCCCTGCGCGGCGCCGACGCGGCCTACCTCGCCCTCCCCTCGGACGTCGGGGCGCCGGGCGCCGCGGAGGCGGTCGGGGCGCTCGCGCGGGAGGCGGTCGGACTCGGGGTGCGGCGGCTGGTGCTGCTGTCCGCGCGGGGCGAGGACCAGGCCCTGCCCACCGAGGAGGCGCTGCGCGCCTCGGGCGCGGACTGGACGGTGGTGCGGGCCGCGTGGTTCGCGCAGAACTTCAGCGAGGGCCCGCTGGCGGCGGAGCTGCGGGAGCGCGGCGAGCTGGTGTTCCCGGCCGGCGAGGTGCGCGAGCCGTTCGTCGACGTCCGGGACGTCGCGGACGTGGTGGTGACCGCGCTGACGGCCGCGGACCGGTACGTGGGCCGCACCCTCGCGCTGTCCGGCGGGCGGCTGCTGACCTTCGGCGAGGCGGTCGCGGAGATCGCCGCGGCGACCGGGCGGCCGCTGACCTACCGGACGGTCCCGACACGGGACTACGGGGAGTCTCTGGCCGCCTTCGGGGTGCCGCCGCTGGAGGCCGAGGCCCTGACGGGGATCTTCGGCACCCTCCTCGACGGCCGCAACTCCCACCTCTCGCACGGGGTGCGGGACGTACTGGGCCGGGCGCCCCGGGACTTTGCGGACTTCGTGCGGGAGGAGGCGGCGGCCGGCATCTGGTAGGCGTGAGACCGGCCGGCACCTGGAAGACCCGAGACCGGCGGCCCGTCACTTCTCGGCGGGCGGCTGCCCCTCCCCGGTGCCCTGGCCGTTCTTGGCGTGCGTGGACCTCACCTGGGTGCGCAGCCGGGCCGTGACGTCCTCCGGGGGCAGGAAGCGGGACCAGCGCTCGGGGAACTCGGACGGCATGTCCGGGTCGGACTCGCCCCGGGCGGCGGCGCGCGCCACGTACTCGGCGACCTGCGCCTGCCGCAGCCGCTCGTTGGCCTCGCGGGCCGCGGCCGTCGCGGCGGCCGGCCAGACCCGGTCGATGGCGGCGTTCACCGCGGCCCCGACGAGCACGGCGAACGCGGACACGCCGATCCACAGCAGCACGGCGACGGCGGCGGCGAGCGAGCCGTAGATCGTGGCGCCCTCGACGGTGTTCTGCAGGTAGATCCGCAGCAGGAAGCTGCCCAGCACCCACATGCCGAGCGCGACCAGCGCGCCGGGCACGTCCTCGATCCACGGGGAGCGCACCGGCACGGACACGTGGTAGAGCGTGGTGAGGAAGGCGATCGACAGCAGTATCACCACCGGCCAGTACAGGACCTGCACCACCGTCGTCGACCAGGGCAGGATGTCCACCACCGCGTCCGGGCCCGCCACCATCAGCGGCAGCGCGACCGAGCCGATCAGCAGGGCCACGATGAACAGCAGGAAGGCCAGCAGGCGGGTCTTGACGATGCCCCGGACGCCGTCGAGGCCGTACATCACGGTGATGGTGTCGATGAAGACGTTCACCGCGCGGGAGCCCGACCACAGCGCGATCAGGAAGCCGAGGGAGATGACGTCGACCCGGCCGCCCTTCATCACGTCGTGCAGGATCGGCTCGGCGATCTCGCGCACGCCGCGGTCGGACAGCACCGTCCGCGAGGCCTCCAGGAGGTTGGTGCGCAGGCTCTGGATGGTGTCGGCGCCGGTCCAGGCGTCGACGTAGCCGAGCAGCCCGATCATGCTCAGCAGCAGCGGCGGCACCGACAGCAGCGTGAAGAAGGCGGCCTCGGCCGCCAGACCCAGGATGCGGTACTCGATGCAGGAGTTGACGGTGTCCTTGAGCAACAGCCAGGCGGTCCTGCGCTTGGAGACGTTCCGGTAGAGGGCCCGCGCCCGGTGGAGGCGCCCGGAGGGCGTGTCGGGGGTTTCACTTGCTGGCTGCACCCCCTTACGGTATCCGTCGCGCCCGGCCCCACTCACCCACAGGCCGGGTCTTCGCGGGCCGGGCCGGGTCCGCTGGTGACCGAGGTGCTACCGCGGGGTACGTTCGCACCATGGCAGGCAGCACGCACCTCGTGACGAACCAGGTCCCGCCGCTGGTCGGGTACGACGTCTTCTCCGCGGACCGGGCCCTGGCCGCCGCGGTCGAACGGCATGTGGAGCCGGATCTGCGCCAGGAGGTGCTCGGCGAACTGTCGGCCCTCGGGCGGACCTCCGGCTCGGCCCAGGTGCAGGAGTGGGGCGCGCAGGCCAACGACAACCCGCCCCGGCTGCGCACGCACGACCGGTACGGCCACCGGATCGACGAGGTGGAGTTCCACCCGGCCTGGCACCGGCTGCTCGGCAAGGGCGTCTCGGCCGGTCTGACCGCGGCCTGGGGAAGGCCGGCGGGGCATCTGCGCCGGGCCGCCGCCTTCGTGGTGTGGACGCAGGTGGAGGCCGGCAACGGCTGCCCGCTGTCGATGACGCACGCGGCCGTGCCCGCCCTGCGCGCGGATCCGGACCTGGCCGCCGAGTGGGAGCCGCGGCTGACGTCCATGGTCTACGACCGTGAGCTGCGGCCCGCCGACCGGAAGGCCGGGGCCCTGTTCGGGATGGCCATGACGGAGAAGCAGGGCGGCAGCGACGTCCGGGCGAACACCACCGCCGCGCGGCCGCTCGCCGAGGCCGGGACGTACGAGCTGACCGGGCACAAGTGGTTCTGCTCGGCGCCGATGTCCGACGGTTTCCTGGTGCTGGCGCAGGCCCCGGAGGGGCTGACCTGCTTCCTGGTGCCGCGGGTGCTGGGGGACGGCACGCGCAACGTGTTCCGGATCCAGCGGCTCAAGGACAAGCTCGGCAACCGGTCGAACGCCTCGGCGGAGGTCGAGTTCGACGGGACCTGGGCGCGCCGGGTGGGCGAGGAGGGGCGCGGGGTGCGCACCATCCTCGAGATGGTCGCGGCGACCCGGCTCGACTGCGTGCTCGGCTCGGCCGGGCTGATGCGGCAGGCGGTGGCACAGGCCGTGCACCACTGCTCCTACCGCGAGGCGTTCGGCGGGAAGCTCGTCGACAAGCCGCTGATGCGCAACGTCCTCGCCGATCTGGCGATCGAGTCGGAGGCGGCCACGACGCTGGCGCTGCGGCTGGCGGCGGCCTGCGACGACGGCGGCGAGCACGAGCGGGCCCTGCTGCGGATCGCGGTGCCTGCCGCCAAGTACTGGGTGACCAAGCGGTGCCCGGCGGTCGCGGTGGAGGCGGCGGAGTGCCTGGGCGGCAACGGGTACGTCGAGGAGTCCGGGATGCCCCGGCTGGTGCGCGAGTCGCCGCTGAACTCGATCTGGGAGGGCGCGGGCAACGTGCAGGCGCTCGACGTGCTGCGGGCGCTTCGGCGCGAGCCGGGGGCGCTCGACGCCTATCTGCGGGAGGTCGGGCAGGCGCGCGGCGCCGATCACCGGCTGGACGGGGCCATCAAGAACCTGCTGACCGAACTGGCCGACCTGGAGGGCGTGGAGGGCCGGGCGCGGCGTCTGGCGGAGCGGCTCGCGCTGGTGCTCCAGGGGTCGTTGCTGGTCCGGTTCGCGCCACCACAGGTCGCCGACGCGTTCTGCGCGGCCCGGCTGGGCGGTGACGGGGGCGCGGCCTTCGGGACGCTGCCGCACACGCTCGACCTGGCGGCGGTGGTGGAGCGGGCCCGGCCGGAACACGACCCGGCGTCCTGACCGGCGCGGGAAGCGGAGGTGGTGCTGCGCCGACACGGCACCACCCCCGCCGCACTGGCCCGTTCGAGCCACTGAACGCCGCTCGGGACGGCGCCGCTCAAGTCTCGGTCAGGGCCGGGCCGTCCACCAGGGTTGCAGGGGGTTGCAACTTGCTGGTGACTGTGTGCGGACTGTGCGCATACCCCCGGGGCAGACGGCACTATGAGACAGACGGTCAAAAACTCAACTTCGGGGGGCGCACGCGTATGGACGTCACGCACCTGGCCGCTGTGGACACCACGCGTGCGGCCCGGCTCCTCAGCGAGGTCCGTTCCGCCCGGCTGTCCGGGCGGCGCGTCCCGGTGCCGCCGCGCCCCGTGATCGAGCAGTCCTGGGAGCGCATGCTGCGCGGCGGCGTCGACCCGGAGCGCGACGTGCGGGCCGACCCGCTGTCCCGGGAGGAGGTGCAGCGGCGGCGCGAGACGTCGGCGCTGCGCCATGTGCTGCCGGTGCTGCGGGAGGGCCTGCTGGCCGCGGCCGACGTCGCCCACCACATCATGGTGGTGGCCGACGAGGACGGCCGGGTGCTGTGGCGCGAGGGCAGCCCGCCGGTGCTGCGCCGGGCGGACGTGCTCGGCTTCGAACTGGGCGCGGACTGGCGGGAAAGCGTCGTCGGAACCAACGGTCTGGGCACTCCGGCGGTGGTGCGCCGGCCCGTCCAGGTCTTCGCCTCCGAGCACTTCGTGCGCTCCCAGGCCGGCTGGACCTGCGCCGGGGCTCCGCTGACGGATCCGCGGGACGGCCGGCTGCTGGGCGTGGTGGACGTCAGCGGGCCGCTGGAGACGATGCATCCGGCCACGCTGTCCTGGGTCGACTCGGTGGCCAAGCTCGCCGAGGCCCGGCTGCGGGAGATGCACCTGGAGTCGCTGGAGCGGCTGCGCGCGGTGGCGGCGCCGGTGCTGGCCCGGCTCGGCGGCCGCGCCCTGGCCGTCGACGCGGACGGCTGGACGGCCGCGGTGAGCGGGATGCCGTACACGCGGCGCGTGGCCCTGCCGAAGTCGCTGTCGGCGGGCTCGAGATGGCTCCCGGCGCTGGGGCTGTGCGCGGTGGAGCCGCTGGCCGGCGGCTGGTTGCTGCGGCCGGCGGCCGACGAACCCCTGCCGCACGGCGGGACCCGGATCGTGCTGGACCTCAGACACCCCCGCCGCTGGTCGGTGGAGGTGTCCGGCGGTGCGGGCACCTGGACCAGGGAACTGAGCCCGCGGCACGCCGAGTTGCTGTGCCTCCTCGCCGTCCACCGCTCCGGCCGCAGCGCCTCGGGGCTGGCCGCCGACGTGTTCGGCGACCCGGAGCGCACGGTGACGGTGCGCGCCGAGATGTCCCGGGTGCGGCGGTACCTGGGGGCGTTCCTGGAGCACCGGCCGTACCGGTTCGCCGAGGGCGCGGAGGTCGAGGTGCTGCTGCCGGACGACCCGGGTGATCTGCTGCCGCACTCGACCGCTCCGGCGGTGGCGCGGCTGCGCCCCTCCGCGGTGACGCCCTGAGGTTCACGCTCCGTGGCGTCCGGGCCGCCCCGAGGGGTGCGTCTTTCGCATATTTGCGGGGTCTTCGTCCGCCACCCCCTCCCCCTGCCGTAGCATCGCGGTACGGGCCACCCCACCTGCTCCTCCGTCAACGTACGGATCACACGGCGCAGTTGGTCCGCCTCGGGAGGACGTTATGAAGCATCGCGGCAGACACCGGCGGCGCAGGCGGGGAAGGGCGCTGCGCGCGACCCTGGCCGGGACGGCCCTCGCGCTCACCGCCGCGGCCACCGTGATCAGCGCCTCACAGGCCACCGTCGCCGACGACCCCGGGGCCCTGCGGCCGGTCGGGGCCTCGACCGGCCGGCTGCCCCTGGCGGAGCAGCGGGTGCCCGGGCCGTGGCTGGACCGGCTCGCGTCAAAGATGGGCCGGCCGGTCGGTGTCGGCGCGGTGCTGGAGGGCGCCGACCTGCCGCTGCGGAACGCGGCGGACTGCGCGGGCCCCGAGAAGCACGGCCTGCCGGTCGAGCCGGCGGCCACGCGCGCCTACTGCTTCGGCGCCTCCGACACCCGGGGCTGGCGGCCCGGCGCGGTCACCACCTCGGGCGACGCGGACGACGACGGCCACTGGGCCGGGAACCGCGTGGTCCTGTCCGGCTGGAGCCGCGGCGCCGAGGGCGGCTCCCTCGACGGCCCGGATCCCGGGCAGGGTCTCGCCAAGGTCGCCTTCGTCGACGCGAACGACCCCGCGCGGCTGCGCTACACCTGGGCCCTGCTGGCCGTCCCGGTGGACGGCGGACGGGACTACCGGGGCCTGGTCTCCCCTCTGTCCGGCATGGTCTGGTACCAGGACAAACTGCTGGTGACGACCCGCGAGGGCGACCGGGACGCGCTGTACGTGTACGACCTGGACCGCATCCAGCGCGCCACCGTCGACGCCGACGCGGTCGGCCGGGTGCGGGGCGGCTGGGCGGCGCACGGCTCCCGGTACGTGTTGCCCGCCGTCGGCTCCTACACCCTGCCCGGCGGGGATGCGCCGCGTCCGGCCGCCGTGTCCCTGGACCGCAGCACGGCCCCGGACAGCCTGGTCGCGAGCGAGTGGGTGCCGGCGGACGGCGACCGCCCGACCCGGTTGTGGCGCTACGCCCTCAGCCGCGACCCGTCCCGCTCGGGTCTGCTCAGCACCGACTCGGCGGGACGCGCCCAGCCGGTCGAGGCGTACGAGACGAAGACGGCCGATGTGCGAGGGGTGCTGGCGTACCGCTCGGCCTGGTACCTGGACCGCGCGGCGGGCTCACCGGGCGGGCACGGAACGCTGTGGCGTCAGGACGCGGACGGGGCCCGGGCGACGGAGTGCGGGACGGACGGGACCCGGCACTGCTGGAGCGGCCGGTCGGGTTCGCTGTCGTACTGGGAGGAGAGCGGCGAGGTGTGGTCGCAGTCCGGACGGATGCTGTTCGCGCTGCCGCTGGCCTCCGTCGAGCGGGCGCTGGGCCGATCGACAGACCGGTAGGCCGGATGGTTTTCTGGCCCGCATGACCACCATCGCCGTGACCACCTGGTCCCTGGAGCAGACCGCGCCGACCGATCTGCTGCCTGCCGCCGCACCGGAGGGGGACGTGCGGATCGTCCGCTCCGAGGTGCCCTCCCCGGAGTTCAGCCGTTTCCTGTACGCCTCGGTGGGCGGCGACATCCGCTGGACGGACCGGTTGAGCTGGTCGTACGCCCGCTGGCGCGAGCACCTGCAGCGGCCGGGCGTGGAGACGTGGGTGGCGTACGACCGGGGCACGCCCGCCGGGTACGTGGAACTGGAGGCGCAGGACGACGCGGTCGTGGAGATCGTCTACTTCGGGCTGCTGCCGGCGTTCCGCGGCCGGCGCATCGGCGGGCACCTGCTGTCCTACGGCACCGCCCGGGCCTGGGACCTCGCCGACCGCTGGGCGGGACTGGCCCCGACGAAGCGGGTCTGGCTGCACACCTGCAGCAAGGACGGGGAGCACGCGATGGGCAACTACCAGCGCCGCGGCTTCAAGCTGTTCGACACCAAGGTCGAGGAGGAACCGGAGGTCAGCGCTCCGGGACCGTGGCCTGGAGCTTTCCCCGGCTGACCTGGACGGACACCGCGGCGTCGCCCGATGTGACCAAGGACACCCTTGTCTCGCAGTTCGAGACAAGGGTGTCCGCATCTCGGACAAAGCTGGACTGTGTCCAGATCGCCGTGACACGCTTCCGCCATGTCTGGAACTGGAGTCGCCTTGGTGAGTCGACGGCACGTCGACCTCGGCCGCATGTCCAGCGCCATCTGTCCGGCGCACTGAGAGCACTCAGCACGCGCCCGGCATCCCCCTTTCTCGTCTCGTTCCCGCGCAATGACGCGCACGTATGCCCATGCGCCCGCACGCGCAGGTCAGAGCCGCATTCCCGCCTGTCCCGAAGGACGTATCCACCATGGCCGCCACCCCGCAGAACCCTGCCGCCGCGACTCCCCGCCGCAAGGTGAGCCGTCACCGCGGTGAGGGTCAGTGGGCCGCGGGGCACTTCACCCCGCTGAACGGCAACGAGCAGTTCAAGAAGGACGACGACGGTCTCAATGTGCGGACACGCATTGAGACGATCTACTCCAAGCGGGGCTTCGACTCGATCGACCCGAACGACCTGCGCGGCCGGATGCGCTGGTGGGGTCTGTACACCCAGCGCAAGCCCGGCATCGACGGCGGCAAGACCGCGGTGCTGGAGCCGGAGGAGCTGGACGACGAGTACTTCATGCTGCGGGTCCGCATCGACGGCGGGGCGCTGACCACCCGCCAGCTGCGGGTCATCGGCGAGGTCTCGCAGGAGTTCGCGCGCGGGACGGCCGACATCACCGACCGGCAGAACGTCCAGTACCACTGGATCCGCATCGAGGACGTGCCCGAGATCTGGAACCGGCTGGAGGGCGTGGGCCTGTCCACGGTCACCGCCTGCGGCGACACCCCGCGCGTGATGATCGGCTCCCCGGTGGCGGGCATCGCCGAGGACGAGATCATCGACGCCACCCCGGCCCTTGAGGAGATGAAGCGCCGGGTGCTGAACAACCCGGCGTACTCGAACCTCCCCCGCAAGTTCAAGACGGCCATCTCGGGCTCGCCGCTGCTGGACGTGGTGCACGAGATCAACGACGTCGCGTTCGTCGGCGTGACCCACCCCGAGCACGGCCCCGGCTTCGACGTGTGGGTCGGCGGCGGCCTGTCCACCAACCCCAAGCTGGGCGTGCGGCTGGGCGCCTGGGTGTCGATCGACGACGTGCCGGACGTCTACGAGGGCGTCATCTCGATCTTCCGCGACTACGGCTACCGGCGGCTGCGCAACCGCGCCCGCCTGAAGTTCCTCGTCGCCGACTGGGGCGCGGAGAAGTTCCGGCAGGTGCTGGAGGACGAGTACCTCAAGCGCAAGCTGACCGACGGGCCCGCCCCGGAGCAGCCGTCCAGCCAGTGGCGTGACCACATCGGTGTGCACCGGCAGAAGGACGGCCGCTTCTACGTCGGCTTCGCCCCGCGCGTGGGACGCGTCGACGGCGCGACGCTCACGAAGATCGCCGACCTCGCCGAGGCCCACGGCTCGGGCCGGGTGCGCACCACCGTCGAGCAGAAGATGATCGTCCTCGACGTCGAGCAGGACCGGGTCGACTCGCTCGTCGAGGGTCTGGAGGCGCTCGACCTCACGGCCCGGCCCTCCTCGTTCCGGCGGGGCACCATGGCCTGCACCGGCATCGAGTTCTGCAAGCTCGCCATCGTCGAGACCAAGCAGCGCGGCGCGCAGCTCATCGACGAACTGGAGCGCCGCCTGCCGGACTTCGACGAGCCGCTCACCATCAACCTCAACGGCTGCCCGAACGCCTGCGCCCGTATCCAGGTCGCGGACATCGGTCTCAAGGGCCAGCTGGTCCTGAACGACCGGGGCGAGCAGGTCGAGGGCTACCAGGTGCACCTGGGCGGCGCGCTGGGCCTGGAGGCCGGGTTCGGCCGCAAGGTGCGCGGCCTGAAGGTCACCTCCGACGAGCTGCCGGACTACATCGAGCGCGTGCTGAAGCGGTTCCAGGCCGAGCGCGAGGCCGGCGAGCGGTTCGCCGCGTGGGCCGCCCGGGCCGGCGAGGAGGCGCTGTCGTGAGCGAGCGGATGGCCCCGTTCTACTGCCCGTACTGCGGGGACGAGGACCTGCGGCCGAGCGAGGAGGGGCACGGCGCGTGGGAATGCGCGGCGTGCAGCCGGGCCTTCCAGCTGAAGTTCCTCGGGCTGCTGGCCCAGGGGCTGAAGCGATCCGACTCCGGAGGGGGACAGATATGACGACCGCTCAGCGAGAGCGCACCTCGGAAGAGTTGAAGGCGCTCGCCGAACAGGCGGGCCGTGACCTGGAGGACGCCTCCGCGCTGGAGATCCTCCGGTGGGCGGCCGAGACGTTCGGCAAGCGCTTCTGCGTGACCTCCTCCATGGAGGACGCGGTGGTCGCCCACCTCGCCTCCCGCGCGATGCCCGGCGTCGACGTCGTCTTCCTCGACACCGGCTACCACTTCGAGGAGACCATCGGCACCCGTGACGCGGTCGACGCCGTGATGGACGTCAACGTCATCACGCTCACTCCCCGTCAGACGGTCGCCGAGCAGGACGCCGAGTACGGTCCCAAGCTGCACGAGCGCGATCCCGACCTGTGCTGCAGGCTGCGCAAGGTCCAGCCGCTGGAAGAGGGCCTCGAGGGCTACCAGGCCTGGGCGACCGGCCTGCGCCGCGACGAGTCCCCGACCCGGGCGAACACCCCGGTGGTCGGCTGGGACGAGAAGCGGCAGAAGGTCAAGATCTCCCCCATCGCCCGCTGGACCCAGGACGACGTGGACGCCTACGTCACCGAACACGGCGTGCTGACCAACCCGCTGCTGACGGACGGCTACGCCTCCGTGGGCTGCGCACCCTGCACCCGCCGGGTCCTGGCGGGCGAGGACGCCCGGGCCGGCCGCTGGGCGGGCCGGGCCAAGACCGAGTGCGGGCTGCACGGATGACGACGACTCAGACGATTCAGGAGACCGACGTGACGACCGGAGCCACCGTCTGGCTCACGGGTCTGCCGAGTGCGGGCAAGACCACCATCGCCCACGAACTGGCCGGCCGGCTGCGCGAGCAGGGCCGCCGGGTCGAGGTGCTCGACGGCGACGAGATCCGCGAGTTCCTCTCGGCGGGCCTCGGCTTCAGCCGCGAGGACCGGCACACCAACGTGCAGCGCATCGGCTTCGTCGCCGAACTGCTCGCCCGCAACGGCGTGCTGGCGCTCGTCCCGGTGATCGCGCCGTACCAGGACAGCCGCGAGGCGGTCCGCAAGCGTCACCAGGCGAACGGCACGGCGTACGTCGAGGTGCACGTGGCGACCCCGGTCGAGGTGTGCAGCGAGCGGGACGTGAAGGGCCTGTACGCCAAGCAGGCCGCGGGCGAGCTCACCGGGCTCACCGGGGTCGACGACCCGTACGAGGAGCCCGCCTCGCCCGATCTGCGCATCGAGTCGCAGCACCAGACCGTGCAGGAGTCCGCGGCGTCGGTGTACGCCCTGCTGACCGAAAGGGGACTGGCATGACGACGACCGTCGCCACCGTGTCCGAGGAGACCGGCAGCCCGTACGCGCTGTCGCACCTCGACGCCCTCGAGTCCGAGGCGGTGCACATCTTCCGCGAGGTGGCGGGCGAGTTCGAGCGGCCGGTGATCCTCTTCTCCGGCGGCAAGGACTCCATCGTCATGCTGCACCTGGCGCTGAAGGCGTTCCGCCCGGCGGCGGTGCCGTTCTCGCTGCTGCACGTCGACACCGGGCACAACTTCCCCGAGGTCCTCGCCTACCGCGACCGCACGGTCGCCGAGCACGGGCTGCGGCTGCACGTGGCCTCCGTGCAGGACTACATCGACCGCGGGGTGCTCAAGGAGCGCCCCGACGGCACCCGCAACCCGCTGCAGACGCTGCCGCTGACCGAGAAGATCCAGGCGGAGAGGTTCGACGCCGTCTTCGGCGGCGGGCGCCGCGACGAGGAGAAGGCCCGGGCCAAGGAGCGGGTGTTCTCGCTGCGCGACGAGTTCTCCCAGTGGGACCCGCGCCGCCAGCGCCCCGAGCTGTGGAACCTGTACAACGGCCGCCACGCGCCCGGCGAGCACGTGCGCGTCTTCCCGCTGTCCAACTGGACCGAGCTGGACGTGTGGCAGTACATCGCCCGCGAGGGCATCGAGCTGCCGGAGATCTACTACGCGCACGAGCGCGAGGTGTTCCGGCGCGGCGGCATGTGGCTGACCGCCGGCGAGTGGGGCGGGCCGAAGGACGGCGAGAGGGTCGAGAAGCGGCTGGTGCGCTACCGGACCGTCGGTGACATGTCCTGCACCGGCGCGGTGGACTCCGACGCCGACACGATCGAGAAGGTGATCGTGGAGATCGCCGCCTCCCGCCTGACCGAGCGCGGCGCCACGCGCGCCGACGACAAGATGTCCGAGGCCGCGATGGAAGACCGCAAGCGCGAGGGGTACTTCTAGAGATGAGCACGATCACGACCGAGGAGCTCTCGGCCACCACCCTGCTGCGGTTCGCCACCGCCGGTTCCGTCGACGACGGCAAGTCCACCCTGGTGGGCCGGCTGCTGCACGACTCCAAGTCGGTCCTCACCGACCAGCTGGAGGCCGTGGAGCGCGCCTCGGCGAGCCGGGGCCAGGACGCGCCGGACCTGGCGCTGCTGACGGACGGCCTGCGGGCCGAGCGGGAGCAGGGCATCACCATCGACGTGGCCTACCGCTACTTCGCCACGCCCCGGCGGCGGTTCATCCTCGCCGACACCCCCGGGCACGTGCAGTACACGCGGAACATGGTCACCGGCGCCTCCACGGCCGAGCTGACGGTGGTCCTGGTCGACGCCCGCAACGGCGTCGTCGAGCAGACCCGCCGGCACGCCGCCATCGCCGCCCTGCTGCGCGTCCCGCACGTGGTCCTCGCGGTCAACAAGATGGACCTCGTCGGCTACGAGGAGAAGGTGTTCGCTGCCATCGCCGAGGAGTTCACGGCGTACGCGACCGAGCTGGGCGTCCCCGACGTCACCGCGATCCCGATCTCCGCGCTGGCCGGCGACAACGTGGTGGACCCGTCCTCCCACATGGACTGGTACGGCGGCCCGACCGTGCTGGAGCACCTGGAGACGGTGCCGGTCAGCCACGACCTGAGCCACTGCCACGCCCGGCTGCCCGTGCAGTACGTGATCCGGCCGCAGAGCGCGGACCACCCCGACTACCGGGGGTACGCCGGCCAGATCGCGGCCGGTTCGTTCCGCGTGGGCGAGCAGGTCACCGTGCTGCCGTCGGGCCGCTCCACGAAGATCTCCGGCATCGACCTGCTCGGCGAGCCGGTCGACGTCGCCTGGACCACCCAGTCGGTGACCCTCCTGCTGGAGGACGACATCGACATCTCGCGCGGCGACCTGATCGTGCCCAGCAAGGACGCGCCGCCCACCACCCAGGACATCGAGGCGACCGTCTGCCATGTCGCGGACGCCCCGCTGACCGTCGGGCACCGGGTGCTGCTCAAGCACGGCACGCGCACGGTCAAGGCGATCGTCAAGGACATCCCGTCCCGGCTCACGCTCGACGACCTGTCCCTGCACCCGCACCCGGGGCAGCTCCTCGCCAACGACATCGGCCGGGTGAAGATCCGTACCGCCGAGCCGCTGCCGGTCGACTCCTACGCCGACTCGCGGCGCACCGGCTCGTTCATCCTGATCGACCCGAACGACGGCACGACCCTGACCGCGGGCATGGTCGGCGAGTCCTTCGCCGCCCCCGAGCCGGTCAAGGACGAGTCCGGCGACGACGGGTGGGACTTCTGACATGAGCTCCCCCGACTTCTACTCCACGTTCGCGAAGGAGGGCGGCCGGGTCGGCAGCGGTGCGCTCGGCAGCGGGCAGGGCGGAGTGGCGCGATGTGTGCGCTGACGTACGCGCACCGCATGCGCGCCCGCACCCCCCACCGCCGTAGACGAAAACCTGCCGACCTCCCGGCCACGACCTGAAAGACCGTGACCGCCGGGCCTGGCGAGAGGACCACCTCCCGTGCCTGCTTCATCCGTTCCGCGCCGCAGCCTCGCGGTCGTCGCCGCACTTCCCCTGCTCACCCTCGCCGCCTGCGGCTACGGCTCCCAGGCGCAGGACGACGGCGCCGCCAAGGTGGCCGCCGGAGCGAAGAAGATCGACGGTCTCGACTCCGTCAAGATCGGCTACTTCGGCAACCTCACCCACGGCACCGCGCTGGTGGGCGTGCGGAAGGGCTTCTTCCAGAAGGAGCTCGGCGCCACCAAGGTCGAGTCGGCCGTGTTCAACGCCGGCCCCTCGGAGATCGAGGCGCTCAACTCCGGTTCCATCGACATCGGCTGGATCGGCCCCTCCCCCGCCATCAACGGCTTCACCAAGTCCGGCGGCAAGAACCTGCGCATCATCGGCGGTTCGGCGTCCGGCGGGGTGAAGCTCGTGGTGAACCCGGACAAGATCAAGTCCCTGAAGGACGTCAAGGGCAAGCGGATCGCGACCCCGCAGCTGGGCAACACGCAGGACGTGGCGTTCCTCAACTGGGCCGCCGAGCAGGGCTGGAAGGTCGACCCGCAGAGCGGCACGGGCGATGTCACGGTCGTCCGCAGCGACAACAAGGTCACCCCGGACGCCTTCAAGGCCGGGTCGATCGACGGCGCGTGGGTGCCGGAGCCGACCGCGTCGAAGCTGGTCGCCGAGGGCGGCAAGGAACTGCTCGACGAGGCGACGCTGTGGCCGGACGGGAAGTTCGTGATCACGAACATCATCGTGCGGCAGGAGTTCCTGAAGAAGCACCCGAAAGTCGTCGAGGCCGTGCTCAAGGCCTCGGTCACCACCAACAAGTGGATCAACGCCAACCCGGACGCGGCCAAGGAGGCGGCGAACGAGCTCCTGGAGAAGGAGACCGGCAAGGCGCTGCCCGCCGAGGTGCTCGACCCGGCGTGGAAGTCGATCCGGTTCACCGACGACCCGCTGGCCGCCACCCTCAACGCCGAGGCGGAGCACGCCGTGAAGGCCGGGCTGCTCCAGAAGCCGAACCTGAAGGGCATCTACGACCTCGCGCCGCTGAACGAGGTCCTCAAGGCCGAGGGCGAGCCCACGGTCGACGACGCCGGTCTCGGCGTCAAGTAAGCCCGGATCCCCAAGAGTTCCCAGGAGGTGACGACCATGGCCACGACCCTCGCCAAGGCCGCCGACGGCACCGAGGCGGCCACGCACGCCGCCCGGATCGAGCACGTCTCGAAGTCGTTCGCGGGCCCCGCCGGGCAGCAGCTCGTCCTCGACGACATCACCCTCGATGTCGCGCCGGGCGAGTTCGTCACCCTCCTGGGGGCCTCGGGATGCGGCAAGTCCACCCTGCTCAATCTGGTGGCGGGCCTGGACCGGCCCAGCGCCGGCGAGATCAGCACGGACGGCCGCCCGGCGCTGATGTTCCAGGAGCACGCGCTGTTCCCGTGGCTGACCGCGGGCAAGAACATCGAACTCGCCCTGAAGCTGCGGGGCGTGCCGAAGGCCGAGCGCCGCGAGCGGGCGGAGGAGCTGCTCGAACTGGTCCGGCTCAAGGGCGCCTTCGGCAAGCGGGTGCACGAGTTGTCGGGCGGGATGCGCCAGCGGGTCGCGCTGGCGCGGGCGCTCGCCCAGGAGAGCCGGCTGCTGCTGATGGACGAGCCGTTCGCGGCGCTGGACGCCATCACGCGGGACGTGCTGCACGACGAGCTGACCCGCATCTGGCGCGAGACGCGGGTGTCCGTCCTGTTCGTCACGCACAACGTGCGCGAGGCGGTCCGGCTCGCGCAGCGCGTGGTGCTGCTGTCCTCCCGCCCGGGCCGGATCGCCCGCGAGTGGACCGTCGGCATCCCGCATCCGCGCCGCATCGAGGACACCGCCGTCGCGGAGCTGTCCGTCGAGATCACCGAAGAACTGCGTGGGGAGATCCGCCGTCATGGCCAGCACTGACTCGACGACGACCGTCGACAAGGACGGCAACGATCTCGCCGGTCTCGAGGCGGGCCTCGACGCGCTGGAGACGCGGCAGACGTCCCGCAGGCCGTTCCGGCAGACCTTCACCGAGAAGATCCTGCCGCCCGTCCTCGCCGTCGCGCTGGTGCTGGCGGTCTGGCAGGCTCTCGTCTCGTTCAGGATCGTCGACGACCCCACCAAGCTGCCCTCGCCCGGGGCCGTCTGGGACGTCGTCCACACGGCGTGGCTCCAGGGCGAGCTGCTCGGCTACATCTGGACCAGCGTCTCGCGCGGCCTGCTCGGCTTCTGCTTCGCGCTGGCGATCGGCACGCCGCTGGGCCTGATCGTGGCCCGGGTGAAGTTCGTCCGCGCGGCGATCGGCCCGATCCTGTCGGGTCTGCAGTCCCTGCCGTCGGTCGCCTGGGTGCCGCCGGCGGTGATCTGGCTGGGTCTGAACAACTCGATGATGTACGCGGTGATCCTGCTCGGCGCAGTCCCGTCGATCGCCAACGGCCTGGTGTCGGGCGTCGACCAGGTGCCGCCGCTGTTCCTGCGCGCGGGCCGCACGCTCGGCGCGACGGGTCTGAGGGGCACCTGGCACATCGTGCTGCCCGCAGCCCTGCCCGGTTACGTGGCCGGTCTGAAGCAGGGCTGGGCCTTCTCCTGGCGTTCCCTGATGGCCGCCGAGATCATCGCGTCCTTCCCCGACCTCGGCGTCGGCCTCGGCCAGTTGCTGGAGAACGGCCGCAACGCCAGCGACATGGCGATGGTCTTCGAGGCGATCCTGCTCATCCTCATCGTCGGCATCGCGATCGACCTGCTGATCTTCAGCCCGCTGGAGCGGTGGGTGCTGCGCAGTCGCGGCCTGCTGGTGAAGGGCTGAGTTCCATGACGAACAGGCCCGTTCTCCTCGTCATCGCCCACGGCAGCCGCGACCCGCGGCACGCCGCGACGGTGCACGCCCTGGTGCGCCGGGTGCGCGCGCTGCGCCCCGACGTCCGGGTGGAGACCGGGTTCCTGGACTTCAACGTGCCGTCGGTGCAGGGCGTGCTGGAGTCCCTGGCGGTCCAGGGCGTGCGTGACGTGGTCGCCCTGCCGCTCCTGCTCACCCGCGCCTTCCACGCGAAGGCCGACATCCCGGCGGTCCTGGCGGACGCGCCCCCGCGGCTGCGCATCCGCCAGGCGGAGGTCCTGGGCCCCTCGCCGCTGCTGCTCGCGGCCCTGGAACGGCGCCTGTACGAGGCGGGTCTGACGCCCGCCGACAAGTCCTCGACCGGGGTCGTGCTGGCCTCGGCGGGGTCCACCGACCCGGAGGCGATCGCAGTGATCGCAGACATCGCGCGGGAGTGGCGGCACACCGGTTGGTGCGCCGTGCGGCCTGCGTTCGCCTCCGCGTCCCTCCCGCGCACCGAGGACGCGGTCCGTGAACTCCGCGCCCTCGGCTGCGCCCGCGTCGCCGTCGCCCCCTACGTCCTGGCCCCCGGTTTCCTGCCCGACCGCATCGCCCGGGGCGCGGCCCGGGCCGACGTCCTCGCGGACGTCCTGGGTGCGGCGCCGGAGGTGGCGCGGGTGGTGCTGGAGCGGTACGAGGCGGCACGGAAGCCGGCGCTGGCGGCCGTGAGCGCCTGAACACCGGTCGGCCGCACGCGGGTCACGGTGCCGGTTCCGGCTGGAGGGCGAAGGAGTACGGGGCCCAGGGGCCGGTGACCTCCACGCGGAGGCCGGGGGTGGCGCGTGCGGCCGCCAGGACGCCCGTGCGGAAGACGTCTACGCGGTCCCTGGGGACGAGGTAGGCGTCGTTGCCCATGTTGGTGCCGGGGGCGGAGCCGGCCAGGCTGCCGCGTTCGGGGGTGTGGGCGACGCGGTCGACGGCGAGGGCGCCGGCCGTCTCGGTGAGGCGGGCTGCGGCCTGGACGACCGTGCGCCAGGCCTCCTCGTTCCTGCGGTGTCTGCGACGGCGGATCGCCAGGTAGGCGCGTCCGACCCCGAGGCCGGGGGCCGGGTCCCGGTCCGGGGCGTGGGCGGCTTCGGGCGGGGTGATGTCGGGGGTGGCGTAGATCTTGACGCCGAGTTCGACGTGGCCGGTGAGGCGGTCCAGCAGGGACAGGAAGTAGGCGCGGCGGGTGTCGAGGGCCTCGCGGGCGCGGGCCTCGTCCCGGTAGACGGTGGCGAGGCGCAGCGGGAGGACGGCGGCGCCGGAGGCGACCAGGGCGGCCACCACCGCGTGGTGGGAGCGGACGGTGGACTCCATCCAGTCCAGGTCCTCGAGGTGGGCCCGCAGCGGCGCGTCGTCGTAGTCGGCGGGCGGGACGTGGCCGACGGCGAAGGCCAGGGGGCCGGTGGCGGGTTCGACCAGGTGGATCGGTTCTCCGGCGACGCCGCGCAGGTGTGCGGCCGCCGCGGTGGCCTCGGGGGTGCGGCGCAGGACCGCGTAGGCGTAGACGAGGTTGGTGTCGGTCATGGATCCGGGCTCCTGTCGCTGGCCGTGCGCGTCCTCTCGCGAGACTCCGTTCTCGTACCGTTCGTCCGACCGTAGGTACGCGGGTGGGGGCCGTGGTGTTCACGCGAGACACCGGCCGGGTCGGCCCGCGGGCGTCACCCGGGGGTCACGCCGCGGGCGCCGTCAGCTCCACGAGTTTGACCACCGTGTTCCAGTTGCGGGTCGTGGCGATCACGCCCTTGGTGAGGCGCGGCTTCGCCAGGTGCTCGGCCAGTCCGGAGCGGCCCAGGCCGTTCGGTGCGTACAGGTACAGGGCGCGGTCGCCGAGGCGGAACTCCTCGGGGAGGAACGCGGCCTGGTCGATCTCCGCGAAGCGGCCGGGCGTGACGGGCGCGGAGAAGTAGGTGACGTGGAGCTGCTTGGGCTCCAGGTCGGCGGCCGGGAAGGGGCAGGCGTCGGCGACCGCCCGCAGATAGGCGTGGTCGCGCACGATCACGTCGACGCCGAAGCCGAAGTGCCGCTCGATGCCCTGAGCGAGCTCGGCGGCCAGTGCGTCCTCGTCGCCGCGCCCGCTGGAGAACACCGCCTGGCCGCTCCGCAGGTGGGTGCGGACGTCGTCGTAGCCGAGGTTCTCCATGAGCGCGCGCAGCTCGGCCATGGGGACCTTCCTGCTGCCACCCACGTTGATCCCGCGCAGCAGGGCCGCGTACATCGTCGTCATCCGCTCACCTTAGAGCGGCCGTCGTGCCCCGTGGGGGTGGGCACGACGGCCGCGGCGGGCGGCTGCCCGGCCCCGTAAATTACTCACCGGTCATCGCGGCGCACAACCCTCTGCTCCGGATCCCCACACCCGCGGCGCCCGGGACGTCTCCCGATAGGTGTAAGGGACCACAGTCGGTGGGGGTCCTCCCCAGTGGGGAGGGAGCCAGGTCCATGGGGATGAGTTCCGGCCGCGCGGCTTCACCGGGCAGCACGACGAGACGGCTTTATCCAGCCCCTACCTTCGACAGGAGAGGGGGCGGCAGGCGGCCGCCGCCGCATCACGAGGGGGCAAGCCCGTCATGGGGAACGGAGAAGCACGGGTGCGGGGTCTCGCCGCCCGGGCCGGCGGCTGGAGCGCCCGGCACCGATGGGCTGCCGTCGGCATCTGGGTACTGTTCGTCGTCCTGGCGATGGGGCTCGGTTCGGCGGCCGGCCGGGTCGACGTCAAGGACAGCGACCAGCTCAAGGGGGAGACGCACACCGCCGCCCGGATCATCGAGGACGCCGGGATCGAGGAGCCGGCCAGTGAGACGGTCCTGATCCAGGCCAAGGGAAGCGGACTGAAGGCGACGGACCCCGAGTTCCGGGACGCCGTCGCCGCGGTCGTCCGGGCCGTCGAGAAGACCGGCCGGGTCACCGACGTGACCTCGCCGTACGACGCGAAGACGATCTCAAAGGACGGGCGCAGCGCGCTCGTGCAGTTCGACATGCGGGGTGACTCCGACACCGCGGGCGAGCGGGTCGAGCCGGTGCTGGAGGCCGTCGAGGGCGTCCAGCAGGAGCACGAGGCGCTGCTGATCGAGGAGATCGGCGGCGCCAGCATGATGAAGACGTTCGACGACGCGTTCGGGGACGACTTCAAGAAGGCCGAGTACTCCGCGGTGCCGGTGGCGCTGGGCATTCTGCTGATCGCGTTCGGCGCGCTGGTGGCGGCGCTGCTGCCGGTGGCGCTGGCGGTCACCGCGATCATGGCGACGATGGGCCTGATGGGCGTCGTCAGCCATGTCATGCCGATGAGCGACACCGCCAACTCCGTGATGCTGCTGGTGGGTCTGGCGGTCGGCGTCGACTACTGCCTGTTCTACCTGCGCCGTGAGCGTGAGGAGCGCGAGGCCGGGCGGGACGCGCAGACGGCGCTCAGGATCGCCGCCGCGACCAGTGGCCGCGCGATCGTCGTCTCCGGTGTCACGGTGTGCGTGGCCATGGCGGGCATGCTGTTCACCGGGCTCGCCGAGTTCGAGGCGATGGGTCTGGCCTCGCTGATGGTGGTCGCGGTGGCGATGGTGGGGTCGGTGACCGTGCTGCCCGCGCTGCTGTCGCTGCTGGGCGAGCGCGTGGAGAAGGGCCGCATACCGTTCCTGCGACGGCGCAAGCGGGGCACGGGTCAGGACAGCCGGTTCTGGACGGCCGTGCTGCGGCGCGTCCTGGCCCGGCCGGTGATCTCGGTGGTGGTGGCGGCCGGTGCGCTGCTGGCCGTCGCGGCACCCGCGCTCGGCATGAAGACGCAACAGCTCACGCTGGACCAGGAGTTCGGGGACTCGCTGCCGATCGTGCAGACGTACAACCGGCTCAACGAGGCGTTCCCGGGCGGCTCGGAGCCTGCCGAGGTGGTCGTCAGGGCCGACGACATCAACGCGCCGCGGGTGCAGGCCGCGCTCGCCGACTTCCGTGAGCGGGCGATCAGTTCGGGCGCCTCGCGCGGCCCGGTGGAGATCAAGCTGCACGACGCGCAGGACGTGGCGTTCGTCTACGTGCCGCTGGTGGGCGGCTCCGACCAGGACAAGGCCGGGGTGAGCCTGGACAAGCTGCGCGACGAGGTGCGTCCGGCCACGCTCGGCAGGGTCGACGGGCTGGAGGCGCCGATCACCGGGCAGGTGGCCGGGTCGAAGGACTTCAACGACCAGCTGGCCGGAGCCGTCGTGCCGGTGTTCGCGTTCGTCGTGGTGTTCGCCTTCGCCCTGATGCTCCTGTCGTTCCGCTCGCTGACCATCGCGCTCACGTCGATCGTGCTGAACCTGCTGTCGGTGGGCGCGGCCTACGGCATCCTCGTCGCGGTGTTCCAGCACGGCTGGGGCGCGTCCCTGGTGGGCGCGGAGGGCGTCGGCGCGATCATCACCTGGCTGCCGCTGTTCCTGTTCGTGATCCTGTTCGGGCTGTCGATGGACTACCACGTGTTCGTGGTGTCCCGGATCCGCGAGGCCCGGCTGCGGGGCCTGGAGACCGGGGACGCGATCCGGCACGGCGTGGTCACCACGGCCGGGGTCGTCACCAGCGCCGCGGTCATCATGGTCGCCGTGTTCGCGATCTTCGGGACGCTGTCGATGCAGTCCATGAAGCAGATGGGCGTCGGCCTGGCGGCCGCGGTGCTCATCGACGCGACGATCATCCGCGGGGTGCTGCTGCCGGCGGTGATGGCACTGCTCGGCGAGCGCAACTGGTACCTGCCGAGGTGGCTGCACCGGCTGCCGGACCTCACCCACGACGAGACGCCGCAGGCGATCGCGCAGCCGGCGGCACGCGACGACGAGGGCGAGCCCGTCAAGGTCTGAGCGTCTCCCCGGGTGGCGGGGCCCGCCGGTTGCGACAGCACCGGCGGGCCCCGCCGCACGTCATGCGGCGGTCCGAGCCCGAAGTTCGGCCTCGATGAGGTCGGCGGCGCGGCGCGTGCCGCCCTCCTGGAGCGTCTGCGCCTGGATCTCCTTCAGGCGGCGCGCGACCTCCGGGTCGTCGACGAGGGCGAGCGCCGCCTCGCGCAGGGCCTCGCCGGTCGCCTCCTGCGTCGTCAGGCACCGGGCGATCCCGAGGCCCCGGAGCGTCTCGGCGTTGCCGAACTGGTCCGCCGCCTGCGGTACGGCGATCATCGGTGTGGCCGTCGCCAGGCCCTCCTGGCTGCCGCCCGCGCCGGCGTGCGTGACGAACAGGTCGGCCTGCCTCAGCACGGCCAGCTGGGGGACCCAGGACCGCACCTCCACGTTTGCGGGGACCTCGCCGAGTTCGGCCGGGTCGACGTGCTTGCCGATCGAGAGCACCAGGTGCCAGCCGGGCAGGTCGCCGAAGGCCCGCACGCACTCCCGGTAGAAGGCCGGCTGCTTGGTGAAGGCGGACCCGAGGGAGACGAGCACGACCCGCTCCGCGCCGGCCGGCCGCCGCCAGTCGCCCTCGGCGGCGCGGTCGCCCTGGCAGGCGCCGACGAAGGAGTACACGCGCTCGTCGACCCGGTCCGCGTTCGGCTGGAGCGCCTTGGGGATCAGGACGATCGAGCGGTCGGGCCGGCCCCCGAAGGCGTCGGGGTGCAGGGTGATGCCGTTCTCCTCCAGCCAGGCGCGGAAGCGGGCGTAGTAGGCGCGCCCGCGTTCGGTCTTCCTCGGCTCCTCCCACATGGGCTCGGCGACCTCCTTCTCGTACCCCTCCCAGGCGACCATGGCCGGCGAGAGGGAGACGGCGGGCACGCCCCACCGGTGGGCCAGGACGCGGCCCGGGTAGGAGGCGATGTCGTGCAGCACGAGGTCCGGCTCGTCGCCCTCGTACGCCGCGATCAGTTGCGGGAGGGCCTGGATCGCGTCGTCGAGGAACGGCTCCACGTTGTCCAGCAGCGTGCTCCCCCACGCCCGCGGGTCGTCGTCGGGCGAGGGCAGGGTCGACGTCCAGGGCTTCACCTCGGCGCCGGTGACCGCGACCTTCTCCGCGAAGACCGGCGGGATCGCGTAGGTCACCCGGTGGCCGCGCGCCACGAGCTCGCGGATCACCTCCAGGCTCGGGTTCACATGGCCGTGGGCGGCGATGGAGAACATGGCGATGTGTGCGCGACGGGTCATGCCGGAGACCCTAGACGAGACGATACGTCTCGTGCAACATGTCAGGTGGGTCACGGGCTCAGCACCTCGTGCAGCCGCAGCCACCGCCCCGGGTCCACCTCGCCCACCAGCGCGTCCCGGTCCAGGCCCGCCGCACGGAACGCGGCGTCGACCCGCCGCCGCGGATGGGCCCGGCGCAGCGAGGCGTACAGGGAGCCGCCCACGCCGGAGAAGCCGAGTCCGACCAGGGACTGCCAGCCGGCCAGGGCGCTGGCGTCCAGCAGCGGGGCGGCGCGCCGCTCGATCCGCAGCACCCCGGCGTCCACGCGCGGCACGGGCCGGAAACCGCGCCGGCCGATCCGGCCGAGCAGCCGCCATGTGAAGCGGGGCCAGGTACGGACCGTCAGCAGTGTCCAGTTGCCGTAGTCGCCGGTGCGCTTGCGGGCGTACTCGAGCTGGGTGATCAGGGTGGCGTCGGTGAGGGCGGGGGCGCGCAGGCACCAGTCGATGATGTCGGCGGTCCGGGAGAACGGCACGTTCCCGGCGACCGAGAAGTCCGTGCGCGGCGCCCGCGCGGTCAGGAAGTCCCCTTCGACGACGTGCACGTGCCGGGTGCCGGAGAACCGGGCGCGCAGCACGGGCACGAGCCGCGAGTCGATCTCGTACGCGCGCAGCTCGTGGCAGCGGCGGGCGAGGGGTGCGGTCAACGCGCCCTTCCCGGCTCCCACTTCGAGCAGGAGCGGGACGGTACCGGCCCGCGGGACGGCGAGCCGGGCGAAGCGTTCGGCGGCGGCGCGGTCGGTGAGGAAGTTCTGCGAGAGTGCGCGGGAAGCGGCGGTGGCGGGGCGGCCCATGGGCTGCGGTCCTTGTCGTTCCGGAGGGAAGAGGGCAGACGAGGGCCCTGACCGGAAGACAGGTGGGTAAGGAGCGCGAAGCCGGGCTCAGTGGCTCAACGGCGGCGGGCGGTGCTCCCCGGGCCGGTCAGGGCTCCGGGGCGGCGGCGCATCCTGAGGGCGTGCACCGGGCCCCGGCCGTGACCGGAGATGTAGATCGCGTTGATACCCACGGGCGGCACACTAGGCGGTGCCGGCGGGGGCGGGCAACGGGTTTTCCCGGGGGTCAGCGCTGGTAGCGAGCGAGGACCAGGTTGCCGTCCTCCTCCAGCCGCTCGCGCAGGGCGCCGAGGCCGATGGCTCCGCTGTAGTACTCCTGCAGGGCCGGTGTCGCCACCTTGTCCTTCCACTCGGGGTAGCCCCGGACCGTCTGGGCGGGTGCCGGGCGCAGATGGGCGGCCAGCGCAGTGCCGGTGGCCCAGCCGTGGCGTGCGGTGTGCAGGGCCGGATCCTTCAGCGCCTGGGTGCCGGTGGGCAGCATCCAGTCGCCGAGGGCCAGACGGACCATGTTCTCCGGGCGCAGCAGGAAGCCGAGGAAGGCGGCGGCCTCCTTCTTGTGCGGGCAGTCCTCGGCGAGGGAGAGGGTCTGCGGGCTGACGCCCTGGGCGAGTCCGCCGGCGCCGGCCGGGGCGGGCAGCACCCGCCAGTCGAAGCCCTCCGGGGCCTGCTGCACGATCTGCTGCCGGTAGGAGAAGCCCAGCGGCACCATCGCGTAGCGGCCCCCGAAGAAGCCCGGCAGGGTGTCGGAGCCGCCGCTGCCCAGGGTCGTGGGCGAGGCGCTGCGGTCGGTGCCGACCTGGGCGCGGATGGTGCGCGGCACGACCTGGTCGACCGCCTCGAACCGGACCGTCACCTTGCCGTCCGCCCCGCGGTGGAACAGCTGTCCGCCCGCCGACAGGGAGAGGTTGAGCGTGGCGGAGACGGGTTCCTTCAGCGGCCAGGCGACGCCGTACCGCCCGCTCCCGCTGAGCCGGTCGGTGATCCTGCGGAACTCGCCCCAGCTCCACGGCTTCTGAGGGGTCGGGATCCGTACGCCGGACTCCCTCAGCCAGGTCGCGTTGGCGATCAGCACGCGCGGTTCCTGGAGGAACGGCACGCCGTAGACGCCGTCGCCGAACGTCGTGGTCCGCCAACTGCGCTGTGGGATGTCCGACTTGAGCTCGGCCGGCAGCAGGCCGGTGAGGTCGGCGAGGTAGCCGCCGTAGGCGAAGTCGGCGAGGTCGTCGGAGGCGTCGTGGATGACGTCGGGTGCCTCGCCGCCCTCGAAGGCGGTGAGGAGCTGGTCGTGGACGCTGTCCCAGGAGCCCTGGACGTACTCGACGCGGACCTCCGGGTGGCTGGCGTTCCACTCGGCCACCAGGTCCTTGGTCACCTCTACGGACTCCTCCTGCCAGGCCAGGGACTGGAAGCGGAGGGTGATCCGGCCGTCGTCGCGGGTGCCGTCCGGGGAGCAGCCGGCGAGGAGCAGCAGCAGGACGAGGGCCAGCAGACGCGCCCGCATCAGCTCTTCACCGCCCCGGTGAGAAGGTTGCCCGTGATGCGCCGCTGGATGAGCGCGAAGACGACGAGGGAGGGCAGGGTCGCGAGGAACGCGGCCGCCGCGAGCGGGCCGAGGTCGGCGACGCCCTCGGCGCCGATGAAGTGCGTGAGCACCACCGGCAGCGTCTGCTTCTCGGGCGTCTTGAGCAGCACGAGCGCGAAGAAGAACTCGTTCCACGCGGTGATGAACGCGAACAGCCCGGTCGCCGCGATGCCCGGCGCGAGCAGCGGAGCGGTCACCGACACCAGGGTCCGCACCCGCCCGGCCCCGTCGACCGCCGCGGCCTCCTCCAGCTCGCGCGGCACGGCCCGTACGTACCCGGCGAGCATCCACAGCGCGAACGGCAGTGCCCACACCACGTACACCAGCACCAGCCCGGGCAGGGAGTCGATCATTCTCAGGTGCTTCAGCACGAGGAACAGCGGGATGATCAGCAGTACGAACGGGAACGCCTGGCTGACCACCACCCAGCCCGTCACCGCCCTGGCGAGCCGGGTACGGCGCCGGGCGACGGCGTAGGCCGCCGGCGTGGCGATCAGCACCGCGAGGAGTGCCGATGCGAGCGCGGCGAGCAGGGAGTTGAGGGCGGCCCGCAGCAGCGGCTGTTCCTCGAAGGCCTGCCGGAAGCCGGCGAGGGTGGGGTCCTCCGGGAGCCAGGTCGGGTGCAGGCTGCTCAGCTCGCGCGGCGGCTTGAACGCGGTGGACAGCAGCCAGACGAACGGGAAGGCCAGGAAGACCAGATACGCGAGCAGCGCGGTGTACTGGCCGACGCGGGCCGGGGTGCCGGTCCTCACGTGTCGTCACCTCCCCGCAGGCGCCCGGCGAGGAACACGGCCAGGGCGATCGAGATCCCGGCGACCATGACGCAGCCCATGGCCGCCGCGTAGCCGAACTGACCGTAGCGGAAGGCCTCTTCGTAGGCGAAGAGCATGGGCAGGCGGGTCCGGCCGCCGGGACCGCCGCTGGTGAGCACGTAGACCAGGGCGAAGGAGTTGAAGTTCCAGATGAGGTTGAGCGCCGTGACGGCCAGGGCGACGGGCCGCAGGGCCGGCCAGGTGACCGTGCGGAAGCGGCGCCAGGCGCCCGCCCCGTCGACCGCCGCCGCCTCGTGCAGCTCGCGCGGGGTGTTCTGCAGCCCGGCGAGCAGGGCCACCGTCGTCTGGGGCATGCCCGCCCAGACGCCGACGACGATCACGGCGGGCAGCGCGGTGGCCAGACCGCTCAGCCAGTCCCGGCCGCTGCCGAGACCCAGGTCGCGCAGGGTCTCGTTCAGCAGGCCCGCGTCGGGATGGTAGACCAGCCGCCACATGATGCCGACGACGACCTCCGGCATCGCCCAGGGGACGATCGCGAGGGCGCGGGCGAGCCAGCGCAGCCGGAGGTCCTGGTTCAGCAGCAGGGCGAGGCCGAGGGCGAGCAGGAACTGCGGCACGGTCACCCCGACCGCCCACACCAGGCCGATCCGGAACGACTCCCAGAACAGCGTGTCGTGCAGCAGGTCCCGGAAGTTGAGCCCGCCGATCCACTCGGTGGGCTCGGTCCGGCCCGCCTGGGCGTCGGTGAAGGCCAGCAGGATCCCGTACAGCAGCGGGCCGACGCTGAGGACGAGGATGGGGAGCAGGGCGGGCAGCACCAGGAACCAGGCGCCGTGATCGACGGGCCGGCGGGGCCGGCCGTCGCCGGGCCGACGGCCGGCCGGTCTCCTCGGTGGCGACGTCCCGGTCACCGATGTCACGGAATCACCCCTTCGCACGGCTCGGCCGGCCACGTCATGGCCGTGAAGGCGGTCTGCCTCGCCGAGGCACCGCCTATGCCCCGCCACCTGTGCCGATGCGACACTGACCGGAGGATGGCCGGAACCCGACGGCAGTGGTGCGGACGACGGAGGCGGACGATGGACGAGGCACGGGCACGGGACGTACTGGCGGCGGCGCGGGTGCTGCCCGGCGCGGCCCGCGAGGCACGGCTGCTCGGCCTGGGCGAGAACGCGGTGTTCGCCGCCGGCGACCTGGTCGTCAAGGTCGGCCGCGACGCCGAACTCCTCGACCGGGCGCGCCGCGAGCTGGACGTGGCGGTGTGGCTCGCGGAGGCCGGGGTGCCCGCCGTGCGGGCGGCCGAGCCGAAGGCGCTGCTGGTGGACGGCCACCCGGTGACCGTGTGGCACCGGCTGCCGGATGCCGTACGGCCCGCCGAGCCGCGGGATTTGGCCGGACTGCTGCGGATCGTGCACGCCACGCCCCCTCCTCCCTTCGCGCTTGCCGGGCGCGATCTGCTGGGTGGTGTCGAGCGCTGGCTGCGGCTCGCGGGGGACGCGGTCGATCCCGCGGACGCGGCGTATCTGCGCGAGCGGCGGGACGCGTTCGCCGCGCAGGCCGCCACACTGACGCCGCACCTGCCGCCCGGGGTGATCCACGGCGACGCGCTGCCGCGCAATGTGCACGTCGGTCCGGACGGTCCGGTCCTGGTCGACCTGGAGACGGTCTCCTCGGACCTGCGCGAGCACGATCTGGTGGTGATGGTCCTCTCCCACGACCGGTACGGGCTCCCCGACGAGGCGTACGCGTCCTTCACGCGGGCCTACGGCTGGGACGTCCGGGCGTGGGAGGGCTGTTCGGTGCTGCGCGGCGCGCGGGAGACCGCCAGTTGTGCGTGGGTGGCGCAGCACGCGCCGGGCAATCCCAAAGCGCTGGCCGAGTTCGAGCGGCGGGTGGCGTCCCTCAGGGACGGCGACGAGACCGTGCGCTGGTATCCGTTCTGAGGGCGGGCGCCCCGGTCAGACCCGGTCGTCCGCCAACTCCCGCAGCGGCCAGGCCCCGTCGACGAGCGCCGTGGCGTCGCCCTTGCCGCGCAGGAAGTTCTGGAAGTCCGCCGCCCACTGCGCGTACCACTCGATCTGGCGGTGGTGCAGCTCCGCCGGGCCGAGCGTGGCGATCTTGGGGTGGCGGTCGGCTATCGCGCAGGCCAGACGGGCCGCCGCCAGGGCGTCGGCCAGCGCGTCGTGCGCCGAGTCGAGGACGACGCCGTACTCCGCGCAGACCGCTTCGAGGTTGCGTTTGCCGCGGCGGTAGCGGTCGACCCGGCGGTCGATGGTGTACGGGTCGATGACCGGGGCCGGGTCCACGCCGCCCAGACGGTCGCGCAGGGACGGCAGGCCGTGGCGGCGCAGCTCGGCGGAGAGCAGGGTCAGGTCGAAGGCGGCGTTGTAGGCGACGACCGGTACGCCCGTCGTCCAGTAGGAAGTCAGGACGTCGGCGAGGGCGTCGGCCACCCGGTCGGCCGGTCTGCCCTCGGCGGCCGCCCGTTCGCTGCTGATGCCGTGCACCGCCACCGCGTCCTCGGGGATCGGCACCCCGGGGTCGGCCAGCCACTCCCGGCGCCCCATCGGCTCGCCGCCCCTGACCTCGATCACGGCCGCCGTGACGATGCGCGCCTCGCGCGGATCCGTGCCCGTCGTCTCCAGGTCGAAGCCGATCAGCAGCTCCCGGTGCCAGCCCATGGGCGGGCCCCCCTTCTTGTGGTGCGTTCCCCCAGTGGTCCCCACCTTCCCATGCACCACTGACAATCAGAGGACCGCGTTCCGCCCGGCGGGGGCGGAACCACCCGGTGGCCGGGCGCCGTTCACGACACGGGCCGCGAATCCGCCCACATCACCTCGAACTCCTCGCGATACGTGGGGAAGAGGCCGCTTTCGTCGTGCTCGCCCGACTTGACCACCTTGCTGCCGTTGCGCAGGACGAACACCGGCGCCTCCATGCCGCGCGTCCGGCGCAGGTAGTTCTGCACGACCGCGATGCCGTCGGCGCCGTCGCCGTCGACCAGGTACGCCGTGAAGCGGGGCGTCTCGTCGAAGACCTGGATCTCGAAGGCACCCGGGTCGCGCAGCCGGGCCCGCACCCGGCGCATGTGCAGGATGTTCATCTCGACGGCCCGGCTGAGCTCGCCGCGCTTGATGCCGAGCTCCCGCTCACGCCGTTTGACCGCGCTGGAGGCGGGGTTGAGGAACAGCAGCCGCACCCGGCAGCCGGACTCGGCGAGCCGCACCAGGCGGCGGCCGGAGAAGTTCTGCACGAGCAGGTTGAGCCCGATGCCGATGGCGTCCAGCCGGCGGGCACCGCCGAAGATGTCCTCGGCCGGGAACTGCCGCATCAGCCGCACCCGGTCCGGGTGGACGGCGACCACGTCGGCGTACCGGTCGCCGATCAGGTCCTCGACCGCGTCGACGGGCAGCCGGCGCGCGGAGGGCACGTCACCGCCCGCGCCGAGCATCTCCAGCAGCCTGGCCGAGGCCCGCTCGGCCTGGTTCAGCACGGCCTCGGACAGGGCCCGGTTGCGGGAGACGACGTTCCGGGTGACCTCCAGCTCGTCCAGGGCGAGTTCGACGTCGCGGCGGTCGTCGAAGTAGGGCTCGAAGCAGGGCCAGTGCTGCACCATCAGCTCGCGCAGCTGCGGCAGGGTGAGGAACGACAGCACGTTGTCGTCGGCCGGGTCCAGCAGATAGCCCTTGCGGCGGCTGACCTCGCGCACGGCGACCGCGCGCTGCACCCACTCCTGGCCGGCGGGCCCGGCGGCGGCCACCACCCAGTCGTCGCCGTGGACCGGTTCGTAGATCGGCCGCAGCACGGCGGCCACGACGGCGCGCAGCCGCTGCTCGACGAGGTTCAGCCAGATGTAGGCCCGGCCGGCCCGCTGGGCGCGGGTGCGCACCTCGCGCCAGGCGTCGGCGTCCCAGTCCAGTTCCGGACCGATCGAGCCCGACGCGTCCATCGGCCGTGCCAGGGACACGGCACCGGTCGGGACGTCTGCGGAGTTCCCCTCGTGACCCTCGTCACCAGGGGGCAGCTCCAGCCCTCCCGAGCCCACCCGCGCACCGCCTTCCGCTCCCCTGAGCACTCCCCTTGTCAACGATCAAGGAAGGGTACTCCGGGAGCGGTCGGCGGTGCAGCCCGATGGGCAGCATCGCTCCCAACGGCGCGGCCACCAGTGCCCGTTCCGCCGTCCGAGCCCGTCGGGAGTGGGCGGATTCATGGCGGTGGAACCGTTCGCACGCGTCTGACCGCGTGACGTACGGATCGTGCTTGGCGCGGCCGCGTCCCGGGTACCTGGTGGATCCCGGGACGATCTCGTAGGAGCGCGTGTGTCCGTCCTTGTTCTCGCCGGTCGCACTGGCGACGCACCACGGGCGGTGGTTCCCGCCCGGTCCCGCGCCCAGCGGGCCGGCGATCAGCGGTGCCGCCCCGGCCGTCACGGCGGCACTCCGGGGCGGCTGGACGCCGCCCCGGGTGCCGGCGCGCACCAGCGTGCCGGCGGCCCGGGTGACGAGCGGGTCGTCCCGGTGGTCCTGTCACGTCACGTCGGCGGGACGCGGCGCGGCCGGGTCGCCGGCCTCCCCGGAACCGGCTTCGGCGAGGCCGACGCCGAGGCGCTGCGGGCCGCGCCCGCCGTCCACGTGCTCGCCGGACCGGGAGCGCCGCCGGCTCAGGGCGCCTCGCTCGGTCCGCCGCGGCCCGCCCCCGGCCGGCGGGGCGCGGCCCGTGCCCCGCTCCCCCTCGGCCGCCGGCCGCTCGACGACGCCCGGGGGAACGGCCTGGTCCGGGGGGCGGTGCACTATGGTGCGCACATCTTCCACCTGCTCCCCCACAGCCCCGGGAGTACGTCTTGGCCCCATTGGTTCGGCATACCTCGTCCGCAGTGGTCACTCGGTAGGAGGGAGATAAGTCATAGGGGGTCCCCCCACTTCCGGGGAGACTCGGGGGCCGAGGCGTCCCCACCGGCGCCGCACACCTGAAAGAGTCGTATCCATGCAGGTCTGGCCTGGCGAGGCGTATCCACTCGGTGCCACGTACGACGGCGCCGGTACCAACTTCGCGGTCTTCACGGAGGCCGCGGACCGAGTAGAGCTGTGTCTGCTGCACGACGACGGCTCGGAGACGGCGATCGAGCTCCGCGAGAGCGACGCGTTCGTGCGGCACGCGTACCTGCCGGGCATCATGCCCGGGCAGCGGTACGGGTTCCGCGTGCACGGTCCGTACGCACCGGAGCACGGACTGCGGTGCAACTCCGCGAAACTGCTGCTCGACCCGTACGCGCGTGCGATCAGCGGTTCGATCCGCTGGGGCGAGGAGGTCTACGGCTACCACTTCGACGATCCCGACCGGCGCAACGATCTCGACTCGGCGCCGCACATGATGACCTCGGTCGTCGTCAATCCCTACTTCGACTGGGGCGACGACCGGCGTCCGCGCACCGAGTACCACCACACCGTGCTGTACGAGGCCCACGTCAAGGGCCTCACCATGCGCCACCCGGGGCTCCCGGAGGAGCTGCGCGGCACCTACGCGGCCCTGGCGCACCCGGCGATCATCGAGCACCTCACCGAGCTCGGGGTCACCGCCCTGGAGCTGATGCCCGTGCACCAGTTCGTGAACGATCACCGTCTGGTCGACATGGGCCTGAACAACTACTGGGGCTACAACACGATCGGCTTCTTCGCCCCACACAACGCCTACGCGTCCTGGGGCGACCGGGGCCAGCAGGTGCTGGAGTTCAAGTCGGCGGTGAAGGCGCTGCACGAGGCGGGGATCGAGGTGATCCTCGACGTGGTCTACAACCACACGGCCGAGGGCAACCACCTGGGCCCGACCCTGTCCTTCAAGGGCCTGGACAACCCGCGCTACTACCGGCTGACCGACGACCCCCGCTACTACATGGACACGACAGGGACCGGGAACTCCCTGCTCATGCGGTCCCCGCACGTGCTCCAGCTGATCATGGACTCGCTGCGGTACTGGGTCACGGACATGCACGTGGACGGGTTCCGCTTCGACCTGGCGGCGACGCTCGCCCGGCAGTTCCACGAGGTGGACCGGCTGTCGTCGTTCTTCGACCTGGTGCAGCAGGACCCGGTGGTCTCCCAGGTGAAGCTGATCGCCGAGCCGTGGGACGTGGGCGAGGGCGGCTACCAGGTGGGCAATTTCCCGCCGCTGTGGACCGAGTGGAACGGCAAGTACCGGGACACCGTGCGGGACCTGTGGCGGGGCGAGCAGCGCACCCTCGCGGAGTTCGCCTCACGGCTGACCGGCTCCTCCGACCTCTACCAGGACGACGGGCGCCGCCCTCTGGCCTCGATCAACTTCGTGACCTGCCACGACGGCTTCACCCTGCACGACCTGGTGGCCTACAACGACAAGCACAACGAGGCCAACGGCGAGGACAACCGGGACGGCGAGAGCCACAACCGGTCCTGGAACTGCGGCGCCGAGGGCGAGACGGACGACCCGGACGTGCTGGCGCTGCGGGCCCGGCAGATGCGGAACTTCATCGCGACGCTGATGCTGTCCCAGGGCGTGCCCATGATCAGCCACGGTGACGAGTTCGCCCGCACCCAGCGCGGCAACAACAACGCCTACTGCCAGGACAACGAGCTGGCCTGGGTGGAGTGGCCCGAGGAGGACGCCGAGGGGGGCCTGAGCAGGGAGCTGCTCGGCTTCACGCGCGCGATGGTGTGGCTGCGCCGCAACCACCCGGTCTTCCGCCGCCGGCGCTTCTTCCACGGGCGGCCCGTGGAGGGCACGCACGACGACCTGTCCGACATCGCCTGGTTCACCCCGGACGGCCGGGAGATGACCCAGCGGGACTGGGACTCGGCGCAGGCGTCGGCGCTGACCGTGTTCCTCAACGGCAACGCCATCTCGGAGCCGGGAGCGCGCGGCGAGCGCATCACGGACGACTCGTTCCTGCTGATGTTCAACGCCTCGCCCAAGCCGCTGGAGTTCGTCGTCCCGGTCAACCACGGGCGGCAGTGGGAGGTCGTGGTCGACACGGCGCTCCCGGAGGGCGTGCCGTCGGACACCGGCCCGAAGGTGCAGGCCGGGGACCGGCTGACCCTCGCCGACCGGAGCATGACCGTGCTCCAGCGGCCCGTGTAGCCGCCCCGCGCACACGCGCCCCCGCGGTCTCGACGCGGCGGCGCGTCGCCCGGCGAGAGCCACTCGTCCGGGCGACGCGCGGCGCACCCGGAGGGACCGGGGGGCACGAACCGCCGCGGGACGGGTACGTACGTTTCCATGACACCTGAGCGACCTGACCCCGTGGCGCCCACGGCCACGTACCGGCTGCAGCTGCAGCCCGACTTCCCGTTCGGAGCAGCCGCGGCCGTCGTGCCGTACCTGGCCTCGCTCGGCGTCTCGCACCTGCACCTGTCCCCCGTCCTGGAGGCGGTGCCCGGCTCGACGCACGGCTACGACGTGGTCGACCACGCGCGCGTGCGTGAGGAGCTGGGCGGCGAGGACGGGCTGCGGGCGCTGGCGCGCACGGCGGACGAGCACGGGCTCGGCCTGGTGGTGGACATCGTCCCGAACCACATGGCCATGTCCCCGCGTCACAACCGGGCCCTGTGGGAGGTGCTGCGCGAGGGCCCGAAGTCGCCGTACGCGCGCTGGTTCGACATCGACTGGGAGGCCCAGGACGGCCAGGTGCTGCTGCCGGTGCTCGGCGGACCCGTGGGCGAGGTGCTCGACGATCTGCGCGTCGACGGGGACGTCCTGCGCTACCACGACCACGTCTTCCCGCTGCGCGAGGGCACCGAGGACCTGCCGCTGCCGCACCTGCTGGACGCGCAGTGGTACCGGCCGGTGTGGTGGCGGCTGGCCCGGACCGAGCTCAACTACCGGCGCTTCTTCAGCATCTCCGAGCTCATCGGGGTGCGGGTGGAGGACCCGGAGGTCTTCGAGGCCACCCACGGCAAGATCCTGAAGCTGCTGCACGAGGGCGTGATCGACGGGCTGCGCATCGACCACCCCGACGGGCTCGCCGACCCCGACGGCTACCTCACCCGGCTGCACGAGGCGACCGGCGGGCGCTGGACGGTCGTGGAGAAGATCCTGGCCGACGGCGAGCACCTGCCGGCCTCCTGGCCCGTGGCGGGCACGACCGGCTACGACGCCCTGCGGCACGTGGACGGGGTCTTCACCGACCCGGCCGGCTTCGGGGAGCTGCTCGGCCGGTACCGGCGCTTCGCGGCCCCGCAGACGGACCGGGGCGGGCAGTGGGACGCGACGGTGCGGCGGGCGGCGTACAAGGTGCTCACGCACGAGCTGGCGACCGAGACGGAGCGTCTGACGCGGGTGGCGACCCGGCTGTGCGCGACCGCGCCGGAGCCGGCACTGCGCGACCGCGCGCCCTGGGCGCTGCGCACCGCGCTGCGGGAGCTGCTGGTCCGCATGGAGGTCTACCGGCCGTACGAGTCCGTCGACGCGGCGTCCGTGGTCACCGAGGAGGCCGCGGCCGAGGCCCGGATCGCCTTCGCGGTGCCGGAGGAGGCCGGCGCGGTGGACGTCGTGCGCGACCTGGTGCTGGGGCGGTACGGCGACGGACCGGCGCAGGTGGAGTTCCGGACCCGGTTCGCGCAGACCTCGTCGGCGCTGCGGGCGAAGTCGGTCGAGGACACGGCGTTCTACCGGTACGTGCCGCTGCTGTCGGCGACCGAGGTGGGCGGGAACCCGGGAGCGCCCGCGCTGTCGCCGCAGGAGTTCCACGCCTACTGCGCGCGCCTGCAGCGGGACTGGCCGCTGACCGGCACGGTGGCCTCGACGCACGACACCAAGCGCAGTGCGGACGTCCGGGCGGCGCTGCACGTGCTCACCGAGTGCCCGGACCGCTGGGCGGACGTCCTCGCGGAGGTGACCCGCTCCGGCGAGGGCGTGCCGGACGCGCAGCTGGCGTGGGCGGCCTGGCAGACGGTGTTCGGGCTGGGGCCGGCGGAGCCGGAACGGGTGCAGGGCGCGCTGCTGAAGCACGTGCGGGAGGCGGGCCTGTTCACCAGCTGGACCGAGCAGGAGCCGACGTACGAGGAGGCGGTGGCGCGGTTCGTGGCGGCCGGGCCGTGCGGGGCGCCGGGTGAGCGGGTCGCCGCGTTCCGCGAGTCGCTCGCCCCGCACATCCGGGCCAACGTGCTGGGCACGGCCCTGGTGCAGCTGACGATGCCGGGCGTCCCGGACGTCTACCAGGGCACGGAGACCGAGTACCGGGCCCTGGTCGACCCCGACAACCGGCGGGCGGTGGACTTCCCGCCCGCGGACTTCGGCGGCACGTCCGGCGAGAAGGCCGCGCTGACGCGGGCGGCGCTGGGGCTGCGGACCCGGCGGCCCGGCGCGTTCGGCGACACGGCCACCTACATGGCGCTGCCGGCCGAGGGCCCGGCGGCCGGGCACTGCCTGGCGTTCGCCCGGTCCGGTGAGGTGGTGACGGCCGTGACGCGTCTGTCGCTGCGGCTCGCCGAGGCGGGCGGCTGGCGGGAGACCCGGCTGCCGCTGCCGCCGGGGCGCTGGGCGGACGTGCTGGAGCCGGACCGGGAGTTCACCGGGCACGCGCGCGTGGCGGAGCTGTTCGCCGGGCTGCCGGTGGCACTGCTGGAACGGGTGGGCGACTAGGCCCGGGCCCGCGTGGCCCCTCCGTCCGCCCGGAGGGCGGGGTCACGGCGTCCAGGGCGTGCTCTCGGCGTGCCGGA
>NZ_JAPSKN010000021.1:40889-54654 GCF_031181705.1 Streptomyces sp.
GGCCCCTCCGTCCGCCCGGAGGGCGGGGTCACGGCGTCCAGGGCGTGCTCTCGGCGTGCCGGAAACGGCCCCTCCGTCCGCCCGGAGGGCGGGGTCACGGCGTCCAGGGCGTGCTCTCAGCGTGCCGGAAACGGCCCCTCCGTCCGCCCGGAGGGCGAGGTCGCGGCGTCCAGGGCGTGCTCTCAGCGTGCCGGAAACGGCCCCTCCGTCCGCCCGGAGGGCGGGGTCACGGCGTCCGGGGCGTGCTCTCGGGGTTGCCTGACGCAGTCCTGCGTACCGGGGCCTACGCGGGACTGCGTCCGGTGCGGCCAGAGGCGTGCCAGGCGTCGCGGGGCGGGAGGGACCGGGCGGACGCGGCCCGGGGTTCGGACGGCCGGGGGATCCGGGACCGGTCACGCGTACGCCTCCCGGGGGACGCCCCGGCCGGGTGCCGGGCCCGCGTCCCGTGCGTGTGACGCGGCGGTGGGCGCCGCGAGGCCGGTCTGGTCCGGAGCCCGGTGCCCGCTCCGCCGTGACCGAGGTGCCGGTCGAGGTGGCCCGGCGGCGGTGCACTGGCAGGGCAGGGGCGGCTCGTCCGCCTTCCCGTGCCTGTTCACCGGCCTCGCCGTGATCGCGACCGGCGCCGCGGACGGCAGGGCCGGGCCGATCGCCGGCCGGGACGCCGGGCCGAGCCGTCCGGCGGCGTGCCGCACCTCCGCCCGCACCCGGCCCCGTCCGGGCGGTCCGGTGCTTCCGGGCGCTCCCTGGGGCCTCCCCGATCGCGCCCTTGACACCGCACCATGGCCGTGGGGTACTGCGACTGCGAACTCGGGCGGATATGACGGGGGTGAGTGTCCTGCCGGAGCTGCGCTACCCGACGGTGACCGAACAGGTCCGTGCCGCCCGCGCGTTGAGCACCCAACGCCCCGGTGTGTGCACCCTGCGGCAGGTGGGCGCCTCACGGGCCGGCCGGCCGCTGCACCTGCTGTCCGTGGGCCGGGCCCGCCGCGCCGTGCTGGTGGTCGCGGGCGCCCACGCCAACGAGCCGACCGGCTCCTGCACGCTCCTCGCGCTCGCCCGGCGGGTGCTGGAGCAGCGGAAGCTGCGCGACGGCATCTCCTGGCACTTCCTGCTGTGCGCCGACCCCGACGGGGCGAGTCTGCACGTGACACCGGCGCCGCGCAGCCTGTTCGACTACCACCTCGGCTTCTTCCGGCCCGCGGGCCCGGAGCAGCCGGAGTGGGCGCCGTCCGTGCTGCCGCCCGACCGGCTGCCGCCCGAGACCCGCGCGCTGACCGGCGTCATCGACGAGCTGCGTCCCTACCTCCAGGTGACCCTGCACGGCACGGACCTGGGGGGCAGCTGGGTGCAGCTGACCAAGGACGTGCCCGGACTGGCCGAGCCGTTCGCCAAGTCCGCCGCGGAACTGCACATCCCGGTGGAGACCGGCGCCTCGGACGCCGCGGGCTGGCCCGCCTCCGGCCCGGGCGTGCACGTGATGCCCGCGCCGGGGAGCGGCCCGGCGTACCCGAGCCTGCCGGACGACGCCCGGCACAGCACCTGGTTCCACGCCCACCGCTACGGCGGCCTCACCGCCGTGGTCGAGGTGCCGATGTGGGCGAGCGACCTGGTGGACGACCCGGCTCCGCATCCGGCCCCGGCGGCGGCGATCGGGCGGCTCGCGCGCCGGCTGCAGCGCGACGCGCTGGAGGTGACGCGGGTGCTGGAGGGCGCGCTGCCCCGGCTCGGGGAGCTGGACGGACCGCTGCTGCGGGCCGCGCGCTGGGGTCTGGAGCTGGTACCGGGGCTGGCCGCCGACCTGGTGCACACCCCGCCCGCCGACCGGACGATGGCGTACGTCGGCAGTGTGGACGCCTTCGCGCGGCGCGTGCCGCTGCGGGCGGCGGCCATGCTGCGGCGGGTGCTGCGCGGGACGGACGAGCGGGCCGCGCAGCAGTTGGAGCATCTCGTGGCGACCTGGAGCGACGCCTTCGCCGAACGTTTCCGCGCCCGCTGGGTGCCCTTGGAGAACCAGGTCGAGCACCAGTCGCGGACCGTGGTCGCGGCGGCGCTGCACGCGCGCGAGGAGACCGGCTAGATCCGCGGCGTCAGGGCGCCGTCCCCGCCGTGTCGGCGCCGCCGCCCCGGACCGCCAACCCGCCCTCCCCCCGGCCGGGCCCCCTGTCCGCGCGCGCGAGCCGCCCGGCGAGTTCGAACGCCGACAGCACCACCCGTGCCTGGTACTCCGCCTGCCGGGCGACCGGGATCCAGCGTGCCCCGCAGCCGTCGCGGTAGTCGGCGCACCACGCGTCGATCAGCCGGTCCAGCTCCGGCAGCGCCCCGGCCGGATCGTGGCCGGCGGCCCGTACCAGCTGGTGGAGCAGCCCGGCGGTGCGCAGGGCCAGTCGCCGTCCGGAGATGCGCAGGGCCGCCAGGTGGGCGGTGCTGAGGGAGGGCAGGGGGTGGGCCGCGCCGGTGCCGGTGTCGGGGTCCCAGGCGTCGGCCAGGCCGGGGCAGACCAGTAGATAGTCGTCGACCGGGGCGAGCAGGCGCGCCGCGTCGCGCGCTCCGGCCAGGTGCGGCCGGATCCGGGTCAGCAGGTGCCGCAGGAGGCCCGTGTCGTGGCGCAGGGTGCGGCTGACGGCCCGCAGCACCGCGTCCCGGTCCCCGGGCGGGGCCGCCTCCGACACGGCCGCCACGCCCCACATGGGCGACTCGACCACCGCGGTGACGGTGCCGTGCCGGTACGGGTGGAACCACGTCGACTCGACGGCGGCCTCCGTGATGGCGGCGGCCAGATCCGCCCGGCGCGGCGGCGGGATGCGGTAGACGGCGGGTCCGAGACCGGGCCAGTACAGCGCGTCGTAGGCGCCCAGTTCGCGGGGGATGCCGAGCCGGGCGGCGATGTGGGCCAGGCGCCGGTCGAGGCCGGGCAGGTCGTGGGTGAGCTCGACGAAGCCGCCGCCGATGTCGACGCCGTGCAGGGAGCACTGGAGGAACGGCCGCAGTTCGTCCTGGACGTCGAGGAGGGCACGGGTCTCCGGCAGGGCGGCGGCGGCCGCGCCGTCGGGCAGCCATTCGGGCTGCTCCAGGAAGCCGGGCCGGAAGAAGTTCCGGAAGTACCGGCCGAGGGTGTAGGGGCCGGTGAGCCAGCCCTCGTTGCGGCGCAGGCCGTCCGGGTCGAGGCTGAGCAGCAGGTTCCAGGTGGCGTCGGCGCCCTCGGTGAGCCGCGGGTCGGCCAGGGTCCGCTCGGCCAGGCGCAGCACGGTGGCCCCGCCCACGGGTTCGTTGGCGTGGGGTCCGGCGACGACGAGGGCCTGGCGCTCGCCGTGGCCGACGGACAGCAGCCACAGGGGCGTGCCCGCGCGGGACGTTCCGACCCGGCGCAGCCGGGCGTGACGGGGGTGGCGGGCGACGAGTGCGGCGGCCCGGGCGCCCAGTTCGTCGACGGTCGGGTAGCGCGGGAGGGGCGGCAGGGCACACCTCCGATGCGGAGCCGTCGGTTCACCAGGAGTGCATGGCGTACGCACAGTCAGTCACGACTTCGGGGGCACGTCAACACCGTAGACCACAACAGAGTTTCGGCCATTCCGGATGGATCGACGGCCGGTCAACCCGAGGCCAGGGCTCGGAGGTGGCGCGGTTTTCGGTCAGGTGGCGGACAGCCGGAACATCACGTGCCCGAAGCCCACCTGGTCGCCCTCGCGGACGACGGCAGCTGCGACGACCCGCCGTCCGTTCACCGTCGTGCCGTTGGTGGAGCCGAGGTCGCGCAGGACCCACAGGCCGCCCTGGTGGCGCAGTTCGGCGTGGACGCGGGAGACCGTCTCGTGGTTGAGGCGCAGCCCGCTGCCGGGGTCGCGTCCTATGCGCAGCGGATGGCCGTGCGCCGGGTGCGGCAGCAGCAGCTTGGGCAGCCGCTCGGCCTGCCAGGCCCGGCGCAGCCGCACGGTGAATCCGGAGACCGCCTCGACGGAGCCGAACAGCAGGCGGGCGAACCTGTTCTCCGTGGGCAGGTCGGCGGTGAGCACCGCGAGCTCGTCCGGGCGGCGCGCGGCGAGCGCCAGTTCCATGCGGCGGATGAACGTGTCGTGGGACAGGCGGCCCATGGCGACGCCGTCACGGAGCACCCGCAGCGCCCTGTCGCGCTCCGCGTCGGAGAGCCGCGCGGGGTACGTGTTGAACTCGAAGGACGACGTCACGCTCGTGATTGTCGGACAGCGCGGCCGGGCTGTCCAGGAAACGGGTGAACGCCCACCGCGCGCGCGTACCCGGCGGGACCCGCCGCAAAAGGGTGGATGCACCAGCGGATTGATCGCGTTTGACGCACCATGGACGGGCTACATCACGGTGAGCAGACGAAGGGGAACCGTCCGTGCAGTTCGAGGTGTGGGCACCGCAGGCCGGCCGAGTGACGCTCCAGTGCGACGGCGTCACGCGCGCGTTGGAGCGCGATCCGGAACGGGCGGGATGGTGGTGGGGCGAGGCGGAGGCGCGCGAGGGGTCCCGGTACGGCTTCGCGCTGGACGACGGGCCGGTGCTGCCCGATCCGCGCTCGCGCCGTCAGCCGGACGGCCCGGACGGGCTGAGCGCCGTCGTCGAGCACGAGCGCTACACCTGGCGCGTGCCCTGGCGCGGGCGTCCGCTGCCCGGGGCGGTGCTCTACGAACTGCATGTGGGCACGTACACCCCCGAGGGCACCCTGGACGCGGCCGCCGAGCGGCTCGGCCATCTCGCCGAACTGGGCGTCACCCACGTGGAACTGATGCCGCTCACCCCCTTCCCGGGCACCCACGGCTGGGGCTACGAGGGCGTCAGCCTGTGGGCGGTGCACGAGCCGTACGGCGGGCCCGAGGCGCTGAAACGCTTCGTCGACCGGGCCCACGAACTCGGCCTGGGCGTGGTGCTCGACGTGGTGCACAACCACTTCGGCCCGTCCGGCAACTACCTGCCCGTCTTCGGGCCGTACCTCACGGACACCCACCACACGCCCTGGGGCGCCGCGGTCAACCTGGACGCACCCGGCTCGGACGAGGTGCGCGCGTTCCTGATCGGCAGCGCGCTGGCGTGGCTGCGGGACTACCGGCTGGACGGGCTGCGGCTGGACGCGGTGCACGCGCTGGTGGACACGCGCGCGCTGCACTTCCTCGAGGAGCTGTCGACGGCCGTGGACGCCCTGGCCGGCGAGGTGGAGCGGCCGCTGTTCCTGGTCGCCGAGTCGGATCTGAACGACCCGCGGCTCATCACCGCCCGCGCCGAGGGGGGCCTCGGGCTGCACGCGCAGTGGAACGACGACTTCCACCACGCCCTGCACACCGTCCTGACCGGCGAGGCGCAGGGCTACTACGCCGACTTCGCGCGGGCCTCCCTCGGCGGGCTCGCCAAGACCCTCAGCGGCGGTTACTTCCACGACGGCTCGTACTCCAGCTTCCGCGAACGCCACCACGGGCGCCCCCTGGACCGCACGCGGGTGGCCGGGCACCGGCTGCTCGGCTACAGCCAGACCCACGACCAGGTCGGCAACCGCGCCCAGGGGGACCGCCTTTCGGCCCTGCTCTCCCCCGGGCTGCTGGCCTGTGCGGCCACGCTGGTGCTGACGGCGCCGTTCACGCCGATGCTCTTCATGGGCGAGGAGTGGGCCGCGGGCACGCCCTGGCAGTTCTTCACCGACCACACCGACCCGGAACTGGCGGACGCCGTACGCCGGGGCAGGCGGCGGGAGTTCGCCGCGCACGGGTGGAAGGAGGAGGACGTGCCCGACCCGCAGGACCCGGCGACCCGGGACCGCTCCTGCCTGGACTGGTCCGAGCCGGAACGCGAGCCCCACGCGCGCATGCTGGACTGGTACCGCCGGCTCCTCGCCCTGCGCCGCGAGCAGCCCGACCTGACCGATCCGGACCTCGCCGACACGAAGGTGGCCTACGACGAGGAGCGGCGCTGGCTCGCCTTCCGGCGCGGGGACGTCCTCGTGGCGGTGAACCTGGCCCCGGAGCCGGCCGAACTGCCGCTCGGGGTGCCCCACGCGCGCGTGCTGGCCGCGTGGGAGCCGGTTCCGACGCCCGGGGCGGACGGGGTGGTGCGGCTGCCCGGCGAGTCGGGCGTGGTCCTGCTGCAGGAGTGAGTCACCCGGGGCGGGTCACAGGGCGTCGTCCGTGGCGCCCGGGTCCGTCACCCGTTCCAGCAGGATCGGCTCCCAGGCGTGGCGCAGCCGGGTGCGCGGCAGGGCGGTGTCCTGGGTGGTGAGGGCCCCGGCGAGGTCGACGACGGCGTCGCAGCGGGCGAGCCACAGGCCACGCAGGCAGGGCCGGGCCCCGTAGCCGGCGAGGGTGGCGGCGCGCACGGCGGCGGGCGCGCCGACGGCGAGCGCGAGGCCCGCGATGTCCTCGGCCGGGTCGCCGACCACCGCAGCGGACCAGCCGAGGACGCCGCGCACCCGCCCGTCCGCGCCGACCACCAGGTGCCCCGCCGTCAGGGCGCGGTGGGTGAGGACCGCCGAACCGGGCTGGGCGGCCAGCTGGGCCGCGGCCTGCGGGGTGAGCTGGTGCAGCCGGGCGGCGTCGAACTCGTCGGCCTCGCCCAGGCGCCCGGCGGCGCGTACGGCGGCCCGGCGCAGCGACTCCAGGGAGCGGGGCGCGGCGCGCGGCACACCGAGGGTCTCGGCCTGCCGGACCGGCACCTCGCGCAGGCCGGTGAGCAGCCCGGCGAGGTCGGCCTCACCGACGGCGGACACGTCGTGCCGCTCGCCCGACCCGCCGGGCAGCCTGGTGTCCAGCGTGTAGGCCAGCCCGGGGGCCCATTCGCCGTGCGCGACGCTGGCCGGGACCGCGACCGGGACGTGCGGGCGGACGAGGTCGCGCAGGCGCAGTTCGCGGCGCCGGCGCACGGTGGCCTCGCGGTCGGCGGCGAGGCGCAGCACGTGGCGCGTGCCGACCCACCAGGTGGTGGGTTCGGCGCCCCCGGTGGCGGGCCGGATGTCGGGGCCGCCGTTCCGCGCGGTGCCCCCGCCGCGCTCGTCCCGCGTGCCGGCCGTTCCCTCCCCGCCGTCCTCCAGCAGGGACAGGACCAGCCGGCGGACCGTGTCCGCGGTGGGGGTGGGTGCCTGGGTCATGGTCGCGCCGTTGCCGTTCGTGAGGCGTGCGGGGGACATCGGTGGCCTCACTCCACTATGACCAGCTCGCGGGTGGTGCCGTTCAGGCGCCGCCCGCCGTCCTCGGTGACGGTGACGATGTCCTCGATGCGCACGCCGAACCGGCCGGGCAGGTAGATGCCGGGTTCCACGGAGAAGCACATGCCGGGCACGAGGGGCTGCTCCTCGCCCTCGATCATGTAGGGCGGCTCATGGGTGGTGACGCCGATGCCGTGGCCGGTGCGGTGGATGAAGTACTCGCCGTACCCGGCGTCGGCGATGACGGCGCGGGCGGCCCGGTCGACGTCCTGGCAGGCGGCCCCCGGCCGCACCGCGCGGAAGCCGGCCTCCTGGGCCGCGCGCACCACGTCGTGGACCCGGCGCTCCTCGTCGGTGGGCGGGCCGACGTGGACCGTGCGGGAGGTGTCGGAGCCGTAGCCGTTCCTGAGGCCGCCGAAGTCGAGGACGACCATGTCGCCGCGGGCGATGACCCGGTCGCCCGCCTCGTGGTGGGGGTTGGCGCCGTTCGGGCCCGAGGCGACGATGGTGAAGTCGACCTGCTCGTGGCCGTGCCGGCGCAGCAGCCGGTCGAGGTCCGCGGCCACCTCGGACTCCCGGCGTCCGGCGAAGGGGACGTCGCGGATCTCCTCGAACGCGGCGTCGGCGGCGGCCCCCGCGGCCGCCATGAGCTCCAGTTCGGCCGCGTCCTTGACGGCGCGCAGCATCGGCAGGGCCTCGGTGAGCGAGACGAAGGAGCCGCCCGGCAGGGCCCGCCCGAGCGCCAGCAGGTGCAGCGCCCAGGCGTTGTCGCTGATGCCGAACCGGCCCGCCGGGCCGAGGAGCGCGGCGGTGGCGGCGTAGGGGTCCTTGCCGTCGGTCCAGTCGCGCAGGGTCAGGGCGGGAGCGCCGGCGGCCTTGAGCGCGTCCGGGGCCTCCAGCGCGGGGACGACGAGGACGGGGTCCTGCCCGGCGGCCAGGACCAGCAGGGTGAGCCGCTCGGTGACGGCCGGGGGCGTGTATCCGGTGAGCCACACCAGATCCGGCCCGGGGGCGACGAGCAGGCCCGCGAGCCCGGCCTGCGCGGCGGTCCGCGCGGCGCGCTCCATGCGGGCCCGGTAGTCGTCGGCGGTGAAGGACGCGGCCGTGCTTCCGGTCATCCGGGCCTCCCAGGACGGACGAAGGGGCTACGGGCAGCATCCTGCCCGGCCGGAGGGGGCGGCGCGAGCCGTCTGCGGGCTTTCCCCCGAGCATCGCGCCCCACGGCAGCGCGCTGCTCGGCCGTCGGACCTGATGCGCGTGCGCGGCCACGCCGTCAGCCGCTCGGGGCGAGGGGCCGTACTGACCGTGCTGGTAGGCGCGCACACCGACGGTGCGCCTCTCGTCGCGGCGCGACGGCGACGCCCGGTACCCCCACTGTCCCGCCCGGGGCCGCCTTCCCGTGGTTCACGTGAGGAGGGCCGGCACGACCGTCACCTGCTCGTAGCCGCCGCCGCGATGCCGCACCGTCAGCTTCACCTCCCGCCCCGGGCGGGCCCGGGCGACGGCTCGCGCCAGGTCGGCGGCCGTGTCGATGCGGGTCGTGCCGAAGTTCAGCAGGACGTCGCCGCGTACCAGGCCCGCCTGCTGCGCCGGTCCGGGCACGTGGAGTCCGACGACCACGGCCCCGGGCCCGCGCGCGTCCATGACCTGCACACCGAGGGTCACGGCGGCGGGTGCCTGCGCGGCGGTGGCCGGCGAGGGACGCGCGGGGGGCGTGTGCCGCCCGCGCGGGTCGAGCACCCCGCCCTGGCCGGCCACCGTGGCGCCCATCGCCCCCAGGCCGATCCCTGACAGCACCAGGACGGCGCCGGCGAACCCGGCCAGCAGCACGTTGAGCAGCCGCCGCCCGCGCCGCCGGACGGCGTGCGGGCGGCGCCGCGGCGGCCCGGACCCCGTGGCCGGTGACGGCTCGGGCTCCCGGCCCGGCATCGGCTTGGGTCGCAGCGCGGTCTGTTCCATGGCTCGCCTCCGGGTGGTGCCGATCGGCTCCGGCGGATGCCGGAACGATCTCGGCAGGTGCTCTACCCGGCCCGTCGGCGGCCCACGAGCCACGAACGAGTGAGACTGACCGGCGCGGCCCCGACGCGTCAGCCGGTGGCCCTCCCCGTTGTTGAATCACCCGTGTGGTGCCTGTCGTTTCCCTTGCACCCGGGAAGACCCCCGACGCGCCGTCGGGGGTTCCGTCATGTCCCGTTCCGGGAGGATCTGACTGGAAAACGCCGCCTCAGCCGAGGGCGGGCACGGGCACGGCCGGCAGCCGGCCGGGAAGGAAGCCGTGGGCGCGCCGGGAGAGCCACTCGTCCTTGTAACGGTCCACCTGGCGGTGCCAGTTCAGGATGCCGGACAGCCAGTTCCGCAGGTCCGCCACATAGGTCCCCATGGCGGCACGCGCCTCCCGGCTGAGCCGGAAGTCGTCGTAGAGGATGGGCAGTTCGTGCTCGACGACGTGCTCGAACTGCCGCATGCGCTGGCTCATCAGGTCGTGCACGATGCCGAGGCCGGTGGGGTAGTCGCAGTTGAAGAAGTTCTGCACGACGAGGATCGCGTTGTGGATCTCGCCCTCGAACTCGATCTCCTTCTGGTACGAGAAGACGTCGTTGAGCAGGCACGCGAAGTCCATCGCGGCGTTCTCCAGCGACCGGACCGGGCCGCTGCGGTAGACCTCGGGCGGGATGGCCGGGCCGTGTCCCAGCCGGCACAGGCTCAGGGTGAGGTCGGAGCCGAAGGTGGCCCGGCGCATCTCCAGGTAGTCGACCGGGTCGGGGATGCGGTTCTGGAGCTGGTTGGACAGCTCCCACACCCAGCTCTCGGTCATGACGTCGATGGCGGCCTTGAGGGTGCGCCGCGCCTCGGGCGTCATCTCCGCGGTGGTGCGCTGCCACAGGTCGATCAGACTGCGTTCCATGGCGTTGACCGGGGCCGGCGGCTCGGCACCGTCGACCGGCATGCAGTCGGACAGCCGGGCCGTGGTCAGCCGGGCGGCGGCCAGGTCGCGGCGGTGGCCGTAGACCAGCGGGTAGTAGTCGTCGCCGTAGGTGCCCCAGGCGAGCCACTGCGAGCTGAGGTCGAGGGCCTCCGGGGTGGCGTCCGGGTCGAGGCCCGCGGCGCACAGCGGCAGGTCGTAGGCCCTGAGCTTGTCCGCGTCCCAGACGCCCTCGGCGAGGATGCCCATCCGGTTCACCCAGTCGGTCAGGTTCCGCCGGGAACGGTCGAGGTGCGGGCTGAGCTCCAGCGGGAACGGCATCCGGATGTCGGGGATCCGCGACGGTCCGACCTTCTGGTACGGCACGTGCGTGTAGGAGCGCAGCCTCCCCCACTGCCCGGCAGGCGCGGGCGGTGCCCCCGCCGTGCCGGTCGCGGCGAGCAGGGCGCGCACGTCGGCGGCGGAGGTGCCCATGCCGCTGCACCCCGGCCAGGGGCTGCCCCCGCGCACCGCGTTGTCGTTCATGTAGCGGCTGGAGCGCAGGTGCCACTCGTGGCCGCCGGACTGCCAGTCCTGCAGGCCCTTGGTGTACGCCGCCACGGCCGCGACCTCGTCCGGCCCCAGGCCCCTGTCCAGGGCCAGCGCGGGCACTTCGGTGAACGCCGTGTGCTCGAACTGGTGGAGCCGGGAGGTGAGGACGTCGTTGACGGTGTCGGCGGCCTCCTGGGTGGTGCAGCCGAAGAAGGTCTCCAGGACGAGCACGCCGTTGCTGTTCTCGCCCTCCTCCTCGACCTCGCGCTGGTACGAGAACAGGTCGTTGCGCAGGTGGACGGCGTCGGAGAACGTCTCCATCAACACCCTGAGCGGCCTGGATCCGGCGACGGAGGCGGGGACTTCGGCGGTGGCGTACTCGACGAGCCCCGCCGACCAGGGTGCGCCGCCGACCTTGCGGCGCATCTCGATGTACTCGACGGGGTTGGCGATCCGTCCCTCGTTGATGTTGGACAGCTCCCACATCGACTCGTTCAGCAGGTGCTCGGTGGCCACGGCGAAGCGGCGGCGCCAGTCCTCGGACATGGCGGGCACCGTGCGCGCCCACAGGTCGGCGAGGCCCGCCTCGACCGGGTTCTCCGGTTCCGGTACGGGGGTCGCGAGGTCCAGCGGCATGAACAGGGGCAGCCGGTCCAGATGCGCCTTGCCGGCGGCGCGGTCCTGGCTGCGCTTGTACATCTCCAGGAAGTGGTCGTCGAAGAAGAAGACCCACACGTACCAGTCGGTGATGAGGGAGAGGGCGGGGCCGTCGCAGTCGGGGTGGGTGTAGGCGCAGAGCAGGCCGTAGTCGTGCGCGTCGAGGTCGGCTTGGTCCCAGACGCCGGATCCCTCCAGCATGCCCATCTCGCGCGCCCACTCCGTCGAGTGTGCCCGGGCCTCGTCGACATGGGGGTTCAGCCGCGCGGGGTGCGGCATGTAGAAGTGCGGGAGTGTGAACGGCTGCGTCATGGCCGGGCCCTACCCGGCGCCTCGCGGCGGCATCCGCGAGGCCGCACATGATCACACCATCGCGTGAATCGGTGGCGAACGAGGCCGCCGGGCCCGCGCGTTGTGGCTGCGGCCGCGCGCCCCCGCCCCACGCGTCGCTGTCAGACGTCCCGGACCTGGATCAGCGCGTGCGTGCCGGCCGTGCGCCAGCGCCCGCCCTCCGCGGCGTCCAGGGCGGCCTCGGTGCGCGCGTCGAGGCCGGTGATCACCTCGGACTTCAGGGTGCGCAGGGCGGCGACCGGGCCGGGGAAGTACGCGGTGACGTCCGTGAACGGCGTGGTCGGGTCCCAGAGCCGGTCGCCCACCAGGCGGCGGTAGTTGAGGTCGCCCTTGACGATCGTGAGCGCGGCCGCGGCGAACTCGGCACGCAGGTCGCCGGGCATCTCCGCGTACGGCAACGGGGCGCTGGAGAAGGGATGGGCCCGCAGGGCGAGCCGGCCGTCGGACAGGGCCGACCACAGCGTCCGCCCGTACGCGGCGGCCGCTCCTCCGGCCCCGGTCAGCCGGCGCAGGGCGTCGACGACGTCGGCGGTGGTGGCGTCGGAGACGTAGTAGGGGCAGGGCTTGACGTGCAGGACCGCCCGTTCGACGCGCCCGTCGGCCAGGAGGTGGGCGATCAGCAGCAGGTCGGGGACGAGTTCGCGGCCGGCGTTGTCGGCGACCAGGCAGAGCGTGCCCGGGCGGGCGGTGTCCAGCAGGGGCCACAGCCGGTCGCTGTCGTCGGCCACCAGAGCCGGCACGGCCCGCGTCTCCTGGGCGCCCTCGGCGGAGAGGCGGAAGCCGAGGTCGGCGCGGTTGCCCCAGAGGGAGCCGTGCAGCAGCGCCCGCGCCTGTTCCTCGGCGGGCCGGCCGGCCAGGTCGTCGAGGGCGGCCAGTTCCTCGTCGGTCCCGGGTGAGTCGAGTTCGGCCAGTTTGAAGGGGCGGAAGGGGTCGATGCCCTGCCAGGGTCCGGGCCCGAAGTAGCCGACGGCCTCCAGCAGCCGGCGGTAGAAGAAGCTCTCGGACCAGAGCCACGGCACGTCGAACCAGGAGCGGCCGGTGTGGGCGGGCAGCCCCCAGGCGTCCCAGTCCTCCCGGTCGTGCGCGCCGGCGGGGAGGGACTCGATCGTGCCCTCGGTGCAGTTGGCCAGCAGCACGTCGAGCGCGCGGTGCTGTGCCGGTTCGTAGGGGAAGGCCTCGCGGACCTGCTGGATGATGGCGGGGTGCCGTTCGGCGAGCACGCTGTGCGGGAACGAGCCCGGCCGGTTGCCGAGGAGCAGGGGCGCGGTGGGGGTGTCGGGCATGGGGCTCACCGTAACGCGCGGGTGCGCCGCGCCGGCCGCCGAGCGCGGCGCCCCGGTCACACCGGGACGATCTCCCGTTCCAGACGGGCCGCCAGGCTCAGGTAGCGGGCGCGGCGGGTCACCGGGACCAGGCCGCGGATGAGTATGTTCCACATCTCCGCGGTGCGGCGGGGCTGGCGTGCGACCGGTTCGCGGGAGCGGCCCACGACCCGGGTGCCGACGAAGAAGCAGACCAGGGAGTGGGCCACGACGTCGATGTCGATGTCGGGATGGACGTCGGACTCCTTGACGGCGCCGACCAGCCGGGCCGTGACGATGTCCAGCCACTCCGTGAACGGGTGGCTCAGGGGCGGCCGGGGACGGATCCCGCCGGTCGCGAGCCGCAGTCCGGCCCGCAGGACCGGGTCCTCGACGGACATGCGGGTGATGCCGAACGTGAGGCGCATCAGCGCCTCCAGGGAGGTGTGGCCGCGCTGGTCGGTCTCGGCCGCCAGCCGCCGGGCGGTGTGCGACTGGAGTTCGAGGATCGCGTGGGCGAGATCCTCCTTGGCGGCGAAGTGGAAGTACAGGGCGCCCTTGGTGACGTGAGCGTGTTCCACGATGTCGCTGAGACTGGTCGATTCGTAGCCGCGACGGTCGAACAGGTCAGCGGCGGCCGTGATGATCGTCGAGCGGGTCTGCTCGGCTCGCAACTGCCTCGCCATCGACTGAACTCTCCCGGGACGGAAATGAACGGGTCATGCCGTTTGTTTTTACCCCCCGTACACGATAACTCACCCTCAGACGGCGCTCATCACAGCAGTGTGCCGGAGTGCGGGCGCACTTCCGGCAAAAACAGCGCAACTGGTCAAAGAAAACAGCAGGTTCGGTTTCTAA
>NZ_JAPSKN010000148.1 GCF_031181705.1 Streptomyces sp.
TACGGCGGACGCCGGCACACCCCGGCCCTCAAGTTATCGATGAAAGGAAATCCGGTGGCACAGAAGGTTCAGGTCCTTCTTGTCGACGACCTCGACGGCGGCGAGGCGGACGAGACCGTGACGTTCGCGTTGGACGGCAAGACGTACGAGATCGATCTCACCACCGCCAATGCGGACAAGCTCCGCAGCCTTCTCGAGCCTTACGTGAAGGGCGGTCGGCGTACCGGGGGCCGCGCTTCGGGTGGGCGCGGAAAGGCGCGCGCTTCTTCCGGCGGCAGCCAGGACACCGCGGCCATCCGCGCCTGGGCGAAGGCGAACGGTTACGAGGTCAACGACCGCGGGCGCGTCCCCGCGTCCATCCGCGAGGCCTACGAGAACGCCAACGGCTGACAGCGGGGCCCCCGGCCTCGCGGGGCCGGACGGAAGACGGCGGGCACCGCGCCCGCGCCGTCACGGGGGCCTGTGGCGCAACAACCGGCGGCTATGCGCACACGCGCCGCAGCCGGACCCGGTGCACCTGCGTCACCACCGTGTTCACCAGCCGTACGAGATCGGGGGCGCCGTCACGGCCCCCCATCGCCGACAGCGTCGGCAGCGAGGCCTCGACCTCGCACCCCGGCTCGGGGGGCCGCAGCCACACGGCGGCCCCCTGCGAACCGCCGTGGCCGTGCCCCGGGGGAAGCGGCCGGGCGGCGGGAACGTCCCCGCCGGGAGGCCGGGGGGCGTCCATGAGGCCGCCCGCGCCGATCGCGGCCAGGTCCAGCTCCAGCGAGCCCCACTCCAGCCAGTCCAGCAGCCCCGGCAGCTCCTCCGCGCTGCCCGCGGCCACCAGCAGCCGCATCCGGCTGCCCTGCACCGCCACCGGGAACCCCCGGCCGGCGCGCCCCAGGCGCTCCAGCGCCGCGTGCCCCGCCTCGGCCGGCAGGTCCAGGACGTCGAAGCGCTCCCCCACCGCCAGACGCACCGGAAGCCCGGGCGCCGTCGGCCAGCCCAGCACCTTCTCGTACCAGAGCCGGACCTCGTCGCCCGGCTCGGGAGACCGGCGGGCGAGCGGCCGGCGGGGGAGCGACCGACAGGGGGGCGGCCGACGGGGGAACGGGACCGGGCCGGGGGCGGTGCCAACCATGTCCGGCGCAACCGCCGGGAGACGCTCCGGGTTACGCTGGGTGCCGCTTCGTGTCCGCAGGGTGTCGAACGAGGGGGCGTGCGGGGATGTGCGGGGGCGCAAGGTTGTTCGCCCGTAGCGGAGGGAACCCGTGCACTCGGCATGGACCGTCCGTAGCAGCGGGTAAGACATCCCTAGTGGGAGGGGGCGACACGCAGGGCGGCAGGTCTTCCGTTCGCCACGGGCGTACTGGCGAAGGGGGTAACTGCCTGGCCTGCGGGAACATCGTCTCGCACCATCGGGTTGGAGCAGATGTCGGCGTTCGGGGTCAGGAGGCCATCGACGGTGTCGGCAGTTGGAATGAGCGGTCCCCGCTTGCGGGACTAAGCTGCGGAAGGACAGGGAGGGGAAGTTCCCCCCACTGCCTGACCGCTCTGAGGAGCGATTAACGATGTTCGAGAGGTTCACCGACCGCGCGCGGCGGGTTGTCGTCCTGGCTCAGGAAGAAGCCCGGATGCTCAACCACAACTACATCGGCACCGAGCACATCCTCCTGGGCCTGATCCACGAGGGTGAGGGTGTCGCCGCCAAGGCCCTTGAGAGCCTCGGGATTTCGCTCGAGGCGGTCCGCCAGCAGGTGGAGGAGATCATCGGGCAGGGCCAGCAGGCCCCGTCGGGTCACATCCCCTTCACCCCCCGTGCCAAGAAGGTCCTGGAGCTGTCGCTCCGCGAGGCCCTTCAGCTGGGTCACAACTACATCGGCACGGAGCACATCCTGCTCGGCCTGATCCGTGAGGGCGAGGGCGTCGCCGCCCAGGTCCTGGTCAAGCTGGGCGCCGATCTCAACCGGGTGCGGCAGCAGGTCATCCAGCTGCTCTCCGGTTACCAGGGCAAGGAGACCGCCACCGCCGGCGGTCCTGCCGAGGGCACGCCCTCCACGTCCCTGGTCCTCGACCAGTTCGGCCGGAATCTCACCCAGGCCGCTCGTGAGTCCAAGCTCGACCCGGTCATCGGGCGCGAGAAGGAGATCGAGCGGGTCATGCAGGTGCTGTCCCGCCGTACCAAGAACAACCCGGTGCTCATCGGTGAGCCCGGCGTCGGCAAGACCGCCGTCGTCGAGGGCCTCGCGCAGGCCATCGTCAAGGGCGAGGTGCCCGAGACCCTCAAGGACAAGCACCTCTACACCCTGGACCTCGGCGCCCTGGTCGCCGGCTCCCGCTACCGCGGTGACTTCGAGGAGCGCCTGAAGAAGGTGCTCAAGGAGATCCGCACCCGCGGCGACATCATCCTGTTCATCGACGAGCTGCACACGCTGGTCGGTGCGGGTGCCGCCGAGGGCGCCATCGACGCGGCCTCCATCCTGAAGCCGATGCTGGCCCGCGGCGAGCTGCAGACCATCGGTGCGACCACGCTGGACGAGTACCGCAAGCACCTGGAGAAGGACGCGGCCCTGGAGCGCCGCTTCCAGCCCATCCAGGTCGCGGAGCCGTCCCTGCCGCACACGATCGAGATCCTCAAGGGTCTGCGTGACCGGTACGAGGCCCACCACCGCGTCTCCATCACGGACGAGGCGCTGGTCCAGGCCGCCACCCTGGCCGACCGGTACATCTCGGACCGCTTCCTGCCGGACAAGGCGATCGACCTGATCGACGAGGCCGGTTCCCGGATGCGCATCCGCCGGATGACCGCGCCGCCGGACCTGCGCGAGTTCGACGAGAAGATCGCCGGTGTCCGCCGGGACAAGGAGTCCGCGATCGACTCGCAGGACTTCGAGAAGGCCGCCTCCCTGCGCGACAAGGAGAAGCAGCTCCTGGCCGCCAAGGCCAAGCGGGAGAAGGAGTGGAAGGCCGGCGACATGGACGTCGTCGCCGAGGTCGACGGCGAGCTGATCGCCGAGGTCCTCGCCACGGCGACGGGCATCCCGGTCTTCAAGCTCACGGAGGAGGAGTCCAGCCGTCTGCTCCGCATGGAGGACGAGCTGCACAAGCGGGTCATCGGCCAGGACGACGCCGTCAAGGCGCTGTCCAAGGCGATCCGCCGCACCCGTGCGGGTCTGAAGGACCCGAAGCGTCCGGGTGGCTCGTTCATCTTCGCCGGCCCCTCCGGTGTCGGTAAGACCGAGCTGTCCAAGGCGCTCGCGGAGTTCCTCTTCGGTGACGAGGACGCGCTGATCTCCCTCGACATGTCGGAGTTCAGCGAGAAGCACACGGTCTCGCGTCTCTTCGGTTCGCCCCCCGGCTACGTGGGCTACGAGGAGGGCGGTCAGCTGACGGAGAAGGTGCGCCGCAAGCCGTTCTCGGTCGTCCTCTTCGACGAGGTCGAGAAGGCCCACCCGGACATCTTCAACTCGCTGCTGCAGATCCTGGAGGACGGTCGCCTGACCGACTCCCAGGGCCGGGTCGTGGACTTCAAGAACACGGTCATCATCATGACGACCAACCTCGGCACCCGGGACATCTCCAAGGGCTTCAACCTGGGCTTCGCCGCCGCGGGCGACACGAAGACCAACTACGAGCGCATGAAGAACAAGGTGTCGGACGAGCTCAAGCAGCACTTCCGGCCCGAGTTCCTCAACCGCGTCGACGACGTGGTGGTCTTCCCGCAGCTGACGCAGAACGACATCCTCCGGATCGTCGACCTGATGATCGGCAAGGTGGACGAGCGCCTGAAGGACCGGGACATGGGCATCGAGCTCTCCCAGTCCGCCAAGGAGCTGCTGTCCAGGAAGGGCTACGACCCCGTGCTGGGCGCCCGGCCGCTGCGCCGGACCATCCAGCGCGAGATCGAGGACTCGCTGTCGGAGAAGATCCTCTTCGGCGAGCTGCGTCCCGGTCACATCGTGGTCGTGGACACCGAGGGCGAGGGCGAGTCCCAGACCTTCACCTTCCGCGGTGAGGAGAAGTCGGCCCTGCCCGACGTCCCGCCGATCGAGCAGGCGGCCGGCGGGACCGGACCGAACCTGAGCAAGGACGCGTAACCCCCCAGGGGTGAGCCGAGAGAGGGGCTGCCGCAGGACTCCGTTCCCGTGGCAGCCCCTCTTCGTCACGTCAGCGTTCGTACAGGGTCACGTCGGCGTCGGGGAAGAGCGGCTGGAAGTCGGTCACCGGGAAGGAATGTCCCGGCCTGTTCCGGAGGACCACGGAATGCAGTCCGGGCAGCCGGGGCGCCAGTGCGGCGAGGTGCTCGGTCCCCTCCATCGCGTAGACCTGGAGCACTTGGACGCCGGGCAGCTCGGGCATGCAGCCGATGGAGGCCGGCAGGTCCCGGATGATCGCCGCGTTCAGATACAGGTGGGTGAGTCCCGGCAGTGCGGCGACCTCCCGCCAGTCGGCCGCCGTCAGCTCCGTGGCCAGCGGCCCGAGGCTGAGCGTGTGCAGTGTCTTCCAGTGACCGAGCCCGCGCAGCCCGGTCGCGTTCGTGCTGTCGCCGCCGAGGAAGAGGAAATCCAGCGGAGCCCCGGCCGGCAGCGCCTCGGTGAGTCCGGGGCCGGGCAGTTCCTGGACCACGGAGAGCAGGTTCAGTGACGGCAGGTCCCGCAGCCCCGTCAGGTCGGCGACGGGGTCGAGGACGAGTTCGGTGAGGTGCAGCGGCGACAGCCGCTCCAGGCCCCTCGCGTTCGGGCACTCGGAGAGCGTCAGCCTGCCCAGCGAGGTGAAACGCCGCAGGGCGTCCAGGTCCGTCAGCAGCGGGTTCTCGCGGAAGCGGAGCTCGGTCACCGCCGCGGGCTCGGGCACGGCGGCCGCGATGTCCTCGATCTGGTGCCGGCCCGAGACGTCCAGCCTGGTCCAGGGACGCATCCGGGCGAGGGCCGCGAGCTGGGCGGGTGTCTCGCAGTCGAGGAAGAGACCGGTACGGTCGAGGTGGTCCAGGACCTCGTCCGCGTACTCCTCGGTGCCGAACCGGTGCCAGGTGCCGGCGAGTTGCCGCCGGACGCCGAGGTCCGGATGGTCCCGGAAGCGGCGCAGCACGGCGAGCGCCCCGTCGGGCTCCTCCCGGCCCAGGACCGAGGCGGTGACCGTGACGCCCAGCGCCTCCTCGGCCGTCAGCCTCTCCGGCCCCGGCAGCAGCTCCAGCACCAGGGGACCGGCTCCCGCCAGTTCCCACGCGGCCTCGACCGTGCGCGGCGGGATCAGTTCGGCGGCCCGGTCCTCCACCTCCGTCCGCACCACCGGGTCCAGCGCCGTCGTGTGCTCCAGACAGGCCAGTGCCAGCAGCGTGAGCCGGGGCGTGTCCTCGGCCAGCAGCCCCCTCAGCACGGCGGCGCGTTCACGGGGCCGGGCGTGCGCCACGGCCATGCGGATGACGTCCTCCCACTGGGTGTCGCCGGCACGGCCGACGAGGACGGGGAGGTGGCCCTCCTCCACGGCGTACCGGGCCGCCAGGTAGTCCTGGAAGGTGCGGTGGACGAAGTCCACGACCCCCTCGGCGGGGCGGCGCAGCACCCCGCTGCGCAGCAGCAGGGTCCGCAGCACCGCCGACACGTCCCCCTGCCCAGCGGCCGACGCCAGGCTGGGCAGCGCCCGCTCCACGATTCCCTCGGCCGTCTCCACGGCCATCTCGCTCCGGCCGCTCAGCACCATGGCGTAAGCGATGCGTTGGAGCAGTTCGAGCTGGGCCTCCTCGCCCAGGTCCGGACCTTCGACCGTGCCCATGCCCCGTTCCCGGTCCCGGCGGGCGAGCAGCATGGTGAGGGCCGCGTCGTACAACTCCTTGCGTCCGGTGGGCAGGTAGCCGCGACGCTCGCGGTGCAGGGCGCAGATCAGTCCGCACATCAGGGGGTTGGTGGCGAGGCGGGACAGATCGCGCTTGGTGCGCAGGGAGTCCAGCAGTGGCTGCTCGTACTCCGGGGCGCGCGCCGCCTCGTGCCAGCGGTGGACGAAGGTGGCGACCTCCGTCCGGCCCATCGCCGCCAGGGAGAGCTCCCGGAAGCCCTCCTGCGACAGCCAGTCGGCGCGTACGGCGGTGGGGCGGGTGGTCAGCAGCCAGCGGTTGCCGGGATAGGCGTGGATGAGGCCGCGCAGCCAGTCCCGGGTGGCGTGGCGGTCGGCTTCCGGGACCTCGTCCAGACCGTCGACCAGGACCAGCGCCCGGCCCGTGGTCAGGACGCGTTCCGCCCAGCCGTCCGGTGGGGACAGCGGGCAGCCGACCGCGCTCAGGAAGGCGGCCGGGGCGGGCAGCGGGCCGGTCCGGACCAGGGTGCGCAGCGGGAGGACGTACGGGATGCGTGTCCCCTCGCGCGCCGCGGTCACCGCCAGCCACTGCACCAGGGTCGTCTTGCCGGAGCCCGCGTCGCCGCGCAGCAGCACCCTGGGTTTCCTGTCCAGCGTCTCGTCGGCGGGCATCCGTACGGTGCGTCCGGACGCGTCCTCGCCGGACACGGCGTCCCGGTCGTCCTCCCGGTCGGTGGTCGCCTCCAGCGTGAGGTAGGCGACCTCCAGCGGCCACCGGTCCGGGGAGTCACGCAGGTCGATGCCGTAGATGGTGAGGTGGTTGTGCCGCTCGGCGACGTAGGGCAGGTACCGGCGCTCGAAGGCGGTGTCCCGGGCGTCCGGACGGGGCGTGCGGGTGATCAGCTCGTCGACCTTCGCGATCAGCTCGGCCTGGCCGCGGGTCTGTTGCACCAGGGTGCGGGCCACGAAGGTGGAGCGGCGGGTGAAGAACTCCAGGACGTGCAGGCAGGCCCACTGCGTCGCCGAGTCGAGGAAGACGCAGGCGTCCGCGGTCAGGCCGTCCGGCGGCGGGGCCTGGCGGTGCAGCCGCCGGGCGAGTTCGTGGCTGCCCAGCCGTACGGCCTGGACGTCGTCCATGTCCAGGTCGCCGAGGGCGAGCAGCCGACGGGCCAGGGCGTCGGTCACGGCCGTTTCCTCGTCCGGCGGGAACGGCCGCTCGCCCGGTGAGGCCACGGCCTCCGCCACCAACCGGCCGGCGAGCCTGTGGACCTCCTTCTCGCCCAGCGTGCGCTTCTCGCCCCGGAAGGACACCAGGTCCGTCAGCCGGACGGGCTTGTCCACGAGCCCGGCACCGGGCCCGTCCGGTACGAAGAGCTTGCGCACCAGCGGGCGGATCAGGCTGGACGCCAGCCTGCCGCCCAGGACCGCGGGCTCCAACCGCCTCACCCCCGTGAACGCGCGTCGGCGTGAACGGGGGTGAGACTACCCGGAGTCGGGCGGTCGGTCAGGAGAGCTGCCCGTCGTAGTCCGGCAGCTTGAAGGTCTTCTCGGCGTGGCCGCCCGACAGGTCGGTGGGGCTGTTGCCGATGTTGGCGATGATCGTGTAGCCCTTCGACTCGATGTCGACGCGCTGGGCCGTCTTGTAGTCGGCCACGTTCTTGAAGAGGTCGAAGAACCCGCGCACGTAGAGCCCGGAGGACTCGTAGCCCGCCCGGTCGAGGTTGTACGCGGTGGGCGCGTGGATGATGCCCGGGCGGGCGGTCACGAAGAACAGGGCGACGCCGCGCTCCTGGGCGTACTCGGCGGCCTCCAGGACGGGCGCGTTGGCGGGCTGCGGGAAGCTGAAGCCGAAGTCCGTCTCCAGGGCGGTGTTGTCGATGTCGAGGACGATCGCCTGCTTCTCGCCCGGCTTCGGGTTCGCGATCCGCTGCTTCAGGTAGGGCAGCGCCTGGTCCATGACCGCCCGGCAGTCCTTCTGCCAGGTGTCGTAGTCGACGTCCGCCGCGGCGGCCGTGGTGGCCGCGGCGGCGGCCACGGGGGCGCCGGAGGGCGTCGCGGCCTCGGCGGGGGCGGCCAGGGCCACCAGGGCCGCGGCCGAGACGGCGGTCACCGATACACGGCGGGACCAGGAGCGTCGGCTTCTCATGTCGTGGGGGTCCTCTCACGTCCGTAATGCTGCCAACGTGTCGTGTGCATGTTCGTGAGCGAGGGTGACGCGAGGTGAACCGTAGGGTTACCGGACGGTAGGCAGCTAGAGGCGTGCGCCACATTTGTGTGTTGTCCGGATCCGACTCCCGGTGACAAGCCGCACAGGTGAAATGTCCGGTACTAGCCGGAATAGTGGAGAAGCGGCGAAAATGAAAACGGACATTTGCCGCAAAGGTCTGATCGATCGGCCTGAAATGGGGGTTTCGTCCCATTCAGGTGCTCTGTCAAGAGACGTGCATCTCATGCCATGAGTACGAAGTTGGGCCGTAGATCACCGTTTTGGGGCTTTCTGGGCGGAGGGGTTACCAAGGGATGGCCACCGCGGCGAGGACCTGTTTCGCCGGTGGCTTTCCCATGTCCCCTCCCCCATGAGGTTTCGATGTCCCAGCGCGTCACGTCCCGTTCCTCCCGTACGTCCCTGATCCGCACCCGCGCGGCCGTGCTGGCCGCCGGCCTGGGGGCCTCGGCCGTGATGGGAGCCGGGGTCGCGGCCGCCGCCGACACCACGGCCGCGTCCGGTGTCGCCAGTGCCGTCCAGGCGCAGGCCGCCGCCCAGGCCAAGGCTGCGAAGGCCCAGGCCGCCGAGGTCAAGAAGGCCGCCGAGGCGAAGAAGGCGGCTCAGGCCGCGAAGGCCGCCCAGGCCAAGAAGGCCGCTCAGGCCGCCGTCAAGAAGCAGGCGTCCTGGGTCGACCCGGTGAAGAGCTACAAGCTCTCCGCGAGCTTCGCCCAGAACGGCGGCATGTGGGCGTCCAAGCACAGCGGCCAGGACTACGCCGTCCCGACCGGCACCCCGGTCCTGGCCACGCACGGCGGCACCGTCGTCAAGGCCGGCCCCAACGGCGCCGGTGACGGTCCCGCGTACGGCAACGCCGTCGTGATCAAGCACGCCAACGGCGTGTACTCCCAGTACGCCCACCTGTCGCAGGTCAACGTCAAGATCGGCCAGATCGTCAAGACCGGCCAGAAGATCGCCCTGTCCGGCAACACCGGCAACTCCAGCGGTCCGCACCTGCACTTCGAGATCCGCACGACCCCGAACTACGGCTCGGCGATCGACCCGATGCAGTTCCTGCGCTCCAAGGGCGTCCGGGCCTGAGGTCCCACGGGATCCACGACCCCGTAGGGCCGGGCTCCAGGGCCCCCGGTGGCATCCGCCACCGGGGGCCCTCGCGTACGCCGGGCCGGGCCCGGTGTCAGACCCCCGTGCCACCATCGGTCGCATGGACAAGGCGCGACAGCTGCGGCTGGCCAAGGACGCGATGGACCGGGACTGGGCGGACCCGGACCTCGACCTGGAGGCGATCGCCGCGCACGCCGGGTACTCGCGCTACCACTTCCTGCGCGCCTTCAAGGAGGCGTACGGCGAGACGCCCGGCCAGTACCTGACGCACCGCCGTATCGAGCGCGCCGAGGACCTGCTGCGCACCGCCGGCCTGTCCGTGACGGAGATCTGCCACCTGGTCGGCTTCAGCAGCCTGGGCACGTTCTCGGCGCGGTTCAAGACCTGGACCGGCCTCACCCCCAGTGAGTACCGGGCCCGGCACGTGGGCCGGGGGGCCGCCCTCGTCCCGGGCTGTTACGCCATGCTCTGGGCCGGTGGCTTCAGGCCCGCGCCCGGCAGGGCGGCGGTACGGCGCAATTCCGGAGAAGCGGGCTGAGGGCGGCGCTGCCTACGGTGACAGGGCAGTGCAGGAACGGCCGCGAACAGGAGCACGTCATGATCAACGGTCTCGCCGTCTCCACCGTCTGGGTCCTCGACCAGGACCGGGCGAAGGAGTTCTACACCGAGAAGCTGGGCCTGGAGGTCCGCACCGACATGACCGTGGGCGAGGGCGGCATGCGCTGGCTCACCGTCGGCTCGCCGAACCAGCCCGACGTCGAGCTGACCCTGATGGTGCCCGGCGGCCCGGCCATGGACCCCGAGTCCGCCGAGATGATCAGGAAGCTGGTCGCCAAGGGCGCGCTCGGCGCGGGCGTGCTGACCACCGACGACGTCCACGGCGACTACGCCAAGCTCAAGGACCGCGGGGTGGAGTTCCTCCAGGAGCCGCAGGAGCGCCCGTACGGCACGGAGGCGCTGTTCCGCGACGACTCCGGCAACTGGTTCTCCTTCACGCAGCGCCGCGAGGGCGGCCTCGACACGGACAAGGAGTGGTGCTGACCGGCAGTGCCCTCACTGGGGCAGCACCGGGTAGCTCCCCGTGTTCGTCGGCGCGTGCTCCGGCAGCCACAGCACGGCGACCGCGCCCTCGGCCGGCACCTCGTCCGGTGCCCCCGCCGGCCGTACGTTGCGGAAGGTCAGCCGGGCGCCCAGCACCCGGGCCTGTCCCGCCGCGATGGTCAGCCCCAGGCCGTGTCCGCGGCCGGCCCGGTCCTTGCTGCCGGTGCGGAAGCGGCTCGGCCCTTCGGCGAGCAGGTCCGCGGGGAAGCCGGGCCCGTGGTCGCGGACCCGGATCACCCGGCCCTCGACGGTGACCTCGACGGGCGGCCTGCCGTGCCGGGCGGCGTTGGCGAGCAGGTTGAACAGCACGCGTTCCAGGCGCCGCGGGTCGGTGGTGACCTCCGACTCGTGCACCACGCGCACCGTGACGTCCGGGTCCTTCGCCGCGACCCGCCGGGCGACGAACTCGCCCAGCAGGATGTCCTGCAGCTCGGCGCGCTCGGAGGCGCCGTCCAGCCGGGCCACCTCCAGGACGTCCTCGACGAGGGTGCGCATGGCCTTGGCCCGGTCCAGCACCAGTTCCGTCGGCCGGCCCGGCGGCAGCAGTTCGGCGGCGGTCAGCAGCCCGGTCACCGGGGTGCGCAGCTCGTGCGCGATGTCGGCGGTGACCCGGCGCTCGGCCTCCAGCCGCTGGCGCAGCGCGTCCGCCATGGCGTCCACGGCGCTGGCCAGGTCGTCGGTCTCGTCGCGGACGACCCCGCCGATGGCCTCCCGCACCCGCACGTCCGTCTCGCCGCTCGCGACCCGGTTGGCGGCGGTGGCCGCCTTGCGCAGCCGGCGCGACAGATGGCCGCCGATCAGCACACCGAGCGCGCTGCCGCCCAGGACGACCGCGATCGAACCGATCACCAGGGCCCGGTCGAGGTCCTTGAGGATGTTCGAGCTGCGGTCGGTGAAACCGGAGTGCAGGGACATCACGTGCCCGTTCTTCAGCGGCACCGCCGCCCAGATGTCCGGCGCCCCGCCCGGCCGGTCGGCCACATAGGTCGCCCGCCGGCCCGCCTCGGCCTTCTCCCGGAGCTCCTCGGGCAGTTCCGGATCGTCGATCTTGGTGCCGGGGAAGTTCAGCCGGCCCGACAGCTCGTAGTTGCGCTGGGCGATCATGATGCGCTCGTCGGCGAGGTCGCGCGCGTTGTCCAGCATCGACACCCGGGCCGCGTTGTGCACGACCAGGCTCAGCGCGATCGCCACCAGCGCGCCGACCAGCGCGATGGCCGCGCTGAGCTTCCACCGCAGGCCCGCACCGATGCCCGCCCGGTCGATGCAGGACGCCACCAGGCGCCGGAAGTACCCCCCCATCCGCCCGCTCAGGCCTTCAGTTTGTAGCCGAAGCCGCGGACCGTCTCGATCCGGTCCTGGCCGATCTTCGTGCGCAGCCGCTGCACGTGGACGTCGACGACCCGGGTGTCACCGCCCCAGCCGTACTCCCACACGCGTTCGAGCAGCTTGTCGCGGGAGAGGACGGTGCCCGGCGCCGAGGAGAACTCCAGCAGCAGCCGCATCTCGGTCGGCGTCAGCGCCACCGGTTCCCCGGCCCTGCGCACCTCCATGCCCTCGGTGTCGATCTCCAGCTCGCCGAAGGAGAGCACACCCCCGGAGTCCGCGGCGGCCGGTTCCCCCCGGCCGCCGTTCGCCCGCCCGAAGCGGCGCAGCACCGCGCGGATCCGGGCGACCAGGACGGCACCGTCGAACGGCTTGGTCACGTAGTCGTCGGCGCCCGCCTCCAGGCCCAGCACGACGTCGATGGAGTCGGCGCGCGCCGACAGCATGATCACCGGGACCATCGACTCGTCGCGGATGCGCCGGCACAGGCTGACCCCGTCGAGGCCGGGGACCATGACGTCGAGGAGCGCGATGTCGGGACGGTCCGCCCGGAACGCCTCCAGGCCGGACAGGCCGTCGGGCATCGCGGTGACCGCGAAGCCGTCCCGCTCCAGGGCGAGCTGGGTGGCCTCGCGGATGACGTCGTCGTCCTCGACGAACAGGACGTGGGTCTGGTCTGCCATCCCGGTGCTCTCAGTTCTCGTTTCGGTCTCGGGCCCGTGCGGGCGCTTTTCCCCGCCCGACCGACGGACGCGGGGGCCGTGCGGCGGGTTCACCCGTACATCGGCCCGGGCGGCCCCTCCGGTTCACGCTGTGATCCATGTCTCAGTCGTCGGGCATCGGCGTCGGCTCCACGCCGGCCACCTTGCCGTAGTCGTTGTGCGTGCGGTACTCCTCGGCGAACCGGCCCGCGGCCCAGCGGTACGTGATCACGTTCTCGCCGGACGGGCTCGACACCGGGTCGCCCCGGTCGTACACCTGATTGGTCACCACCAGGTCCCCGCGGTCGATCTCCGCGTACACCGGGGGCTCCTCGGCCTTGAACACGTTCACGTACGCGCCGTCCTCGTCGCGGTACACGTACGCGCCGATACCCACGGCGTCTCCGCAGGTCAGCACGTTGACGACGACGTCGTCGGCGGTTCCTCCGGTGAGGTTGCCGTAGCTCACGTCGACGGGGTACTCGTCGGCGACGCACGGCTCGAGCTCCCGCTTGACCTCGGCCGAGACCGCCGGGTCGGCCTTGACCAGCCGGACCGCGTCCACCTGGTCGGGAACCACGGCGGGCGCGCGCGAGGGCGCGGCGGCGCTCGCCACCGAGTCCGCGTGCGCCGGTCCCTCGTCCCGCGCGCCGGTGCCGCCGGTGCCGCAGCCGGCGGCGAAAAGGCCCGCGACGGCGAGCACGGCCGTCGCCGTGGTCGCCGCCCGGGCGGTGGTCCGGGTCTCCGTGTGCCCCGCGCCGGTCAGGCCGCGCAACGCTCCCGCTCCTCACGCTCCAGCGCGCGTGCGTCCAGATCGCGCGCTTCCAGCTCCTCGCGGAGCCGGGCCAGCGCCCGGTGCAGCGTGCTCTTGACCGTTCCGGCCGACATGCCGAGGGCGGCGGCCGTCTCCTCCGTGGACATCTGCTCCCAGTGTCGCAGCACCACGACACTGCGCTGCTTCGGGGCGAGCACCTTCAGTATGTCCATGAGCAGGGCGCGGTCGGCGTGCTGCTCGGTGGCGTCGTCCACGCAGGACTCCGGGAGCTGCTCGGTCGGCACCTCCTCCAGCTTGCGGGCGCGCCACCACTCGGTCCGCGTGTTGATCATGACGCGGCGCAGATAGGCGTCGGCCAGCCGCTTGTCCTCGATGGTCTCCCAGCGGCCGTACGTCCGGACCAGCGCGGTCTGCAGCAGGTCCTGCGCGTCGACGGGGTCCGGGACCAGGCGGCGGGCACTGCGCAGCAGCGCGTCCTGCCGGGTGCGGACGTACTCCTCGAACTCGAGCACCTCGCCCTGCGCCATGGTGAACCGCCTCCCGCTCCCCGTTCCGGCCCGCCCGTGCGTGCCGGCTGCACTGCCTGTGATCCGTGGTCGTCGTGCCCTTGCCGGGCATGCGAACGAAGGTACGGAGGCGTTGTCACGGCACTGTGCGAAGCAGCCTGCGGGCAGCCTGCGGCTGTCCGTCGGTTGTGTAACGGAAGGGGGAACGGGGTGGATCGGTGCGGTGATTGAGGCGGTTATGAGGTGATCCGGGCGGCCGGC
>NZ_JAPSKN010000022.1:0-12487 GCF_031181705.1 Streptomyces sp.
TGCACGCGCGCGTGGTACCGGCGTCCGCACGTGCGCGTGCGGGCCGTCGGCCGGTCAGGGTGACCGGCCGACGGGCCCGTCACGCTCCGGAACCATGCGGTCCGTGCCATGAGTCCGTATCAGCTTCCGCGCGCCCCTCCCGCGCCGAGCGGTACGCCGCGACTCTGGTCCGTATGGCCATGCCGCCCGTACCGGCCCGTCCGCCCGGTCCTCCCCGGCGCCGCGCTCCGCTGTTCCTGCTGCCGGCCGTACTCGTGGCCGTCGCGGCCGTGTCCGTCGTGGTGCTGATGGCCTCGGGACGCGACGACTCGCCGGACCAGGACGAGCCGCCCGGATCGGGTTCGAGCAGCACGTCCAGGCCCTCGTTCGGCATTCCCACCCGGCTGCCGAGCGACCTGCCGACCGCGCTGCCCTCGGGCTTTCCGACCCGGCTGCCGAGCGATCTGCCCAGTGACCTGCCGACCCGGCTGCCGAGCGATCCGCCCAGTGGGTTGGAATCGCTTCTTCCGTCCCTGGACCTCGGTGAGTGAGCTACTGCCCTGAGCTTGGCGCGGCTGCGTCGGCGGTGAGTTCCGCCGACGCGAGAGCCGTGGCAGGGTCCCGGGTCGCGGCTCCGACGGGCAGCCAGCGCCCGCGTTCCTTGCGGTAGGGCCACCACCGGCCGTCCCGGCCGAGACGCAACTGGACCGGTGCGCCGACGGCCGTCCAGCGGTTCGCCCGGGCCCGCAGCTCGGGCCGTTCGTCCGCGTCCCAGGCCGAGTCCAGGGCGGCACGCGCCCGTGCGAGCGCCTCGCCCTCCACACGCCACTCCTCGTCGAGGACGGACAGCGCCTCCGCACCACCGTGGCGCCACGCGCGTACGGCGGCTGCCAGACCCTCCCGGCCGCGTCCCGAGCCGTCGGCGAGACGGTCCGCCACCTCACGGCCCGGAGCGGTCTCCTGCCGGGCGGCCGCCTCCTGCCCGGCTTCGCCCGCGGCCAGCCGTACCGCGTCCTGTGCGGGCGTCAGCTCCGCCTCGAAGGCGCCTCGGAGCGCCTGCCCGAGCAGTCGGTGGGCCCGTCCGGCCGTGCGCGCGGCCAGGAACTCCAGCGCGGCGGGGTCGACGCCGGGCGCGGGCGCCGTCTCGGCGTCCAGGGACGGCGGCACACCGGGCCCGTCGGGCAGAGCCGGAAGTTCCGGGAGCGGCGGCAGGATGTCACCGGCGCCATAGGCCTCGGCGGCGTCCACGCCCTCCGGTCCGGCGGATCCCCCGACGGACGTGGCGCTGCGCCGCTGCAGGTCGCCCAGCAGGCCGTCCTCGGCACGCCCCCGCATCAGCAGCAGGACGAACGGGTCCTGGTCCAGCAGCCGCGCCACCTGGTAGCACAGCGCCGCCGTGTGCCCGCAGTGGTCCCACGCTCCGCAGTCGCACTCCGGCTCCAGGTCGCCCAGGCCGGGCAGCAGGTCGACGCCCTCCGCCGCCGCGTCCTCGACCAGGTGCGGCGGCATCTCCCGGTCCAGCAGCGCCGCCACGTGGCCGGCCCGCTCCACCGCCATGTCCAGCAGGCGGTCCCACTGCCCGGGCGACAGCTGCTCCAGCAGGACGTCGGCCCGGTGCGCCGTGCGGTCGCGGTCCTGGACGACGGCCGTGAGCCGGCCCGGACGGACCGACACCGCACCGACCGCTCCCGCGCGGGCCAGCCGGCGGCCCGCCTTGAGCTGTGCGTTGTCCAGCGCCGTGTCCTCCAGCGCCTTCAGCCACGCCTGTCCCCACCAGGTCTGTGCGAAGCCCCGCCCACGCGCGGGCGGCAGCGCCGCGAACGTGCGTTCCGTGTCACCGTCGTACTCCGTCATCGCAGGCCCCCTCGCAGTGCGACCAGATCGGCCAGTTCCGCGTCCGTCAGTTCGGTGAGCGCCGCCTCGCCGGAACCGAGGACCGCGTCCGCCAGCTCCCGCTTGCGGGTCAGCAGTTCGGCGATGCGGTCCTCGATCGTTCCCTCCGCGATGATCCGGTGCACCTGCACGGGCCGGGTCTGCCCGATGCGGTAGGCACGGTCCGTCGCCTGGGCCTCGACGGCCGGGTTCCACCAGCGGTCGTAGTGCACCACGTGCTCGGCCCGGGTGAGGTTCAGGCCGGTGCCGGCCGCCTTCAACGACAGGAGGAACACCGGTACTTCCCCGTCCTGGAAGCGCTGCACCATGGCCTCGCGCTCGGCGACGGGCGTGCCCCCGTGCAGGAACTGCCAGGGCGTGCCGCGGGCGGCCAGGTGCCGTTCCAGGAGGCGGGCCATCCGCACGTACTGCGTGAAGACCAGCACGCCCGCACCCTCGGCGAGGATCGTGTCGAGCAGTTCGTCCAGCAGTTCGAGCTTCCCGGAGCGCCCGGAGATCGCCGGCCGCTCCTCCTTGAGGTACTGCGCCGGGTGGTTGCAGATCTGCTTCAGGCCGGTCAGCAGCTTCACGATCAGCCCGCGCCGCGCGATGCTGCCGGCGCCGGAGATGTCCGCGAGCGCCTCCCGCACCACGGCCTCGTACAGCGCCGTCTGCTCCGGGGTGAGCGACACGGCGTGGTCGGTCTCCGTCTTCGGCGGCAGCTCGGGCGCGATGCCCGGGTCGGACTTGCGGCGGCGCAGCAGGAACGGCCGTACGAGCCGGGCCAGCCGGTCCGCGGCGGCCGGGTCCCGGCCGCCCTCGACGGCCTCCGCGTACCGCCTGCGGAAGGTGCCGAGCCGGCCCAGCAGCCCCGGGGTCGCCCAGTCGAGGATCGCCCACAGCTCCGACAGGTTGTTCTCCACCGGGGTGCCGGTGAGCGCCACACGCGCGCGTGCTCCGATGGAACGCAACTGCCGCGCGGTGGAGGAGTACGGGTTCTTCACGTGCTGGGCCTCGTCCGCCACGAGCATGCCCCAGGGCACCTCCGCCAGCCGGGCCGCGTCCAGGCGCATCGTGCCGTACGTGGTGAGCACGAACTCGCCGTCGGCGAGGCCCGCCAGATCCCGGCGTGGGCCGTGGAAGCGCCGCACCGGCGTACCGGGCGCGAACCGCTCGATCTCCCGCTGCCAGTTGCCCATCAGGGAGGTCGGGCAGACCACCAGGGTGGGACCGGCGGACTGCGCGTCGGCCTGCCGGTGCAGGTGCAGCGCGATCAGCGTGACCGTCTTGCCGAGCCCCATGTCGTCTGCGAGACAGCAGCCCAACCCGAGCGACGTCATGCTCGCGAGCCAGTTCAGGCCCCGCCGCTGGTAGTCCCGCAGGGTGGCCGCGAGGGCGGCCGGCTGTGCCACGGGCCGCTGCGCCTCGGGATCGGCCAGCCGCTCCCGCAGAGCCGCCAGCCAGCCGGTGGGCCGTACCTCGACCCGCCGGCCGTCCACCTCGGTCCAGCCCGTCAGGGCGGCTCCCAGGGCGTCGACCGGGGTGACCTTGCGGTCCTGCCGGGAGCGGGCGAGTGCCACTTCCCGAGGGTCGATCAGGACCCACTGGTCGCGCAGCCGAACGACCGGGCGCTTGGCCTCGGCGAGCCGGTCCAGTTCCGCGCGGCTCAGTTTCCGGTCGCCGAGTGCGAAGGACCAGTCGAAGGCGAGCAGCGCGTCGGCGGACAGGAACGACGGCACGGCGGCGGAGGAGCGGCCGTCGTCCCGCTCGTCGTCGCAAGGCCCCACCTCCGCGCGCGTGGTGAGCTCGCGGGCCAGTTCCCGCGGCCAGTGCACGTCCACGCCGGCCGTCGCCAGGGCGTGGGCGCCCGCGCCGAGGAGCTCGGTGACCTCGTCGTCGGTGAGTTCCATCGCGTCCGGCACGGCCGCCGACAGCAGGGGGGTGAGCGGGGCCCAGGCCCGTGCGGCCCGGCGCAGGGCGAGCAGGGCGTCCATCCGCGCGCGGGGGCCGAGAGCCTCGCCCGCGGTGCCCGCCCAGACGTCGGCGGCGTCCGCGACGAGCGCCGGGTCGCTCACGCCGTGCACCTGGAGCACGGCGCGGAACGTCACGTCGGCGTCGTCATCGGCCGTCCCGGTCAGGCCGTGCGCCTCGACGCGCAGCGACAGCCGCACGCCCGCGTCGAGACCGGCGGCGATGTCGGCGGCCCAGGGGCGCTGCTCGGGCAGGTGCACCGGTGCCGGTGACGCGTAGGCGGGTCCGCCGGTCACCGCAGGCGCGGCGGGGGAGCGGGGCAGGCTGTCGGCCACGGCGTCGAGGAAGGCGCGCAGGAGCTGCTCGGGGTCGGGCAGCCGCAGGGGCCGGGCGCCCGGCAGTGGCACGGCGTGCGCCTCGGGCGGCATGGCGGCGGCGAGCCGGCGCAGGACCTCGATGTCCTGGGCGCCCAGCGGGCCCGTGCGCCAGGCGTCGTGGTCGCCCTGCGACAGCCCCGGCAGCAGCAGTCCGCGGGCCACGAGGTGCAGCGCCTGGAAGGCGGCCGCGCCCCAGAAGACAGTGGCACGGTGACCCTGTCCGGTCAGTCGCGCGCGGGTGAGGAGCGGCAGGACCGCGTCCACCGGCATCAGCGCGGCGGGCACGTCCACCGCCTCGACCCCGTCGTGGCCGGGCACGGCGACGGTCAGCTCCGAGACGGATCCCGGCGCGACGGCCGGAGGCGGGTCGCCGTCAGGCCGCCAGAAGGCGACGCTGCCGGTGCGGGCCGGGTCGCCGGGCAGGAACACGGCGGCGCACTGGGTGAGTTCGGGGAGATCGGGCAGAGGGAACAGGTCGGGATGATCGGCGGGGTCGGGAAGACCGGAGAGAGCGGAGGACGGTGCCGGGGGAGTCGTCTGCTCGGCTATGACTGATTCCTCAAATTTGACTAGCAGTGGGAGTCGCCGAGGGTACAGCACATTTCGAATGTGCGCGTATGGCTTTACTGTGAGGTGGGTCACTATGAATGCGCAGTGGTGTGCGTTGCGGTGCACTGCCGCGGCAGTGCGTCCTTCGGCGGTGCGTCTCCTCAGGGTCGCCTCGGGGTCAGGCCTCAGGGATGTCTCAGGGACAGCGTTGGAACCGCCGGAAACGCGAGGCCGTTTCCAGGACAGAGAGCGGCAGTGGCCGCGAAGGAGGCGACAGTCATGTCGAAGAACGCCAAGATCGCCGCGGGTGGTGTGGCGGCCGGGCTCATCCTGCTGATCTGGCTGCCCTGGTGGGCCGCGCTTCTGATCATCCTGGGAGTCCCGGCCGCCGCCTACCTCGCGCTGGATCCCGCACAGCGACGCAGGCTGCGCCGCGTCAACCGCAAGGAGCTGGGCCGCTGATCGTCCGGAGCGCCCCTCCCGTTCGAACCGCTGATCGTCCGGAGCGTCCGTTCCGTCCGTTCCGTTCGAACCGTTGATCGTCGGACCGCTCAGGACGGCCGTACGGCCATCTTGTCGAGCGCCGCGAGGAGGCCCGGCAGCTCCGGCCCCCGCCCCACCGGCAGGACCTCGCCGGGCTCCTCGTCCAGCAGCACGAAGGCGATGTCGTCGGTCCTGGCCACCAGCGACCAGCCGGGACCGTCGGCCCGCAGGGTCCGCGCGTCCCCCGGTGCGAACGACGAGCGGACCCGGCCCAGCGGCGGTGGCGTGTCGATGTAGGTGCGCGCCTCCGCCAGGACGCGCCGGATGCCGCTGTGGCCGGCCGGCCCGTTCTCGCCTGCGCCGTCCGGGCCGTCGGCGGCCTCGCCGCCGTCACCCGGCGTCGCCGCCGTCCCGGGCTGCGGGAAGGCCGCGTCGTCGACCTGCTCCCGCCACGTCGCCCACTGCAGCGCGATCTCGTCCGCGCCCAGGCGCCGCTGGGCCGGACCCCACGCGCTGGTGTCCGGCGGGGTCAGCGGCGGCCGGTCGTCGGCCTCCGGGCCGGGATCGTGCGGCGCGGGCACGTCGGGCGCCGCTACGGCCACCGCGAGGGGCCAGCCGGGCAGGGCCGCGACCACCGTGCGCTCGTCGGGCGACAGCTCGTACTCCATGCCGCAGTCCCATGACGCGATCGCGACCGCCACCAGGGAGACGTCGTCGATGACCACCGTCCACCGGGCGCCGTCGCCGTCCTGGCCGAGCACCAGCCCGTAACCGTCGGCGAGCGGCGCGAGGCCGAGCGCCGCGCACGCCTCCGGGTAGTCGTCGCCCAGCACGCTCGGGAACTTCGCCGGCGTCAGCAGCACCGCCGTGAGCACATAGAGCGCATCGTCCGCGGCGGCGACGGCGTCCTCGTCCGTCCCGGCCATCCCAGCACCCCCATCCATTCGTCCAACGGCGCGCACCCTAGTGCGAGCGGAAGCCGCTTGTCACGACCTCGCAAGCGCGCCCGGAGCTGCAGTTTTCCGGCGGACAGGGGCGAATCGGCCCTCCGGCGCCCGGTCCCTCACACCGCCGGCAGCCCCAGCAGCTCACGGGCCACGTTCCCGGGCGACTCGCCGCGCTCGCGCGCCAGCGCGACGACGGCCCGGCAGGCCAGCTCGTTCACCCCGAACGACAGCGCCTCCGGCGACACCCAGCCGGCCGCCTCGTCGGCCCGTTCCTGGTCGTCCTGCGCGCTCGCCGCGACATAGACGGCCGCGGCCTCGAAGAGGTTGTGCGGGCGCTCACGGCCGCCCGTCCTCGGCTCCGGGCGCAGGGCGTGCGCGACTCTCCCCCCGGCCTTGCGGACCCTGTCCCACATGCTGACCGCCTTCCCCCGGTGCGCTGTCCCCGCTCGCGGTTCATCTCCCGGCCACCAACGTAGAGTTGGAGCTTCGCAGACAGAAGGGGGACGGCACGGTGAAGCGGTTCGAACGGCTCGGGCGGATCCGCGGCATGGACCCGTACCGCGAGGCCACGGAGATCTACCGGCTCAGTGTGGCCTACGAGTTCCCCTGGGACTTCGCCCGCTCGCTGGAACTGGCCCTGTACCGCACCTACGCCGTCCCGAGCATCGGCCGGCTGCTCGCACGGACCGCGGAGCTCACGGACCGCACGCAGAAGCGCTACGACGACACCTCGCTGCTCCTGGACACCGTCGTCGAGCACGGCTTCGGCAGCGAGCAGGGCCGGACCGCGATCCGCCGCATCAACGGGATGCACCGCAGCTACGACATCAGCGACGAGGACATGCGCTACGTGCTCTGCACGTTCGTCGTGATGCCGAAGCGGTGGATCGACGCCTACGGCTGGCGCAGGATGTCGCGCCACGAGACCGTCGCCAGTGTCGTCCACTACCGCACGCTCGGCCGCCACATGGGCATCAAGGACATCCCCCGGACGTACGAGGAGTTCGAGACCTGCCTCGACGACTACGAGGCGGCCCACTTCGCCTGGGACGAGGACGCCCGCCGCGTCTCGGACGCCACGCTCGATCTGATGGCCTCCTGGTACCCGCGCCCGCTCGCGCCGCTGCTGCGCACCGCGACCCTCTCGCTGCTCGACGACTCGCTCCTGGACGCGTTCCGCTACACCCCGCCGAGTACCGTCACGCGCGCGTGGGTACGCCGCGCGGTACGGCTGCGGGGGCGTGCCGTCCGGCTGCTGCCGCCCCGGCGCGCCCCGCACTTCGCCCGCCAGAACCGGGAGATCAAGGGCTACCCGAACGGCTACGAGATCGCCGAACTGGGGACGTGGCCGGTACCGGGCGTACGGGGCTGCCCGGTGCGGCATACGGGAGTGCCGGACGCCGCGGCCGGGTGAGGGAGCCCCCGGTTTCCGCGGCGGTCGGCGTGAGGGGGGCGTTCAGTCCTCGCGGCGGTCTGCGTGAGGGGGCGTTCAGTCCTCGCGGACGTCGGGGGAAGAGCGCGCAGTCCTCGCGGACGTCAGGTGAGGGAAGCTCAGTCCTCGCGGACGGCCAGGGCCAGGAAGCGGGCGTCCTCGTCGACGTACGACGTCAGGCGCCACCCCGAACCGGCCAGCAGGGGACGGAGGTTGGGCTCCGCGCGCAGGTCGTCAGGGGTGAGCGGACGACCGTGGCGGGCCGCGAGGGCCGCCCTGCCGATCGGATGGAACAGCGCCAGCACACCACCGGGGCGCACCACACGCGCCAGCTCCCGCAGGTCCTCGGCCGGGTTCGGCAGATGCGAGATGAGCCCCGCCCCGAACACGGCGTCCAGCGACCCCGCGCGCAGGGGCAGCGCGGCGACATCAGTGAGCAGCAGCGTCCCGTCACGGTCCCGTCCGGCCCGCACGGCCTCCCGCAGCATGGCCGGGGTCAGATCGGCCCCGAGCACCACCCCCGAGGGCCCCACGGCGGCGCGCAGGGGCGGCAGGGCACGGCCGGTGCCGCATCCGGCGTCGAGGACACGGTCTCCCGCCCGCAACCCGAGTTCCGCGACCGCGGCGGCGTAGGCCGGACCGTCGTCGGGGAACCGGGTGTCCCAGTCGGCGGCGCGGGCGGCGAAGAACTGCTGAACACGCGTCTGGTCGTCGCTCATGCACCGCATGATTCCTCACCGGCAGGGATCATGCCTCAGTGCACACGTTCGAGCGTGCCCCGATCGTTCCGGTGCATCGCTGCGTCATATTGCAACAGCTTTCGAAATGCGCCCCCGTTGTGTGCCTGCTCCGGGTCTAGCGTCCCGGGGCCATGGGACATCTGGACCCCGCCGCCCTGGGGTGGCTGACCCCCGCGCTGTCGTACGTGATGGCGTGCACAGGCGCCGCCCTCGGGCTGCGCTGCACCGTCCGCGCGCTCGCCGCCACCGGGCGCTCGCGCCGCAACTGGCTCGTCACCGCCGCCTCGGCGATCGGCACGGGCATCTGGACCATGCACTACGTGGCCATGCTCGGCTTCCGTGCCGCCGGCACCGACATCCGCCACGACGTGCCGCTCACGCTGCTGAGCCCGCTCGTGGCCATGGTCGTCGTCTGCGTCGGCGTCTTCGCCGTCGGTTACGGCCATGACCGCGGCAGGTCGCTGTTCGTGGGCGGACTCACGACCGGCCTCGGCGTCGCGAGCATGCACTACCTCGGCATGGCGGCCGTGCGCCTGCACGGTGACGTCACTTACGATCCGGCGCTCGTCATGCTCTCGGTCCTGATCGCTGTGGTCGCCGCGACGGCCGCGCTCTGGGCGGCGCTCAACATCGAGTCGCCCGTCGCGGTCACCCTGGCGTCCCTGATCATGGGCGCGGCGGTCAGCGGCATGCACTACACCGGGATGTTCGCGGTGAGCGCTCGCTTGTCGCCCTCCGCGGAGGCTCTGCCGGGGGCCGCGGCGATGCAGTTCATCTTCCCTCTCGCCGTCGGCCTCGGGTCCTACCTCTTCCTGACGTCGGACTTCGTCGCACTGTCGCCGACGACCGGTCAACGGGAGGCGTCCGCATCGGCGCAGCGGCCGGTCGAGAGCGTCTCGCCCTAGGGGTGGTCGCGTGCGGCGGGCGGCGCGCCGAAGCCGGGCGGGCGCGGCTCGGGTGGTTCACGACCGGACCCGGGCGGCTCGCCCCCCAGGACGATTCGCCTCCAGCCCGGTGAGGTTCCGCCCCCGGCCGGTCAGTCGCGAGCCCCGGGCCGCCCACCCGCGGCCCGGGCGGTCCGCCGCAAGCCCCGGGCGGCTCGTCCCGCCGCAGGCGGCCCGCACCCCCGACCACTCCCGAGCGAGGAGTCCATGCGTACACCCCGTAGGCCCCCGACTCTCCCTGCTGGCACTGTGGGCCTACGCCACCGTCACCCCCGCCCAGGACGTCGCGGTCGCCGAACTCGCCGCCGGCGCGGACCTGCCCGTGGGCGTGGTCAGGGTCCTCCTCGGCGACCTCCTGGAGCTCGGCTGCGTCACCGTCAGCCGCCCCGTGCCTCCGGCGCAACTGCCCGACGAACGCATTCTGCGCGAGGTGATCGAAGGGCTGAGGGCGCTGTAGCCGAACCCGCGCGGGACTGCACGTCCGGCGTGGACGAACCCGCATCACACCCGCAGGCACGTCATTCGTTGCCGGCACTCCCGAGAGAAGTGATCAATGGTCTCCGAGCACTGCGACGCCGCGGGCGGCGAGAGCGCCGCGCTGGCGTTGAAGATTCTGGTCGCCGGCGGATTCGGGGTGGGCAAGACCACCCTGGTCGGCGCCGTCAGCGAGATCCGGCCGCTGCGCACCGAGGAACTCCTCAGCGAGGCGGGCCAGTACGTGGACGACACCGACGGCCTGGACCACAAGACCACCACGACCGTCGCCATGGACTTCGGACGCATCACCATCCGCTCCGACCTGTCCCTGTACCTGTTCGGCACGCCCGGCCAGGACCGCTTCTGGTTCCTGTGGGACGAGTTGTCGCAGGGGGCGCTCGGCGCGGTGGTGCTCGCCGACACCCGGCGCCTGGAGGACTGCTTCCCCGCCGTCGACTACTTCGAGCACCGGCGCATCCCGTTCGTCGTGGCCGTCAACTGCTTCGCGGGCGCCCGGCGGCACGGCGCCCCGGACGTCTCGCGCGCCCTCGACCTCGACCGGGGCACGCCCGTCGTGCTGTGCGACGCGCGTGACCGCGACTCGGGGAAGGAGGTGCTGATCCGGCTCGTCGAGTACGCCGGGCGGATGCACACCGCCCGGCTCCTCGACTCGGTCGGCTGACCCGGCGACCGCGTGGTCAGTCCGCGACGTTCCGCTCCGCCAGGATCCGGTCGATCGTGACGCGTACGAGGAGTTCGCCGGGCACGCCGTTGCGGGCGCCGAACTCCTCGGCGCGCTCCTCACCCATGTACCGGGCGCCGATCCGGGTGGCCCAGTGGCGAACCTCGTCGAGGTCCTCCGAGACCCGGGCGCGGCCCGTGAGCACGACGAAGGAGTAGGGCGGCCGGTCGTCGTCCACGCACACGGCGACCCGGCCGTCCCGGACGATGTTGCGCCCCTTCACACTGCTCTTTCCGGTGTTGAACACCAGCTCGTCCCCGTCCAGCACGAACCAGATCGGCGTCACGTGCGGGCTGCCGTCGGCGCGGACCGTCGACAGCTTTCCGGTGCGGGTGCCGTGGGAGACGAACTCCCGCCATTGCGCGTCGGTCATCTTCTCCGCCATGGCTCCCATCCTCCTTGCCCCGACCGCGGTCCTGGGGAAGGCTGGCGTGGAGATCCTCCGGCCAGGAGGAGAATCGTACGGGGAGAAAACGGGGAGATCGGGACATGGCGCAGAACCAGGGACTCGACTGGCTGCTGGACGACCTGACCGAGCGCGTCCACGACGTCCGGCACGCACTGGTCCTGTCCAACGACGGCCTGGTGACGGGCGCGAGCACCGGACTGCGCCGCGAGGACGCCGAGCACCTCGCGGCCGTGTCGTCCGGCCTGCACAGCCTGGCCAAGGGCTCGGGACGGCACTTCGGTGCGGGCAGTGTCCGCCAGACGATGATCGAGTTCGATGACGCGGTGCTCTTCGTCACCGCGGCCGGCACGGGCAGCTGTCTGTGCGTCCTCAGCGGCGCGGAGGCCGACATCGGCCAGATCGCGTACGAGATGACACTGCTGGTCAACCGGGTCGGTGAACACCTCGACGTGGACGCCCGCCAGCCCGAACGAAAGCCGACCAAGGGCGCCTGACCTGCGCGTTCTTCTTTCCCGCGGAGTTATCCACAGGCTCGCCACGAGGTGGGCGGATCGGGCTACGGTCTTTCCACGACGACCGCACACCGCTACCGCACATGGTGACCGCACAGTGGCCACGCATGTCAGCCGCATGCATGGCCACACGCGGCGCCACTCACTGACTCCACGGGGGAGACGACCATGTCAGGCACGCTCGCGAAAACCGACCGCTCCACCTTCGGCCCGAGCCGGGCCGCCCGCGAACTCAACCTCAAGCGGAGCGAGTTCGACCTCGCCGTGAACCTGGGGCTCATCCGGACCGCGCCGGACGAAGGCGGGGGAGGCCGACGCGTCACACGCGCCGAACTCGACCGGCTGCGTGCCGCCGACGGCTTCCCCGACGGCCTCCGGGGACGGGTCAGGACCACCGGCACCCAGGAGGGCGCCGCGCTCATGGAGATCGCGCCCACCAGGTTCACGAGCCTCGCCCGCTTCGGCCTGCTCGTACCGGTGAGTTTCTACCTCAACCGCTATCGGGCCGTCGTCTGGCTGTATCTGGCCGAGGAGCTACGGCAGTTCACGGCCGAGGCGAACAACGCCCGGCTGCTGTCCGGACGCCTGCCCGCGGAGATCAGGGACGGACTGAACGCCGGGCTGGATCGCCGCCCCCGCAACTGGCGGGGACGGCACAGCGGTTTCCTGCTTCGGCAGGCGGGCGACGACCCGTGGGCGCGCGCGGCAGCCGTCGCCGCCCTCCTCGACCCCGTCGACGTGGCGGAGGTCGTCGGGGACCCCGATGACCTGGCCCGGTTGGACCGCTTCCGCCCCCGCCTCCCCGGCCACGGCGCGCCCGGCTCACCGGCCGCCGAACTCGCCCAGCGGCTCACGACGGCGACGGATCCCGACGAAGTGGCCTGGTTCCGCGCGGACCTGGCCCATACGATGGAGACGGCCCGCGGGGAATGCTCGGCACCGCGCCCGTTGCCGGAGCCTGCACCACCCACGCAGCCGAGTCCGACCGGCCTCCTTGGCCGGCTACGACGCAGAGGCCGGCGCTAGGCCAAGAGCACCTATCGAGACAAGCAC
>NZ_JAPSKN010000022.1:12587-53832 GCF_031181705.1 Streptomyces sp.
TAGGCCAAGAGCACCTATCGAGACAAGCACCGGAACCTGCCGCACGCCCGGCCGCGCCCGGTCGCGCCCCCCGGCTCCCGGCCTCACCCCGGCCGACCACCGTCGGACCGCGTCCGACCGCGCCCGTAATCAAGGCGCGCTCGTCGATCAAGGCGCACCCGCCGATCAGAGCGCACTCGCCGATCAGGGCGCGTCCACCGTCCGGCGTTCGTCGTCAGGTGCCACCAGCGACTGGGTGAGCGGAATCCGCGCCAGGGCGAGGACCCCCGCGGCGATCAGCGCCACACCGAACAGCTGGGGCAGCAGCCACCACCCGGAGCGGATCGTCTCCTCGTACAGGAGGATGCCGAGGGCGAGGCTCACCAGCGCGTCACCGAGGGTGAGCGCCGGCTGCGAGGCGACCAGCGGACCGGCCTGCATGGCGTTCTCCAGCAGGAACAGCGCGCACACCCCGGTCACGGCGAACGCGTACGTCTGCCAGGCGGTGAGGAAGCCGGCCAGCCCCTGCTTGTCGAGGATGTGCGTGGCGGCCTTCATCAGGGCCGCGGTCACCGCGTAGCTGATCGCCGTCGCCGCACCGAGGCAGGCCGCCCGGGCACGGCCCTCCGGGCGCTTCAGAGCCGCGAGGGCGAGACCGGCGACGGCACCGGCGCACACGGCGAGCGCGGGGATCCAGCGGTCCAGCTCCACGTGGGTGCGGTTGCCGGACGGGGAGGCCGCGGCGAGCGCGACCGCCAGCCCCGCCACCACCACCGTCACAGCCAGCCAGCCAGAACCCGGCAGCCGCCGGTGCATCAGAAGGGAGGCGACGACCAACGTGAGCGGCAGCTCCAGCACGAACACCGGCTGCACGATCGTCAGCGGCCCGGTCGCCAGCGCCAGCGCCTGGCAGACGGCGGCGCCGATCACCGCGAGGATGCCGGCCAGCCAGACCGGCCGGCGCAGCAGATCGAGCATCAGCCCGGCCCGCAGGCCCTCGGAGCGCGGCACGGACAACGCCGCCTTGCGCTGCAACACCGTCGCGACGGCGTTGCTGAGGGCCGCGCAGACCGCGAACAGCACGGGGAGCACGGGGAGCAGAGTGGACACCTCCCGGATCGGCGGACGTGTGACGCCGGCTGGGCCGCCTCCTGCCATGGTCGCCGGATCGGGGCACGGGCGCGATCGGAGCCGTCCGGCCGGAGCACGCCGCGGGTCAGCCCAGCTTCCGGAAGAGCCCCTCCTGCACGACCGAGACCACCAGCCGGCCGTCCCGGTCGTAGATACGCCCGCGGGCCAGACCACGGCCGCCGACCGCGATGGGGGACTCCTGGTCGTACAGCAGCCAGTCGTCCGCGCGGAAGGGGCGGTGGAACCACATGGCGTGGTCCAGCGACGCCATGTCGAAGCCCCGCGGCCCCCACAGCGGCTCGACCGGGATGCGGACGGCGTCCAGCAGGGTCATGTCGCTGGCGTAGGTCAGGGCGCAGGTGTGTACGAGCGGGTCGTCGCCGAGCGGCCCGACGGCGCGCATCCACACGGCGCTGCGCGGCTCGGCGTCGCGGACCTCCTCGGCGCTCCAGCGCAGCCGGTCCACATACCGGATGTCGAACGGCTGGCGGCGGGCCATCCGCTCCAGCTGCTCGGGCAGCGCGCCCAGGTGCTGGCGGATCTCGTCCGTGACCGTGGGCAGGGACTCGGGGTCGGGGACCTCGCGGGCCGGGGGCAGCTGGTGCTCGAAGCCGCCGTCCTCCGGCTTGTGGAAGGAGGCGGTGAGGTTGAAGATCGTGCGGCCATGCTGCACGGCCGTGACCCGCCGGGTGGTGAAGGAGCGCCCGTCGCGCACGTGCTCCACCTGGTAGACGATCGGCACGCCCGGGCGGCCGGGACGCAGGAAGTAGGCGTGCAGCGAGTGCACGGGCCGGTCGCCCTCCGTGGTGCGGCCCGCGGCGACCAGCGCCTGGCCCGCCACCTGCCCGCCGAAGACCCGCTGCAGGGACTCCTGCGGGCTGCGGCCACGGAAGATGTCGACCTCGATCTGCTCCAGGTCGAGCAGGTCGACGAGTCTCTCGGCCGGGTTCGTCGTCATGGGTGGGATTCTCCTGTGCTCGCTGCTGCCCGGCCGGTCACAACTGGCCGACGTCGGTGACGCGCACGACCGCGCGGCCCTCCGCGTCCGAGGCGGCGAGGTCGACCTCCGCGCTGATGCCCCAGTCGTGGTCTCCGTTCGGGTCGTGGAAGATCTGCCGGACCCGCCACAGCCCGTTGTGCGGCTCCTCCTCGATGAGCAGCAGCTTGGGGCCGCGGGCGTCGGGGCCGGTGCCGAGGTCGTCGTACTCGTCCCAGTACTTGTCCATGGCCTCGCCCCAGGCGTCGGCGTCCCAGCCGGACTCGGCGTCCATCTCGCCCAGTTCCTCGACCTGGTCCAGGGCGGCCAGTTCGACGCGGCGGAACATGGCGTTGCGGACCAGGACGCGGAAGGCGCGCGCGTTGGCGGTGACCGGCTTGACCTCGTCGGCCTTCTCCTGGGCCTCCTCGGCGGTCATCTCCGCCGGGTTGGCCAGCTGCTCCCACTCGTCGAGCAGGCTGGAGTCGACCTGGCGCACCATCTCGCCCAGCCACTCGATCAGGTCCTGCAGGTCCTCGGACTTCAGGTCGTCCGGGACGGTGTGGTCGAGGGCCTTGTAGGCGCTGGCGAGGTAGCGCAGCACGATGCCCTCGGTGCGGGCCAGCTCGTAGTGGGACACCAACTCGGTGAAGGACAGTGCCCGTTCGTACATGTCGCGGATGACCGACTTCGGCGACAGCGGATGGTCGCCGACCCAGGGGTGGCTCTTGCGGTACGTGTTGTACGCGTGGAAGAGCAGCTCCTCCAGGGGCTTGGGGTAGGTGATGTCCTGGAGGCGCTCCATGCGCTCCTCGTACTCGACGCCGTCGGCCTTCATCTGGGCCACGGCCTCGCCGCGCGCCTTGTTCTGCTGGGCGGCGAGGATCTGCCGGGGGTCGTCCAGGGTCGACTCCACGACGGACACCATGTCGAGCGCGTACGACGGCGACTCGGGGTCGAGCAGTTCGAACGCGGCGAGGGCGAACGTGGACAGCGGCTGGTTGAGGGCGAAGTCCTGCTGGAGGTCGACGGTGAGCCGGACGATCCGGCCGGTCGGGTCCGGCTCGTCGAGCTTCTCGACGACGCCGCCGTCCAGCAGCGAACGGTAGATGGCGATGGCCCGGCGGATGTGCCGCAGTTGCTGCTTGCGCGGCTCGTGGTTGTCCTCCAGCAGGCGGCGCATCGCCTCGAAGGCGTTGCCGGGGCGGGCGATCACCGACAGCAGCATCGTGTGCGTCACCCGGAACCGGGAGGCCAGCGGCTCCGGTTCGGAGACGATGAGCTTCTCGAAGGTCTGTTCCGACCAGGCGACGAACCCCTCCGGGGCCTTCTTGCGGACGACCTTGCGGCGCTTCTTGGGGTCGTCGCCGGCCTTGGCGAGGGCCTTCTCGTTCTCGACGACGTGCTCGGGGGCCTGCGCGACGACGAAGCCCTCCGTGTCGAAGCCGGCCCGGCCGGCGCGGCCCGCGATCTGGTGGAACTCCCGGGCCCGCAACGTGCGGACGCGGGTGCCGTCGTACTTGGTCAGGGCCGTGAACAGCACGGTGCGGATGGGCACGTTGACGCCGACGCCGAGGGTGTCGGTACCGCAGATGACCTTCAGCAGTCCGGCCTGCGCGAGCTTCTCCACCAGGCGGCGGTACTTGGGCAGCATGCCCGCGTGGTGGACGCCGATGCCGTGCCGGACGTAGCGGGAGAGGTTGCGGCCGAACTTGGTGGTGAAGCGGAAGTTGCCGATCAGGTCGGCGATCTGCTCCTTCTCCTCCTTCGAGCACATGTTGATGCTCATCAGCGCCTGCGCCCGCTCCACCGCCTGGGCCTGCGTGAAGTGCACGATGTAGACGGGAGCCTGCCGGGCCTGGAGCAGGTCGGTCAGCGTCTCCGTGAGCGGTGTGTAGCGGTACTCGTAGGACAGCGGGACCGGGCGGGTCGCCGAGCGGACCACCGCCGTCGGGCGGCCGGTGCGGCGGGTGAGGTCCTTCTCGAAGAAGGAGACGTCGCCGAGCGTCGCCGACATCAGCACGAACTGTGCCTGCGGCAGCTCCAGGATGGGGATCTGCCAGGCCCAGCCCCGGTCGCCCTCGGCGTAGAAGTGGAACTCGTCCATCACGACCTGGCCGACGTCCGCGTCCTTGCCGTCGCGCAGCGCGATCGAGGCGAGGACCTCGGCGGTGCAGCAGATGACCGGGGCGTCGGCGTTGACCGACGCGTCGCCGGTGAGCATGCCGACGTTCTCCGTGCCGAAGATCTTGCACAGCTCGAAGAACTTCTCCGACACCAGCGCCTTGATCGGGGCTGTGTAGAAGGTGACCTCGTCCCGGGCCAGGGCCGCGAAGTGGGCGCCCGCCGCGATCATGCTCTTGCCGGATCCGGTGGGCGTCGACACGATCACGTTCGCGCCGGAGACCACCTCGATCAGCGCCTCCTCCTGGTGGGAGTAGAGCGTGAGCCCCCGCTCACCGGCCCACGCCTCGAAGGCTTCGTACAGGGCGTCGGGGTCGGCGGTCGGCGGCAGCTGATCGATGAGGGTCACGCCCCCATCTTGCCTGGCCCGGTGCCCGATGCGGGAATCGGCTGCGGTCCGGAAGATCACCAACGCTACGCTGGGGCGCCGACGACGCGTCAGCGCTCCCGGTCAACTGGACAGCGGCACACGAGGAATGGGGCGGGCAACGGCCATGATGGGACCAGCACACTCACTGTCGGGCGCCGCTGCCTGGCTCGGCGTCGGTGCGGCCGCGGCCGCCGCCGGGCAGCCGATGCCCTGGCCGGTCCTCCTCGTCGGTGCCCTGATCTGCGCCGGAGCCGCCCTCGCCCCGGACCTGGACCACAAGGCCGCCACCATCTCCCGGTCCTTCGGGCCGCTGTCGCGCTGGCTGTGCGAGATCGTCGACAAGCTGTCGTACGCCGTCTACAAGGCCACGAAGAAGCAGGGCGACCCGCGCCGCTCCGGCGGGCACCGCACGCTCACGCACACCTGGCTGTGGGCGGTGCTGATCGGTGTGGGGACCTCGGTCGTGGCGATCAGCAGTGACCGCTGGGGCGTGCTCGCCATCCTCTTCGTGCACCTGGTCCTGGCCATCGAGGGCCTGCTGTGGCGGGCGACCCGCGGCTCCAGCGCCGACGTCCTGGTGTGGCTGCTGGCCGCGACCACGGCGTGGATCCTCGCGGGCATGCTCGACAAGCCGGGCAACGGCGCGGACTGGCTGTTCACGGCGCCGGGCCAGGAGTACCTGTGGCTGGGCCTGCCGGTGGTGCTGGGGGCGATCGTGCACGACATCGGGGACGCGCTGACCGTCTCCGGCTGCCCGATCCTGTGGCCCATCCCGGTCGGGCGCAAGCGCTGGTACCCGGTCGGGCCGCCCAGGTTCATGCGGTTCCGGGCGGGCAGCTGGGTCGAGCTCAGGGTGCTGATGCCGGCGTTCATGCTGCTCGGCGGGGTGGGCTGCGCGGCGGCGCTCAACGTGATCTGAGCGCAGTCCACCAGCCGGGCCCACGATGCCGGGGGACGGGGCTCAGCCGCTGCCGTACCGCCGCTCGAAGGCCGCGACCCGGCCCTCCGAGTCCACCGTGCGGGCCTTGCCCGTGTAGAAGGGGTGGCTCTCCGAGGAGATCTCCACGTCCACGACCGGGTAGGTCTCGCCGTCGTCCCACTCGATGGTCCGGTCGCTGGTCGCCGTGGACCGGGTGAGGAAGGCGTATCCGGCGGCGCGGTCGCGGAAGACGACGGGGTGGTAGTCGGGGTGCTTGTCCTGCTGCATGGATGCTCCTCGGGCGGCTCTGGTCTGTTCTGCGATCGACCGGTGCGATCGACCGGTGCGATCGACCGGCGCGATCAACCGGGCAGGGTGTCCTCGTCGACGATGTGGACGGCTGCCTCCTCGGCCGACGCCGCGGCGCCGTCGATGCCCACGTCCGTGGCGACCAGCGCGGGCTCCTCGTCCTCGTGGGCGCCCTCGTCGGGGGCGACGAGCCGGCCGGAGCGGGCGGCGCCGACCTCGTTGTCCAGGAGTTCCCCGTCGCTGCCCGCGCAGTCCCCGAGACCGTCGCCGTCCTGGGCGACGGTGTCGGGCAGCTCCTCGGCGAGCCGCTGGTCCAGCGTCTCGCCCCGCAGCCGCTCGGCCGCCGTCACCCCGAGGTGCTCGACGGCCCACGGCCGCTCCGGCGGGGACCAGCCCCGGTCCAGGGGATCGTCGACGCCGTCGTACTCCAGGGTGTCCTCGGCGTCGAGCAGCCCCGTGTCCTCTCTCTGCTCGTCCTGATCCGGCTGGTAGACGTCGTCTCCCCAGCCGTCGGAGCTGTTCACGGGTACCTCCAGGGGGTGGGGGCGGGCCCGCCGTCGGGGCCCGCGCCGGGCCGCCGCCGCACCGCACCGGCGCCGCCCGGGAACCGCTCGCCCGTGGGCCTCCCCGAGCCGGTGCCTGCTTCCAGCCTTCCACCGAGCCTCGGCACCGCGCAACGCCACGACCCGGGCATCCCCGCCCCCGCTCGCTCAGCCGTGCCAGGACCGCCACAGCGCCGCGTACGCCCCGTCCGCCGCGACCAGCTCCTCGTGGCTGCCCAGCTCGCTGATCCGCCCGTTCTCGACGACCGCGATGACGTCGGCGTCGTGCGCGGTGTGCAGCCGGTGCGCGATGGCGACCACCGTGCGGCCGTCGAGGACCCGGGCCAGGGACCGCTCCAGGTGGCGGGCGGCGCGCGGGTCGAGCAGGGACGTCGCCTCGTCCAGGACCAGCGTGTGCGGGTCGGCCAGCACCAGGCGCGCCAGGGCGATCTGCTGGGCCTGCGCCGGAGTGAGCGCCAGGCCGCCCGAGCCGACCTCGGTGTCCAGGCCGTCGTCGAGGGCCCGGGCCCAGCCGTCCGCGTCGACCGCGCCGAGCGCCGCCCACAGCTCGGCGTCGACCGCGCCGGTCCGGGCGAGCCGGAGGTTGTCGCGCAGGGAACCGACGAAGACGTGGTGCTCCTGGTTGACCAGGGCCACGTGCGCGCGGACCCGCTCGGCGGGCATCCGGGACAGCTCGGCCTCGCCCAGCGTGACGCGGCCGTCCCCCGGCGCGTAGATCCCGGCGAGCAGCCGTCCCAGGGTGGACTTGCCCGCACCGGAGGGGCCGACCAGCGCCAGCCGGGTGCCGGGCGCGACCTCCAGGGACACCTTGCGCAGGACGTCCACGCCCTCCAGGTAGCCGAAGCGGACCCGGTCCGCGCGCACATGGCGTCCCTCGGGCACCACCGCGGCGTCCCCGGCGTCCGGCTCGATGTCGCGGACCCCGACGAGCCGGGCCAGCGACACCTGCGCCACCTGCAGCTCGTCGTACCAGCGCAGGATCATGCCGACCGGGTCGACCAGCATCTGCGCGATCAGCGCGCCGGTGGTGAGCTGGCCGACGTCGATCCAGCCCTCCAGGGCGAACACACCGCCGATCAGCAGCACCGAGGCCAGCACGGTCACATGGGTGACGTTGATGACCGGGAAGAGCACCGACCGCAGCCAGAGCGTGTAGCGCTCCCAGGCCGTCCACTCGCGGATCCGCTGCTCCGACAGCGCGATCCGGCGCTCGCCCAGGCGGTGGGCCTCCACGGTCCGGCCCGCGTCCACGGTCTCGGCGAGGACGGCGGCCACCGCGGCGTACCCGGCGGCCTCCGAGCGGTAGGCGGCCGGCGCCCGCCGGAAGTACCAGCGGCAGCCGACGATCAGCAGCGGCAGCGCGACCAGCACGGCGAGCGCCAGCGGCGGTGCCGTGACGACCAGCCCGCCCATGAGCAGGACCACCCACACGACGCCGATCGACAGCTGCGGCACGGCCTCGCGCATCGCGTTGGCCAGCCGGTCGACGTCCGTGGTGATCCGGGACAGCAGGTCGCCGGTCCCGGCCCGCTCCAGCACGCCCGGCGGCAGCCCGACCGACCGCACGAGGAAGTCCTCGCGCAGGTCGGCCAGCATCCGCTCGCCCAGCATGGCGCCGCGCAGCCGCACCTGACGGACGAACACCGCCTGCACGGCCAGTGCCGCCACGAACAGCCCGGCGGTGAACTCCAGGCGCACGTCCCGGGCCCCGTCGGACACCCGCTCCACGAGCCCGCCCAGCAGCCACGGACCGGCCATCGAGGCGAGGACGGCCGCCGTGTTGACGGCGATCAGCAGCAGGAACGCCCGGCGGTGGCGCCGCAGCAGTTCGGCCACGTACGCGCGGACGGTCGCCGGGGCGCCGACGGGCAGCGTGCTCGCCGTGGTCGGAGCCGCCGGGTCGTACGCCGGGGGCGCGACGCCGATCATGCCTTCTCCTCGATCTCTTCCAGTTCCTGCAGTACGTCCTTCAGGGCGACGGAGCCGTCCAGCGCGGCCTCGTCGTCCGTCTCGCGGGTGACCACGGCCCGGTAGCGCGGCTCGCTGTGCACCAGTTCGCGGTGGGTGCCCACCGCCGCGACCTCGCCCTCGTGCAGGAACGCCACCCGGTCGGCGCGGTCCAGCAGCAGGGGCGAGGAGGTGAACACCACGGTCGTGCGTCCGGCACGCACCTCCCGTACGCCCTGGGCGATCCGTGCCTCGGTGTGCGAGTCGACGGCGGAGGTCGGCTCGTCCAGGACGAGCACCTCCGGGTCGGTGATCAGCGACCGGGCGAGCGCGAGCCGCTGCCGCTGGCCGCCGGACAGGGACCGGCCGCGCTCGGTGATCCGCGCGTCCATGGGGTCGGCCGCGTCCAGCGAGCCCTGCACCAGCGCCGCCAGCACGTCGTCGCACTGCGCGGCCGCCAGCGCCGCCTCGGGCGGGACGGCGCCCGAGGCGGGCACGTCGAGCAGCTCGCGCAGTGTGCCCGACAGCAGCACCGGGTCCTTGTCCTGTACGAGGACGGCCGTACGGGCGCTGTCCAGCGGCAGGTCGTCGAGCGGCACCCCGCCCAGCAGCACGGGCACGCCCTCCTGCGAGGGGTGTCCGCCGAGCCGTTCGGCCAGCCGGCCCGCCGCGTCCGGGTCGCCGCAGACCACGGCGGTCAGCAGACCGGCCCGCGCGAGCAGTCCGGTCCCCGGGTCGTACAGGTCGCCCGAGGGGATCTCGGCGGCGCGCGATCCGGCCGTGTCCGTGGCCCGCTCCAGCGACAGCACGCCCGCGGCCCGCTTGGCCGAGGGCCGGGAGAAGGAGTACGCCATGGCGATCTCCTCGAAGTGCCGCAGGGGATAGGTGAGGACCATCACCGAGCTGTAGACGGTGACCAGTTCACCGACGGTGATCCGGCCCTCGCGGGCCAGCCCCACGCCGTGCCAGACGACGGCGATGAGCAGCAGCCCCGGCAGCAGGACCTGGATCGCGGAGATCAGGGACCACATCCGGGCGCTGCGCACGGCCGCGTGGCGGACCTCCTGGGAGGCGCTGCGGTAGCGGTCGAGGAACAGTTCCTCCCCGCCGATGCCGCGCAGCACGCGCAGGCCGGCGACGGTGTCCGAGGCGAGTTCGGTGGCCCGTCCGGCCTTCTCGCGCTGGACGTCGGCGCGCCGGGTGGCGCGCGGCAGCAGCGGCAGCACGGCGAGTGCCAGCGCGGGCAGGCCCACGGCGACGACCACGCCGAGCGCCGGCTGGTAGACGAGCAGGCCGGCGCAGACCAGCACGATGGTGACGAGGGCCGCGGTGAAGCGGGACAGGGCCTCGACGAACCAGCCGATCTTCTCCACGTCGCCCGTGGACACGGCCACGACCTCACCGGCCGCGACGCGCCGGGTCAGCGCCGAGCCCAACCGGGCGGTCTTGCGGGCGAGGAGCTGCTGGACGCGGGCGGCGGCCGTGATCCAGTTGGTGATGGCGGTGCGGTGCAGGAAGGTGTCCCCGACCGCGTTGCCGACGCAGGCCAGCGCCAGCAGACCGCCCGCCAGGGCCAGGTGGGAGCCGGAGCGGTCGACGACGGCCTGGACGGCGACACCGACGCAGAACGGCAGGGCGGCGACGGAGGCGAAGTGCAGCAGCCCCCAGCCCAGTGACTTGAGCTGACCGCCCAGCTGGTTGCAAAAGAGCCACCACAGGAATCGGGGCCCCGAACGCGCGTCCGGCACGCCCGGGTCGGGATACGGAAGGTCTTGAATCTGCATGACGTCCCAGTGGCTCGTGTCAGGGGGAAACGGGGGAACGGGGGAACGGGGGACAGGGAGAAGGGGAGCGAGGGGTGCGGGCCGGAGGCAGCAAACCGTGACAGGTTCGCGTCGCCACGTGGTCGGAGGCAACAGGTTTTCCGCCCACCGAACGGAACCGGCCGACACGGGTGGGAACAGGGCGGCCCCGGCGCACCGGTGCGCATTGCGCGGGCGGCGGACTGCCCGTAGAACACCGCACATGAAGAGCCGAATCGTCATGTCCATGCTTGCCGGGGCGACGCTCCTGGCGAGCACCCTCCTCGGGACCGGTCCCGCCCACGCGGCCGATGTACCCACCGAGTTCGGCACCGACTGGCACGACCCCGTCACGGCCGCCCCGCCCGTCGAGCGGCCGCCCGGGAAGTCCTGCGACGTCACCCTCGCGCGGGCGCAGTTCCGCGACTTCACCCCCTACCGCGGCACCTACACCCCGCCCGAGGGCTGCGGCGACCGCTGGAGCAGGGTGGTGCTGCGGCTGGACGGCAAGGTGAAGGGCCGTCAGTACGACCGGCTCGGCCACGTACGCGTCGGCGGGGTCGAGATCCTCCGCACCTCGACGCCGCAGCCCTCGCCCGACGGCATCGAGTGGTCGGTGGAGAAGGACGTCACGCGCTACGCCGACACCTTCCGCCGGAGCCAGGACGTCGAGATGCTCATCGGGAACGTCGTCGACGACACCTACACCGGCGTGCTCGACGTCGAGGTGACACTGACCTTCCACCCGGGCCGCCCCGGCCCCGCGAACCCCGACCGGGTCCTCACCCTCGACGGCGGCACGACCCTCACCACCCCGCGCAACAGCGAACGCATCGTCGCCGAGGTCTACGCGACCGGCTCCGGCGGCGGCTGCGAGGAGTACTGGTATCTGACCGTGCCCGACCCGGCGCCCTACTCCTGCAAGGCCGGCCGCGGACCCTACCGCGAGGTGCAGATCCGCGTCGACGGCCGGCTGGCGGGCATCGCCACGCCGTTCCCGACCGTGTGGACCGGGGGCTGGTCCAACCCGTTCCTCTGGTACGTGATCCCCGGCCCGCGCGCCTTCGACGTCAAGCCGATCACCTACGACCTCACCCCCTTCGCCGGAGTCCTCAACGACGGCCGCCCGCACCGCGTCGAGGTCTCGGTGGTGGGCGTACCCGAGGGACAGACCGGCTGGAGCACGCCCGTGAACGTCCTCGTCTGGCAGGACGAGCGGCGCGCGCGGGTCACCGGACAGCTCACCGCGCACCGTGCGGGAGACCTGACCGGCTCCTCCGTCCACACACCCGGTCCGGAACACCGGGTGGACACCGAGGGCGCCCACCGCCTCACCGTCGCCGGTTACGTCGACACCTCGCACGGCCGCGTCCACACCACCGTCGCCCGCGCTCTGGCCCACACCTCCGCGCACCGCTGGATCGACGGCGAGACGAGGGACGCGCTGGAAGCCACGTGGACCGACGCCGAGTCGGTGACGATCGACGGCCGCGCCACGCGCACGCACCGCACCTACACGATGGACGGCACGACCACCCTCGGCGCGGGCGACCGGCTGCGCACCGTCCTGACCCTCGGCGACCGCGCCACGACCGTTCAGACACAGGGCACCCGGCGCACCGCCTGGTCACGGCTCGACGACACCTACACGGGCGACGCGACCTACACGGCGAACGTGCCCCGCGACCAGCGCCACGCGGTCGGCACCACGAGCGAACGCCACCGCCTGTACGGCTCGCACGGCTGCCACGACCGCACGCTGACCACCGTGCAGGGCGTGCTCACGGAGGACCGCGACCGCTGCTGACGCGAGGAGACCGCAAGCCCGCGTCCGGAACCGGCCGGCCGGTTCCGGACGCGGGCTTACGGTCACCGCCGAGGCGGAACCGGCGGCGGCCCCGGCGGCTGCCGGTACCGCCCGGGTCAGCAGGACTGCACGGGGGCGCCGTCGACGAGGGTGTTCAGCAACTCACCGAGCGCTTCCCGCTGATCCTCCCTCAGCGGCGCGAGGATCTCCTCCGCCGCCGACCTGCGCGCCGCCCGCAGTTCGCGCAGCGCGGCCCGCCCGTCGTCCGTGAGCTCGATGCGGATCACGCGCCGGTTCGCCGGATCCGGCACCCGCCGCACCTTGCCGCTCGCCTCCAGCCCGTCGACCAGCGATGTCACGGCTCGCGGCACCACCTCCAGTCGCTCGGCCAGGTCGGCCATGCGCGGCGGCGAACCCCAGTGCGCGAGCGTGCGCAGCAGCCGGGACTGCGCCGGCGTGATGCCCAGCTCGCGTTGGGCCAGATGACGCTTCTGGATGCGGTGCACCCGGCGGGTGAGCCGGAGCAACTGCTCGGCGAGCAGGCCGTCGGGATCGGGGGTGGTCATGCGGGAACAATATCAGGATGACGTTCATTGTGAGTGTAGGTAACAATGAGCTGCGATCCGACCCGCCGCACCCTCTCGAAGGAGCCCATGCACCCCGACCGTGAAGCCCCTTGGACCCCACCCGCGGGAGCGGAGGAACAGCCCCGGCAGGTCCGCCGCATCCTGCGCCTCTTCCGCCCCTACCGCGGCCGGCTCGCGATCGTCGGCCTGCTGGTCGGCGCCGCGTCGCTGGTCTCGGTCGCCACGCCCTTCCTGCTGAAGGAGATCCTCGACGTCGCCATCCCCGAGGGGCGTACGGGCCTGCTCAGCCTGCTCGCCCTCGGCATGATCCTCAGTGCCGTCCTCACCAGCGTCTTCGGCGTGCTGCAGACCCTGATCTCCACGACGGTGGGCCAGCGCGTCATGCACGACCTGCGCACCGCGGTCTACGGCCGTCTGCAGCGCATGTCCCTGGCGTTCTTCACGCGCACCCGCACCGGTGAGGTGCAGTCCCGCATCGCCAACGACATCGGCGGCATGCAGGCCACCGTCACCTCCACCGCGACCTCGCTCGTCTCCAACGCCACCAGCGTGATCGCCACCATCGTCGCGATGATCGTCCTCGACTGGCGCCTGACCGTCGTCTCGCTGCTGCTGCTCCCGGTGTTCGTGTGGATCAGCCGCCGCGTCGGCAACGAACGCCGGAAGATCACCACCCAGCGCCAGAAGCAGATGGCCGCCATGGCCGCCACGGTCACCGAGTCGCTCTCCGTCAGCGGCATCCTGCTCGGCCGCACGATGGGCCGCTCCGACTCGCTGACGAAGTCCTTCGCCGACGAGTCCGAGGAGCTCGTCGACCTGGAGGTGCGCTCCAACATGGCCGGCCGCTGGCGCATGGCCGTCATCACCATCGTCATGGCCGCCCTGCCCGCCGTCATCTACTGGACCGCCGGCATGGCCTTCCGGCTGGGCGGCCCTCAGGTCTCCATCGGCACGATCGTCGCCTTCGTCTCGCTCCAGCAGGGACTGTTCCGCCCCGCCGTGAGCCTGCTGTCGACCGGTGTGCAGATCCAGACCTCGCTCGCCCTCTTCCAGCGCATCTTCGAGTACCTCGACCTGCCGGTCGACATCACCGAACGCCCGGACCCGGTCCGCCTCGACCGGATCAAGGGAGAGGTCCGCTTCGAGAACGTCTCCTTCGGCTACGACGACAAGGGCGGCCCGGTCCTCGACGGCATCGACCTCACGGTCCCGGCCGGTGGCAGCCTCGCGGTCGTCGGCCCCACCGGCGCCGGCAAGTCCACGCTCGGCTACCTGGTGCCCCGGCTCTACGACGTCACCGGCGGCCGCGTCACGCTCGACGGGGTCGACGTCCGCGACCTCGACTTCGACACCCTGGCCCGCGCGGTCGGCGTCGTCTCGCAGGAGACGTACCTGTTCCACGCCTCGGTGGCCGACAACCTGCGCTTCGCCAAGCCCGACGCCACCGACGAGGAGCTGCACCGGGCGGCGAGGGCGGCGCAGATCCACGATCACATCGCGTCCCTGCCCGACGGGTACGACACCGTCGTCGGCGAACGCGGCCACCGCTTCTCCGGCGGGGAGAAGCAGCGCCTGGCCATCGCCCGCACGATCCTGCGCGACCCGCCGGTCCTCGTCCTCGACGAGGCCACCAGCGCGCTGGACAACCGCACCGAGGCCGCCGTCCAGGACGCCATCGACGCCCTGTCGGCGAACCGCACCACGATCACCATCGCCCACCGGCTGTCCACCGTCCGGGGCGCCGACCAGATCGTCGTCCTCGACGCGGGCCGGGCCGTCGAACGCGGCACGCACGAGGAACTCCTGCGGCAGGACGGCCGTTACGCCGCCCTCGTACGCCGGGACGCCCAACTGGAGCCGACAAGATGAAAATATGCCGGGTTTGTGGCGATATGCGGGTTACCGTGCCCGCATGCAGAAGAACACTCCGCCACGGAGCACGATTCGACTGACGCGCCGGGGCCGTATCGCCCTCGTCGTGACCGGGGCCGTCGTGGTCGGTACCGCCGTGGCGGTGCCGCTGCTGACCCTGGCGCCCGAGGAGGAGAGCCGCCCCACCACCCTGGTGATCCCCGAGGGCTGGCGCGCGAGCCAGGTCTACGCCGCCGTCGACAAGGCCCTCGCCCTGCCCGCCGGAAGCACGAAGAAGTCCCTCGCGAAGGCGATGCTGAAGCTGCCGAACGACGCCGAGGGCAACCCGGAGGGGTACCTCTTCCCGGCGACCTATCCACTCCCCGAGAAGGCGAAGCCGGAGAAGCTCCTGCAGCTCATGGTCGACACCGCCAACGAGAAGTTCAACGGCGCTCCCATCGCCGCCGGGGCGCAGCGCAACGCCATGAACGTCTACCAGGCCGTCACCATCGCCAGCATCGTCCAGGCGGAGGCCGCCACCCGCGCCGACATGGGCAAGGTCGCCCGGGTGATCTTCAACCGCCTGGAACGCGGCATGCCGCTGCAGATGGACTCCACCCTCAACTACGCCCTGAACCGCTCCACCCTGCGGACCACGGCGAGCGACACCCGGATCAACAGCCCCTACAACTCCTACCAGCGCATGGGTCTGCCGCCCACCCCCATCGACAACCCCGGCGAGGACGCCGTGCGCGCCGCCGTCAACCCGCCCCCGGGCGACTGGCTCTACTTCGTCACGGTCCGCCCGGGCGACACCCGCTTCACCGCCGACTACCGCCAACACACGCGCAACGTCGCGGAGTTCAACGCCCACCGCGCCAAGAGCGCGGAGGCGCGCCCCTGAGGGCACGGGGAACCGACGGGCCGGCAGCGGGCCGGCGAGTCCTACGCCGCGGCCGGCTCCCGCTCCAGCAGCCGCCTGATGTCACGCACCGCCGCCCGGCCCGCGCGGTTCGCGCCGATCGTGCTGGCCGAGGGGCCGTAGCCGACGAGGTGGACGCGCGCATCGGCGGCCGCGTGCGTGCCCTCCATGCGGATGCCGCCGCCGGGGCCGCGCAGCCGCAGCGGAGCCAGGTGGTCGATGGCCGGGCGGAAGCCGGTGGCCCACAGGATGACGTCGGCGTCGACGTGCCGACCGTCGTCCCACGCGACCCCGCCCGGAGTGATCCGGTCGAACATGGGCTGCCGGTCCAGTACCCCGTCCTCCAGACCCCGCCGGATCGCGTCGTTCAGCGGCAGCCCCGTCACCGAGACCACGCTGCGGGGCGGCAGCCCCTGCCGTACCCGCTCCTCGACGAGCGCGACGGCCGCCCGGCCCGCGTTCTCGTCGAACGGCCCCTCACGGAAGACGGGCGGGCGCCGCGTCACCCACGTGGTGGCCGCGGCGTACGGGGCGATCTCCAGCAGATGCTGCGTGCCCGAGGCGCCACCGCCCACCACCACGACCCGCTGCCCGGCGAACTCCCGCGGGCCGGGGTACTGCGCGGTGTGCAGCTGCCGCCCCGTGAAGGTCCCCTGGCCCGGGTAGTGCGGCCAGAACGGCCGGTCCCAGGTGCCGGTCGCGTTGATCAGCGCCCGTGTCGACCACACCCCGTCCGAGGTCTCCACCAGCAGCCGCCCGCCGGTGCCCTCGCGCACCGCCCGCACGTCGACCGGCCGCCGCACCCTGAGGTCGAAGGCCCGCTCGTAGGAGTCGAAGTACGCGCTGATCACCTCGGCCGACGGCCGCGCCGGGTCCGCGTCCGTGAGCTCCATCCCCGGCAGCGCGTGCATCCCGTGCACCTTGCCGTAGGTCAGCGACGGCCAGCGGAACTGCCAGGCGCCGCCGGGCCCGGGGGAGTGGTCCAGCACGACGAAGTCGCGCTCCGGCTCGAAACCGGATCGCCGCAGGTGATAGGCGCCGGCCAGACCGGCCTGACCCGCGCCTATGACGACCGCCTCGACCTCGCGTGTGTTGTTCACGCTTCTACCAACCGTGCCGAAGGCGAGGATCTTCCCCGCTAGGAGGCCTTCGAGGGCCGGGCCGCCGACGTCGACGGCGGCAGGTCGCCGTTGAACCGGGTGTCGGTGAACGCGGCGAAGTCGACCTTGCGCGGGATGAGCTTCAGCGCCGTGAACGTGTCGGCGACCTCCTGCTCCGAGGCGATCAGCGGCTTGTCGACCGCCACCGCGATCCGGGTCGTGTACGTCCGCTTCACCGCCGCCAGGGCCACGTCCTCGGGGAGCCCGGTCTCCTTCGCCCAGACCTTCGCCCACTCCTCCTCGTGGCCGTGGACCCAGGTGTAGGCGCGCCGCAGCCGCTCCAGGTAGTCCTCGACGGCGGCCGCCTTCTTCCCGTCCTCCAGCGCGGCGGGTGCGGCGACCTGGAAGGTGTGCCCGTTGGTCACCCCGTCCCCGTCGGTCAGCACCCGGCCCTGCCCGCCCTTGAGGACCTGCGAGGTGTACGGGTCCCACACCGCCCACGCGTCGACCTTGCCGGCGGTGAACGCGGCGAGCGCGTCGGCCGGCTGGAGGTACTCGACCCGGACGTCGCTCAGCTTCAGCCCGGCCTTCCTCAGGGACGCGACCAGCTGGAAGTGCGCGGAGGAGCCCTGCGCGACGGCGACCGAGCGGCCCTTGAGCTGCTCCGGGCGCTTCAGGGGCGAGTCGTCCGGGACGAGGATGGTGTCGCCCTTGGAGGTGCCGTGCCAGGCCGCCACCACCTTGATCTTCGAGCCCGCCCCGGCCGCGAAGACCGGCGGGGTGTTGCCGACGCCGCCGATGTCGACGGCCCCCGCGTTGACGGCCTCCAGCAGGGGCGGACCGGAGGTGAACGTCGACCACTTGATCCGGTAGCCGAGGTCGTCCAGCTCCCCGGCGGCCCGCAGGATGGCCTCCGAGCCGCCCTTCTGATCACCGACGCTGATCGTGACCGATCCCCGGCCGTCCGTGCCACCGTCCGACGTGCTGGCGGACGAGTTCCCGCCGCAGGCGGTGAGCAGCAGGGCCAGGGGGAGGAGCAGGGCGGCGGGGGTGAGGCGTCGTCGCATGGCGGTTCCGTTCGTGTGGGCCGTACGGCAGGGGCGTACGGGCGGGTCCTACGGTCGTTCGCGGGGGAGGGTCAGGCGGCGTCGGCGGCCGTCGCCTCGACACCGAGGCGTTCGAGCAGGCCGGCGCGCAGCGCGGCGAAGCGCGGGTCGGTGATGTCCCGGGGCCGGTCGAGATCGACGCGCTGCTCGTGCGCGATGACACCGCCGTCCATCACCAGGACCCGGTCGGCGAGCAGCACGGCCTCCTCGACGTCATGGGTGACGAGCAGCACCGCGCAGCCCCGGCGCTGCCACAACTCGCCCACCAGCCGCTGGGCCTTGATGCGGGTGAGCGCGTCGAGCGCGCCGAACGGCTCGTCGAGCAGCAGCAGATCGGGCTCACGCACCAACGCCCGCGCCAGGGAGGCCCGTTGCGCCTCGCCGCCGGACAGGGTCTTGGGCCAGGCGCCGGAGCGGTGGCCGAGGCCGACCTCGTCCAGGGCCTGCTCGGCGACGGCCCGCTCGGGCTTGCCGGGCAGGCCGAGCAGGACGTTGCGCCACACCTTCTTCCACGGCATCAGCCGCGGCGACTGGAAGGCGACGGCCTTGCGGCGCGGCACCAGCACGGTGCCCTCGATCTCGCGGTCGAGCCCGGCGAGGATGCGCAGCAGCGTCGACTTGCCGCAGCCGCTGCGGCCGAGCAGGGCCACGAACTCGCCCGGCCGGACGTCCAGTCGCAGGTCGTCGATGACGGCGCGCCCGTCGAAGGAGCGGGTGAGCCCCTGGACGTGGACCGCCTGCGGGATCACCGGCCGGTGAACGTCGGTCGCCATTGCAGCAGCAGCCTTTCGAGGAAGCGGACGACGAAGTCGGCGAGCAGGCCGAGGAAGGCGTAGACGACCAGGCAGACCACGATCACGTCGGTCCGCAGGAAGTCCCGCGCCTGCACCATCAGGAACCCGATGCCGGAGTCGGCGTTGACCTGCTCGGCGAAGACCAGCGCGAGCCAGGCGATGCCGAGCGAGTAGCGCAGGCCGGTCATCGCCCCGGGCAGCGCCCCCGGCAGCACCACGTGCCGCACGAGTCCCCGGCGTGAGAGCCCCAGCGACTCCCCGGCTTCGATCAACTGGGCGTCCACGCCCCGGATCCCGGCGTAGACGTTGAGGTAGAGCGGGAAGGTCACGCCGAGCGTGATGACGGCGACTTTGGGAGCCTCGCCGATGCCGAACCAGATGATGAGCAGCGGGATCAGCCCCACGAACGGCACGGTCCGCAGCATCTGCACCGGCGCGTCCACGAGATCCTCGCCGATCCGGAACAGCCCGGAGACCAGGGCGAGTCCGGTCCCCACGACCAGGCCCAGCGCGAGCCCGGCGGCGACCCGCTGCAGCGAGGTGGCCATGGCCGCGGGCAGTGAACCGTCCGCCATCATGTCCCCGGCGACCCGCGCGACGCGGCCGGGCGAGGGGAGGACGTCCGAGGGCAACACGCCGGTGCCGCTGAGGAGTTGCCAGAGTGCCAGCAGCAGGACGGGACCGCTGGTGCGGCGCAGCCAGCGGGGGACCCGGGCACGGCGGGAGGAGGTGGGGACCAGGGGCTGAAGGTCGGGAACGGAACCCTCCATAGGCGATATATCGGGTTTCGAAGGGGTGGGCGGGGCATGGCTGACGCTCATGAAGGCTCCACGGGAGGAGAGCGGGGGCCGAGGTAAGGGCACGCCTCACCCGCGCGTCACGCCGAGCGGACCCGGGGCCGTACCGGTCGGCGGGCAGGCGCGACGAAGGCGGGGAAAGGGAGGCGGAGGAGGGAGAAGCGGAGGAGGGGCGTCAGCGGCCGCGGCGACACGCGGCGGAGGCCACCCGCAGCAGGTCGATGTGACCGCGCGTGGTGAGCAGGGCTGAACGCAACATGCCGCAGAAGTTAGTCAGATGGCATGCGCACGGTCAACGGGCGTCTCGTCCAGTGGACCGGCGGTACCGGAACACGGTCGGCCGGATCCGGGTGAACCCCGCCGGGTGCGTCAGGATGGGGGGCATGCCAGATGCCTTCACCACCCGAGTTCTGCACGTCACCACCGGTTCCGCGGAGAGGGTCGTCGACATCACCGGCGACTGCGAGTCCTTCCTGCGCGAGGCGGCCGCCGGGCGCGACGGCCTGCTCAACGTCTTCGTCCCGCACGCGACGGCCGGCATCGCCGTGCTGGAGACCGGCGCCGGCAGCGACGACGACCTCCTGGCCGCGCTGCACACGCTGCTGCCCGCCGACGACCGCTGGCAGCACCGGCACGGCAGCCCCGGCCACGGCCGCGACCACGTCCTGCCGGCCCTCGTCCCGCCGCACGCGACCCTGCCGGTCCTCGGCGGGCGGCTGGAACTCGGGACCTGGCAGTCGGTGTGCCTGGTCGACACCAACCGGGACAACCCGGATCGCAAGGTGCGGCTGAGCTTCCTGGGGTGAGCGCATCCGTTCGGCCCCCGCTCCCCGCCTGCTGCCCGGACAGATCGTTTTAGGGCAGCAGACGGGCAGGCGTGGGCGTGAGCGAGGCGGATGGATGACCGGGCACCGCCACCCGGTCGGCCCGCCCCGCAGAAACGCCCGCGCAGCGGGGCGGGTCCCCTGCTCCGAGCCGCACGTCACCCACCCCCGGTCGCCACCGGCGAGTCGCCCCTGGGGTAGGGTCCCCACCGTTTCCGGCTACCGACTGATGGTGTGCCGGTACAGGGCGTGTCGGAGGGTGGCAAGACGATGGACTCCCAGTGGGATGACGGCGGATCCGTGGACCTGGACGACACGCGGCTGGAGACACTGAGTCCCGAACCGCTGCTGACCCGGGACTACGAGACGCGCCCCGCGCTCGTGTACGAACGGCTGCGCCGGCAGCACGGCCCGGTCGCCCCCGTCGACCTGCTGGGCGTGCCCGCCTGGCTCGTCCTCGGCTACCGCGAGGCGCTCCAGGTGCTCCAGGACGACGACGGCTGGCCCAAGGGGCTGGAGAACTGGCGGGCCCGTTCCGAGGGCCGGGTGCCCTCCGACTGGCCGCTCGGCCCGTCCCTGGAGGTCAACCACATCCTGATCCAGGGCGGCCCCGGCTACCGGCCGCTGCGCACCGCCTGGGACGTCGCCCTCAAGCCCTTCCAGGACCCGCGCCACCCGCAGGCCAAGCGACTGAGGTCCGCCGTCACCGCCTACGCCGACGAACTGATCACCCTGATCGGGCAGGGCGGGAAGACCGGCGTGGCCGACCTGTCCGCGCAGTTCTCCCGGCCGCTGCCGCTGATGGTGGCGAGCCACCTGCTCGGCTTCCCCGGTTCCCAGGGCGACGACGCGCTGATGGACATGTGGCGCGTGCTCGACGCGGGCCCGGACGCCGAGGCCGCGCTGGAACGGCTGCTGGCGACCCTGGCCGAACTGGCCGCGCTGAAGCTTCAGAAGCCCGGCGACGACTTCCCCTCCTACCTGCTGGCCGCCCATCCCGACCTGTCGCTCGACCAACTGGCCCGCGAACTGTTCATGCTGCTCGGCATGACCTCCGACCACGTCGGCATCCTCATCTCCAACACCGTCGTGGAGGTCATCTCGGGCGAGAGCAGCGTGCGCGCCAGCCTGTCCGCCGGCATGGTCAGGGAGACCATGAACCGGGTCGTCATGCGCAAGCCGCCGCTGGTCAACTTCGTCCCGCGCTTCGCGGCCCGGGACACCCCGCTCGGCAACTACACGATCCGGGCCGGCGACCCGGTGTGGGTCTCCTCGGCCGCCGCGCACGCCGATCCGCTCTTCGCCGACCACGTCGCCTCCGGCACCACCATCAGCACCCGGGCGCACCTGTCCTGGGGGGCGGGGCCCCGCCAGTGCCCGGCCCGCGAACTCGCCTCCACGGTCGCGGCGGTCGGGGCGGGGCGCGTCTTCGAGCGGTTCCACCACCTCGACCTGGCCCTGCCCGCCGACCAACTGCCCTGGCGCTCCTCCCCGTTCATGCGCGGCCTGCGCTCACTGCCCGTGCGCTACGAACTCGCCCCGACGCCCGTGCGACGGGCGGGGACGGTGGACGACCCCGCCCCCGAGGCGGCCGGGGAGGTCCTGCCCGACCCGTCCGCCCGGCAGCGCTCCTCGCTGTGGCGCTATCTCACCGGCCTGATCCGCGGCGGCCGCTGACCGGGAGCAGCCGGCTGGAACGCCCGTCCGGCACCGGCGTTCCTCCCGGGCCTTCCGGATGATCGCCGACAGATGGTTGCGCACCGTGGCCACGGTCAGGCACCAGCCGCTCGGCGATCTCCCGCGTGGGGGCGTGCCGTCGGCGGCCGGCCGCAGCACCTCCACCTCGCGCGGCGTCGGCGGGTTCGCCCCCGCGTCCAGCGCGACCTCCTCGCCCGCCCCTGAGTCCACGTCGATCACGGCCCGGCGAACGCTCCCCGCTCGCGACGGGTGTGCTGGACGAGCAGAACGCGGATCACGATCGGATTATCACCGTCGGCCCGGGGGCCGCCCCGGGGCCGCGGGCGCGACCGGTCCGCCGGACGGCACGAGTGGTGAGGTCCGGGAGGCGGGCGTACCGTCGAACGGTGGACACCGCAGGCAGCAGCCCGCAGCCGGCCGCACCACGGACGACCGCCACCAGGAAACCCGGTGGCGGCGGGAACGCGATGGCGCTGTTCGTCATCGCCTCCTGCCAGTTGATGGTGGTCCTCGACATCACCATCGTGAACATCGCGCTCCCGCACATCCAGAGCTCGCTGGACTTCTCCACCACGAGCCTGTCGTGGGTGGTGAACGCCTACACGCTCACCTTCGGCGGACTGCTGCTGCTCGGCGGCCGGGCCGGCGACATCCTGGGCCGGCGGCGCGTGTTCATCTTCGGCGTGCTCCTCTTCGTACTGGCCTCGCTGCTCGGCGGGTTCGCCCAGAACTCCGGCCAACTCCTCGGCGCCCGCGCCCTGCAGGGCGTCGGCGGCGCCATCGCCTCCCCGACGTCCCTCGCCCTGATCAGCACCACCTTCCGCGAGGGCCCGGAACGCAACCGCGCCTTCGGGGTGTTCGCCGCGGTCTCGGCGGGCGGCGGCGCCATCGGCCTGCTCGCCGGCGGAATGCTGGTGGAGTGGCTGAACTGGCGGTGGGTGCTGTTCGTCAACGTGCCCATCGGCCTGCTCATCGTGCTCGCCACACCCAGGTGGATCCGGGAGTCCGAGCGGCACCCCGGGCGCTTCGACATCACCGGCGCGGTCACCTCCACCGCGGGCATGGTGCTGCTGGTCTACGGGTTCATCCGGGCCGCGCAGGAGGGCTGGCGCGACGCGCTCACCCTGGCCTCGTTCGCCGGGGCCGTGGTGCTGCTGGTGGCCTTCATCCTGATCGAGCGGCGCTCCAGACAGCCCATCACGCCCCTGCACATGTTCGCCGACCGCAACCGCGCGGGCACCTACGGCATCATGCTGTGCCTCGCCGCCGCGATCTTCGGCATGTTCTTCTTCCTGACCCTCTTCGTGCAGAACGTGCTGGGCTTCAGCCCGCTGGCGGCCGGCCTCGCGTTCCTGCCGGTCAGCGCGGTCATCGCCGTCGGCGCCGGACTGGCCTCGCATTTCCTGCCCGTGTACGGGCCCAAGCCCTTCATGGTGCTCGGCGCGATCCTGGCGGCGGCCGGACTGGCCTGGCTCACCCTGACCGACGTGCACTCCACCTACGCCGGCAGCGTCCTCGGACCCATGCTCGTCTTCAGCCTCGGCATGGGCATGGAGTTCGTGTCGCTGACCCTCATGGCGCTCTCCGACGTGCCCACCCCGGAGACCGGCGCGGCCTCCGGCCTCCTCAACGCCACCCAGCAGGTCGGCGGCTCCCTCGGCCTGTCCATCCTGGTGACGATGTACGGCACGGCCAGCACCAACGAGGCCGACAAGCAGGTCCCGGACTTCCTCCGGCAGGCCGCCCCGGCCGAACGCCTGCGGTTCGAACGCACCGGGCAACTGCCCAGACCCTGGTCGGACGAGATCCTCACCGCCGGTGTCTCGGCCGCCTTCATCGTGGCGGCGATCTTCACCGCCGTCGCCGCGGTGATCGCCCTGCTCGTCATCCAGGTCCGCCCCTCCGACCTGGAGCGCCTCAAGGGAGGGGCGGGCCCCGGCCCGATGTGAGCCGCCCGGCCCCGCCGCTGCGGCGTGACCGTCCCTCCGGGTGCACCGTGGGGGCGTGGGATGCCCCCAGCGGCTCCGTCAGGTGAGATCCGGCCACGCCGGCGCCCGCGACCCCGTCCGTGCGGAGCTGGGCGAGGCTTGCCGGGCCGCTGAGCGGCGGGGCGGCGACGCCGGTGGGTCACCGCCCCGTGCGGGGGCAGGCGGCCAGGGCGTCGGCCAGGCCCGTCGCGTCCGTGCCGAGCTTGCGGAAGACCGACGACAACTGCTGGCGAACCCCCTGCTCGGTGATCCGCAGGTCCTTCGCGACCACGCAGGCCGAGTGGCCCTGGACCGTCAGCTCGGCCGCCCTGCGTTCCTGGGCCGTGAGCATGTCCGTGTGGGCGTAGCGCAGGGGCAGCGGGCGGAGCCCGGCGGCGGAGAGCTCCCGCCTGGCCCGTGCGGCCAGCCCCTCGGCGCCGCAGTGCACCGCGCCCTCCAGCCCCTGGTAGAGCCGGTCGGCGGCGTCGTGCAGACGGCCGTTGCGGGCCAGCGCGGCGCCGTGGCCGACCAGGGCACGGGCCAGCTCGTACGCGGCCGGGGAGCGCTGCAGATGGTCGACGGCCTGCGCGTGCAGGTCGAGCGCCGCCTCACCGCCCGTCACCTCCGCCTGGGCGTGCAGCGCCTGGCCGATCGCCGAGACCGCGCCGAAGTCCCGGGCCCGCTTCACGGCATCCTGCGCGTGGTGCACGGCCCGGTCGGGAGCACGGCGGGACAGGGCCTTCGCCAGACCCAGCTGCCACGGGCACCAGGCGGGGTTGCGCCAGTCCCGGCCCTCCAGCCACTCGCCCACGGCGGACAGCAGGGCGGCCGCCTCGTCGGGCCGGTCCTCCGCCAGGAGCAGCTCGGCGTGGACCGTGCGCGGGTCGGGATAGATGACGGCGTTCGGGATGACGTCCCCGTAGCGGTACTTGTCGGCGAGCCGGCGCGCCGCCACCACCCGGCCGCGGGCCAGCAGGGTCTGGATCAGGATGCCGATGGCGAACCACTGGGCGGGCACGGCCCCTTCCACCCGGTCGGCGATGTCCAGCCCCTCCCGGACCAGGTTCTCGGCCTCGGCGAGGCTGCCCCGCCGGTAGCGGATGTAGGCGGACAGGGTCTGGCCCAGAGCCAGGTGGGAGCCGCGCCAGCCCTTGGACGCGCACTCGGCCATGCCCTTGGCGAACAGCTCCTCGGCCCGTCGCGGCTGGTCGCAGTACATGAACACCAGGGCGACCGAGACCGGCACCTCGAAGCCGCGGTTCTCATGGGTCCAGCTCAGCCCGCCGTCCAGGGCCTTCTCGGCGTATGCGAGGGCCTTCTGCCGGGGCTCGCCGCACATCATGGCGTCCCACGCCCGCAGCCCGAGGATGTAGCGCTCCTCCAGCCGGCGGCCGGCCAGGCGGTCGGCCAGCCGGGCGAGCCTGCGCGACCGGCCGGCCGAGTCCTGCTCGTCGGTGCGGAACGCGCTCCAGACGAAGTGGTCCGCCTGCATCCGCAGCCGGATGCGGGGGTGGCCGGCCGCCCGCCGCGCCTCGTCGGCGGCCACCGTCGCGGCCTGAGCCATCCGGTCCGTGTGGGCCAGCGCCTGGGTCAGCCGGTACACCATCGAGGCGCGCAGCTCGGGATCGATGCCGTCCTCCGCCAGCGCCTCCCGCAGATACCTGACGGTGGCCGTCGGTTTGATGAGGAAGGTGGCGCAGGCCAGTTCGTGCAGCAGGGCGGCGCGCTCCTCGGGGAGGGGCGGCTCCTGCAGGGCGCGGTCCAGCAGCCGCCGGGCCGCCTCCGGGGCACCGGAGTGCAGATACTCCCGCGCGGCCTGCCGCAGACAGGCGACGGCCTCGGCACTGCCCTCGCAGGGAACCTCCAGCAGGTGCCGGGCCGCCGCCGCGGGACCGAGTCCGGCCGCGCGGACGGCCTCGGCGGCCGAGTTGTGCATGCCCTCCCGCAGACTCGTCCCGATGGCCCGGTAGATCGTGGTGGCGATGGTCGGGTGGACGAACTCCAGGCGGCCCCCGGGCCCGTCGCCGTCGGTCAGGATGCGGGCGGCGCGCAGTCGGTCCGCAGCCTCGGCCGCCGCCGTGCTGCCGATCGCCGCGATGCGGGCGGCCAGCTCCTGCGAGATGGACTGGCCCAGCACGGCGGCCGCGTAGGCGAACCGGACGGTCGTGGTGCCGAACCCGTGGAGGCGCTCGATCAGTCCCGGCCCCGTCACGGCGGCGGCCAGGTCGCGCATGAGGGGCAGGTCCTCGCCGGTGCCGCGCAGGCGGCGCTCGCCGAGCCTGATGGCCAGTTCGACGGCCTCGAACGGGTTCCCTGCGGTGACCTCCCAGCACTCCTCGCAGAACCCGTCCTCGGCCTGCTCGCCCACTTCGTCCCGGACGATCCGCGCCACGGCCGTGGCGCTGAGCGGTTCCAGGGCGAAGGGGCGGTTGCCCGTCTCGGGGGTGCCGAAGGAGTCCGCCTGCGGGGGCAGTTCGTCGGGCCGGTAGGCGACCGCCATCAGCAGGGACAGGTCCATGGCCCGGGGAGCGAACGAGGAGAGCCAGGACTGCGACTCGACGTCGGCCCAGTGCAGGTCGTCCAGGAGGATGACCACGGGTGCCTTCTTGACCGCGAGACGCGTCATCACCCAGTCCAGGCCGTCACGCACCCCGGTCGGGTCCGGCGCGTGCCCGCTCGGTGCCGCCACCAGGCCGAGCGCGGCGGCGACGATGTCGTACCAACTGCCCAGGAAGGTACGGAGCTCCGTCTCGTCCATGGTCGCCAGCGCGGGCTGCACGAGCTGGCGCACCACGTGGAACGCCAGCTCCTGCTCGTTCTCACCGCCCCGGCCCGACAGCACGGTGAAGCCCTGGGCGCGGGCCCGCCCACGGGCCTCGGCCAGCAGGGCGGTCTTGCCCATCCCGGCCGGGCCGGTGAAGGCGAGCAGCCCGCCGCGCGGCGCCTGGGGCACGCCGTCGGCGTTGTCCCGCAGGGCGGCCAGCGCCGAGTCGAGGGCCCGCAGCTCCCGGCGGCGTTCGAGCAACGGCCGGGACTCGGGCGGGGGTTGCCGCAGCTCATTCGCCATGTGCCGTACCGCTTCCTGTCGTCGGCCATCGGGAGGCAGCGCAGAGCGTACGCCTCCCGGTGGGGCACCCGACCGGATTCCGGAACGAGCACGACGAAGAAGGGTGAATGGCCCGCCGCCGCGGAGTGGAGCGCGGACCGCGCGGGTAACGTCATTCGAATGGGTGCCTGCCGGCCCGGCCGGAAGGCACCCTTCCGGCCGGGCCGGCAGCCGTCGTCACTCCAGGGCCGCGGCCGTCCCCGCGTCCGCGTACCGCGGCACGGTGCGGGACCAGTAGTAACACCCGCGGATCCAGCCGGCCATGCCTTCCACGTAGCCGACGCCCGAAGGGCTCAACTCCGGTGCGATCTCCTCGTACAGCCTCTCGAACTCCCTGATGGTCCGGTTGATGCGCCGGACCGCCAGGGTGACGGCCACCGGCAGGGGACACTGGTGCGCCCGCTGGTAGGCGAGGGCCAGGTTGATCAGCTCGCCCGCCCGTTGCTCCTTGACCGCGGAGAAGAGGTCGGGGATCCACACCGCCGCGTCGGCCGACAGCCGGCTCAGGTGCCGCATCAGCGGGTGGTGCAGCTCCCCGTCGGTCAGCTCGCACGGCTGCGCCGCCTCGCACAGCGGGTAGAACGGCTCGACGCCCGCGGTGAGGGACCGTATCGAGGTGCAGATCCCGGACCGCACGGGCGAGGGATGGGTCTGGGCCACCGCTTCGTAGAGCAGGCCGTGCACGTACTCGCGGCTCCTGTCCGCCCAGCGTGCGGCCTGGGCGGGGGTGCACCGTTCGCGCACCTGCCGGTGGAGGTCCGCCAGGGCCGCTCCCAGCGCGGTGCTCGGCGCCGCGCCGTCCCGCAGGATCGCGATGCTCTCGCACAGCATGGGCAGCAGCTCGCCGGGCCGGTGCCGCCCGACCTCCTCCGCGCGGTCGTCGTAGACGAACTGGTAGGCGATCTGCCGGGCGACGAGCCGGAGGATCCCCGCGTCGGCGTCCGGGCTGTTGTAGGAGGCGAGTTCGGCGGGACGGGTGAGGGAGATCATCGCCGTGACCCCGGGTTCGCCGGCCAGACCGGTCGCGCTCAGCCAGTGGTCGACGTCGGCGGCGGCCTCGGACTCGAGCGGGTTCCGCCGGAACGGGAAGGGCATGTGCAGCTGGGTGTCGATCAGCTCCACCAGGGTGGCGGCCGGTATGCCGCCCGGCGTGACGGCCTCGGCGTCCTCATGCGTGGTGGACATCCTGGTCACCGTCCCTCCGGGTGTCTCCCGCCTCCGCGGGCACGGCGGGGACCGACGGTGCCTGGGCGGCGGCGCGGGGCGAAGCGCCGCCCGGTGCGTCCGCCCGCGGTTCGCAGATCATCGTCAGGGACCGCGGCCCCAGCGTCGCCCCGGGGCGCGGGGGAGCGACGGGCCCCGGTGGATGGCGCAGCCGCCAGCGGCCGGCGAGGGTGGCGAGGGCCACCGTCATCTCGGCCATGGAGAACAGGTCGCCGATGCACTTGCGGCTGCCCGCGGAGAAGGGCATCAGGGCCCCGTGCGGACCGGCCGCCGCCTCGCCCTCCAGCCAGCGTTCGGGCAGGAACCGCTCCGGCTCGGGGAACGACGCCGCGTCATGGTGCAGCAGGTAGGGGCTGTACAGGACGGTGGTCCCGCGCGGCAGGCGGCGTCCGGCGAGCTGCGTCTCCCGGGTCGTGACCCGGGTGAAGAGCCAGCCGGGCGGTGAGTGGCGCAGCGTCTCGGTGAGGACGGCCCGGGTGTAGACCAGGCGCGGCAGGTCACCGGCCTCCGGCAACCGCCCGGCGAGGACGGAGTCCACCTCCGCGTGCAGCCGGTGCTCCACCTCCGGGTGCCGGGCCAGCAGGCCGAAGGTGGAGGCGAGGCACATCGAAGGGCTCTCGGAGCCGGTCAGCAGCAGGGACACCAACTGGTCGTGGATTTCCTGGTCGGTGGCCGGCGCCTGCTCGCCGTCCTGGTCCGCGGCCGCGAGCAGGAGCCCCAGCAGATCGTCGCGGGGGGCTCCCCGGCGGCGCTCCGCGATCGCGGCGTCGACGAGCTCGTGGGTCCGCTCCACCGCGCGCCGGTAGCGGCGGTTGGCGGGGGTGGGAAGGCGGAACAGCACGTCGACGGGTACGACGGTGCGGACGAACAGACCGCGCACGATGGCGGCGAGACAGCGCCGCACCTCGTCCGCGGCGGCCGGGCCGAGCGCGTCGGACAACAGGACCCGGCTGATCAGCCGCGTCGTCAGACCGAGCATGGCCGCGCTGACGTCCACCCGCTGCCCGCCCCGCCAGTCCCGGAACAGTGACGCCGTCTCCTCGGCCATCAGGTCCGTGTGCCCGGCGACGGCGGCCGGACGGAAGGTGGGTTGCAGCAGCCGGCGCTGCCTGCGGTGCTCGCTGTGCGGGCAGGTGACGACCCCGCCGCCCATCAGGGCCCGCAGCCGCTCGTACTGCGGGCCGCCCTTGTCGAACGTGCGGGTGTCCCGGAGCATTTGGTGGACCAGTTCCGGGTGACACACCATCCACGCCCGCTGAGGGCCGAGGCGTATCTCGACCAGATCGCCCCGCACGGGAAGAGAATTCAGAAACTCCAGCGGCCGGCGGAACAAGGCGATACCGTGGCCGATGGATGGGAATATGCCTGGAGCAGTACCAACCGTCCACGCCTGTTCCGGGTTCGGGACGCAGCCGTTCATCGAAATACCACCTGATTCGGTCGGCCAGAAAAATAGGGTGCCGCTGCACCCCGCAGGGCACTTGCAGCATGTCCTGCCCAGTTCGAACTGGCCGCCGCCTCGATGAACCCTTTCTCCAGGGGGGCGCACGGATGCACGCCGAAGCATTCGGTGCATCACTTCCGAAGCGCGTTCCGGTTCATGAACGGTGAAAACTCTCCGGCGGTGCCGGAAAACCCGTCGGCAGTTCCCCGTGCCGATCACTATCCGCGCCACCGCCATTCCCGCGTCCGCCAGGAGACCCTCAGCAGTCCCACGCTTCACCCCGCTTGCGGGCCGCGGGCACCGGATGCCGGATGCCGGACGAGGTGAAGCGGACGCCGGGCTCAACCCGACGGAGTGACCGGTGGCCTCACGCCGAACCACTGCCCGGGCGCTCCGCGTCGTGCCGTTCGAGCGAGACCATGCCGGTCATCGCTCCGCCGAGATCGGTCCCGAAGACGCCGGGAGCACGAGCCGTTCGGTGCTGAACGGGGCAGGTGGCCGGGGGAGGGGGCCGTGTTCGGTCATGGACGGCGATCCCGTGCGCGTCCGTGTCCGTGATCCGGCGGAGAGGGACTGAAGGTGTCCGACTCGACGAACCGGGCGAGCTTTTGCAGGGCCGTGCGCGTACCCGTCTCGTTGTCGGCGGCGGGGACCGCGTCGGGGACGCCCTCGTGGAGCACGACGACGTCCGTGCCGCCCGTCCCGTCGTCGGTGAGCGTCGTCGTCAGGGTCATCGTGCCGCCGAGCGCGGGGTCGTCCGTCTCGAACTCCAGCACCTCGACGACCTCCCGGCCCGGCACGAGCCGCGCGAAGCGGCCGTGGTAGGTGTCGGTGCGCGCGGCCGACTTCCCCACGGCGTCCGGCGCCTCGTACGTGAGCGAGACACGGAACCCGCCGCCCTCCCGGGCCTCGAACTCGTGCACCGCGCAGGTCATCCCGTCCGGCACCCGCCACCGCGCGATCGCCTCGGCGCTGACCAGCGCCCGGTAGACCGCCGCACACGGCGCGTCGACATGGCCGGAGACCCGCGTGGTGTACATGGGGCCACCCTAGGCGCGTCCGGCCGTTGCCACCCCCCTCGCGCCTACGTCCCGTCCGCCCCGGTCGGCAGCGGGGGTTCCGACTCGACGCGGCGCAGTTCCTCGTCCGTGAGGAGCCGGGAGCGGAGCAGGAAGCGGACGCCCTCCGGGGCCTCCAGGGAGAAGCCGCCGCCCCGGCCGGGGACGACGTCCACGGTGAGGTGGGTGTGCGACCAGTACCGGTACTGGTCCGCGCTCATCCAGAACGGGACGTCCCCGGCGACGTGCCCGAGCAGGACGTCCGAGGCGCCGACCCGGAACTCGCCGCGCGGGTAGCACATCGGGGCGCTGCCGTCGCAGCAGCCGCCGGACTGGTGGAACATCACCGGGCCGTGCGTGGCGGTCAGCCGCCGCAGCAGGTCCTCGGCGGCGGGCGTCAGTTCGACACGTGCCGTGCGTGTGGTCATGCGTTCCCTCCCGGGCCGGAGCGGCAACCACCCCGACGAACGTACCTCCTCGCGGGCCGGAACGGACCGGTGCGGACGGAAGGTCCCGCCGGCGACCCGGCTCACGCTGCGGCGGACAGGGACAGCTCCGCCCAGATGGTCTTGCCCGTGACCGTCTGGCGGGTGCCCCACCGCTCGGCGAGCTGGGCGACCAGGAGCAGCCCGCGTCCGCCCTCGTCGAAGACGCGGGCCCGGCGCAGGTGCGGCGCGGTGCTGCTGCCGTCGGACACCTCGCAGATGAGGGTCGCGTCGCGGATCAGCCGCAGTTCGATGGGGGCGCCGCCGTACCGCAGCGCGTTGGTGACCAGCTCGCTGACGATCAGCTCGGTGGCGAACTCCGCCTCCACCAGGCCCCATTCGGCCAGCTGCCCGCCCGCCATCTTGCGGGCCCGGGCCACCGCCGCCGGTTCGGGCGGCAGCTCCCAGGTGCGCACCTGGCCCTCGTCGAGCACGGCCGTGCGGGCCAGCATCAGCACGATGTCGTCGGCGGGACGGCCGGCCGGCACGGCGCGCAGCACCCGGTCGCAGGTCTCCTCCAGGCTGCCGGCCGGGTCGCCCAGCGCGCGGCGCAGCAGGGCGACTCCCACCTCGACGTCGTGGTCGGCCGCCTCGATCAGCCCGTCGGTGTAGAGGGCGAGCAGGCTGTTCTCCTCCAGCAGCACCTCGGCGGCCTCGAACGGCAGCCCGCCCAGGCCGAGCGGCGGACCGGCCGGCAGGTCGAGGATGCGGACGTCGCCACCGGGCGTGACCAGGGCGGGCGGCGGATGCCCCGCCCGGGCCATGGTGCAGCGCCGCGACACCGGGTCGTACACGGCGTACAGGCACGTGGCGCCGATCTGCCCCGACGCCTCCTCGGCCCCGCGCGCCTCCGGGCCCTCCTCCCGGTCGAGCCGGATGACGAGGTCGTCGAGCTGGGTGAGCAGCTCGTCGGGGGCGAGGTCGACGTCCGCGAGCGTGCGCACGGCGGTCCGCAGCCGGCCCATCGTCGCCGAGGCCTGGATGCCGTGGCCCACCACGTCGCCCACGACCAGGGCGACGCGGGCACCGGAGAGCGGGATGACGTCGAACCAGTCGCCCCCGATGTCCGTTCCCGGTGCGGCCTGCGGGGCCCCGGAGCCGGTCGGCAGATAGCGGTAGGCGACCTCCATCGCCGCCAGCCGCGGGGGCCGCTCGGGCAGCAGGCTGCGCTGGAGCGCCAGCGCCGTACGGCGTTCGCGGGTGTAGCGGCGGGCGTTGTCCACGCTCACGGCCGCACGGGCGACGATCTCCTCCGCGAGCAGCAGGTCGTCCTCGGTGAACGGCTCGGGCGTCCGGTGCCGCAGGAAGTGCACCAGGCCCAGGGTCACGCCCCGGGCGCGCAGCGGCACCATCATCACCGAGTGCATCATGTGCCGGGTCATGGACTCGGCTCGCGCGGGGGTCGTCGTGAGCCACTGGCGCAGCTCCGGGTCGCCCGGCCGGTGCCGGGTGGCCCGGCCCGCCGCCAGGATCCGCAACGGGAGCGTGCCCACCGGGTAGCGGGTCGCGTCGCCGGCGGCGACCACCGACTCCGGGCAGCCCGGGAGCACCGACCGCTGCGCGGTACGCCGCACGGTGACCGGGGCGTCGGCCGGGAGCGGGCCCGGCTCCGCACCCAGCGCCACGGACTCCAGCAGGTCCACGGCGACGAAGTCCGCGAAGGCCCCGACGGCCACCTCGGCCAGCTCCTCGGCCGTCCGGGTCACGTCCAGGGTGCTCCCGATCCGCACACTGGCCTCGTTGAGCACCGCCAGCCGCCGCCGGGCCCAGTACTGCTCCGTGGTGTCGAACACCGTCGCGGACACGCCCTGCACGGCACCGGACTCGTCCTTCAGCGGCGACAGGAACATCGACCAGGCGTGCGGCCGGGTCTCGCCCGGGGCCTGGCCGTTGTCCTCGTGGAAGATCATCTCGCCGGTGCGCAGCACCTCCCGCTGGAGCCGGTCGTAGGTGTCGAAGGGCGGGCTGGGCTGGATCTCCCACAGCGTCAGGCCCCGCATCTCCTCCTCGGTCCGGCCCATCACCTGCGTCATGATCTCGTTGGCGGCGACGAGCCGCGCCTGCCGGTCGTAGACCGCCACGGGCACGGGGAGCTGGGAGAGCGTGAGGTCCCACAGGCCCGTGGGCCGGTACCCGGTGCGCCGGGCCAGGTGCGCCGGGGCGCTGCCGGTCACCAGCCACAGCCGCCTGCCGTCCGCGTCCAGCAACGGCGTCCCCTGCAGCCGGACCACGATCCGGTCACCGTCCCGGTGCCGCAGCGCGACCTCGCCGGACCACGGCTGCCCGTCGGCCACGTGCCGCCGCGTGGACGAGGGGAGGGCGGCGGCCAGCAGCTCGGCGACAGGCCTGGCCACGATCTCGGCGGAGGTGTGCCCCAGCAGGCGGCGCGCCCCGTCACTCCACACCAGGACCGCCCCGCCGGCGTCGACGACCACCGCCAGGTCCTCCGGTACGCGTCCCTCCACAGTGCCTCCGGATGTGACGCCCTCGGCTGCTCACGAAGCTCCTGCCCCGATTGTCCCGCTCCTGCCCCCGCGGGGCGCGTCTGCCGGCAGGGGCGCCGGTGACCAGCGGCGACGCCTCAGATGACCGCGCGGATCGCCCGCTCGAACCCCTCGACGTGCCCGCGGGCCAGCCGCGCCGCCCGCTCCGGCTCACCCGCGACGACGGCCTCGATCAGCGGCCCGTGCTCCGCGACGTGCCCGGCCATGCCGGGCAGGCGGTCGAGGAACAGGCACCAGATGCGGGTGGCGAGGTTGTCGTGGCGGACGAGGGTGTCCTCCAGGTAGGGGTTGTGCGCGGCCGCGTAGAGCGCGCGGTGGACCTTGAGGTCGAGGTGCATGAGCTCGGCGTCCTGCCGGCCGGGAGCCGCGCCGTCGAGTTCCCGCCGCAGCGCGGTCAGGACCGCCCGGTCCGCGGCCGTGGCCCGGCGTGCGGCCCGGGCCGCGGCCAGCGGCTCCAGTTCCAGGCGCACCTCGCAGATGTGGACGAGGTCGGTGATGTTGACCTCGGTGGCGAAGGTGCCGCGCCGCGGGTAGGTCGTGATCAGCCGCTCGTACTGAAGCCGCTTGAGCGCCTCGCGCACCGGCGTGCGGCCGACGCCGAGGGACTGGGCCAGCTGCTCCTCGTGGACGGGTGCGCCGGGGCGGATCTCCAGCATGACGAGCCGGTCGCGGATGGCGCGGTAGGCGCGTTCGGCGAGGGACAGCTCCTCGCTCCCGGGCTCCCGGGCCCCGGGCTCGGTCACCAGCTGCTGCATGAAGGCCCCCTTGACCCGTCCGGTGAGCTCCCATACCGTACCGCACGGACTGATATATCAGTTGTGCATGAGTCGGCCGTCAGGATGGAGCCCGGCATGACCGACCGACCGCCGCCCGAACACCCCGACTTCCTCTGGCGCAACCCCGAACCGCGCTCCTCCTACGACGTCGTGATCGTCGGCGGCGGCGGGCACGGCCTGGCCACCGCCTACTACCTCGCCAGGAACCACGGCATCACGAACGTCGCCGTGCTGGAGAAGGGCTGGCTGGCCGGCGGGAACATGGCCCGCAACACCACGATCATCCGCTCCAACTACCTCTGGGACGAGAGCGCCGCCCTGTACGAGCACGCGCTGAAGCTGTGGGAGCGCCTCCCCGAGGAACTGGACTACGACTTCCTGTTCAGCCAGCGTGGCGTCCTCAACCTCGCGCACACCCTCCAGGACGTCCGCGAGGGCATGCGCCGCGCGAGCGCCAACCGGCTGGGCGGCATCGACGCCGAGTGGCTGGAGCCGGACGAGGTCGCCCGGGTCTGCCCCATCCTCAACGTCTCCCCCCGCACGCGTCATCCGGTCCTCGGCGCCACCTTCCAGCCCCGGGCCGGCATCGCCAAGCACGACCACGTCGCCTGGGCGCTGGCCCGCGCCGCCGACGCCCTGGGCGTCGACCTGATCCAGGGCTGCGAGGTCACCGGCTTCCTCAAGGACGGCGACCGGGTCGTCGGCGTCGAGACCGGCCGCGGCCGCATCCACGCCGGGCGGGTCGGCCTCGCGGCGGCCGGGCACAGCAGCGTCCTGGCCGGACGGGCGGGCGTGCGGCTGCCGCTGCAGTCCCATCCGCTGCAGGCGCTGGTCTCCGAGCTGCACGAGCCGGTGCACCCGACCGTCGTCATGTCCAACCACGTGCACGTCTACGTCTCCCAGGCCCACAAGGGCGAACTGGTGATGGGCGCGGGCGTCGACTCCTACAACGGGTACGGGCAGCGCGGCTCCTTCCACGTCATCGAACGGCAGATGGCCGCCGCCGTCGAGCTGTTCCCCGTCTTCGCCCGCGCCCATGTGCTGCGCACCTGGGGCGGCATCGTCGACGTCACCCCGGACGCCTCCCCGATCATCGGCCGCACGCCCGTGACGGACCTCTACGTCAACTGCGGCTGGGGCACCGGCGGTTTCAAGGCCACCCCGGCGGCCGGCTGGACCTTCGCGCACACCCTCGCCACGGGCGAGCCGCATCCGCTGAGCGCGCCCTTCGCCCTCGAACGCTTCACGACGGGCGCCCTGATCGACGAACACGGCGCGGCGGCCGTGGCCCACTGAGGAGGACACCACCGTGCTGCTGATCACCTGCCCGTGGTGCGGCCCGCGGGACGAGACGGAGTTCCACTACGGCGGACAGGCCCATGTCCCGTACCCGGTGCGTCCCGCCGACCTGAGCGACGAGGAGTGGGCCGCGTACGTCTTCTACCGCGACAACCCCAAAGGCGAGTTCGCCGAGCGGTGGATGCACGGCACCGGCTGCCGCCGCTGGTTCAACGTCCTGCGCGACACCGCCACGCACGAGGTGCTGGCCTCGTACCGGCTCGACGAGCCCCGCCCCGGAGGAACCCGATGACCGACCAGCGCTTCCGGCTCCCGCGGGGCGGCCGGGTCGACCGCGCCACCGTGCTGCGGTTCACCGTCGACGGACGGGAGCTCACCGGCCACCCCGGCGACACCGTCGCCTCCGCCCTGCTCGCCCACGGCCTCGTCGAGGTGGCCCCCTCCCTCTACCGGGGCCGCCCGCGCGGCATCGTCGGCGCGGGTGTCGAGGAGCCCAACGCCCTGCTGCGCATCGACGGCCCCTGCGCGGAGAGCATGCTCCCGGCCACGACGGTGGAGCTGTACGACGGCCTGTCCGCCACCACCCTCTCCGGCCGGGGCCGGCTCGACCCGGCCCCCGACCCGGCCGTCTACGACAAGAAGTACGTCCACACCGACGTGCTGGTCGTCGGGGCCGGACCGGCCGGGCTGGCGGCCGCCGCCACCGCCGCCGGTTCCGGCGCCCGCGTGCTGCTCCTCGACGACCAGCCCGAGCCCGGCGGTTCCCTGCTGGCCGGCGGCCTCGACCGGGTCGCCGCGCTGCGCGCCGCGCTGGAGGCGGCACCCGAGGCCGTCGTCCTGTCGCGCACCTCGGCCTTCGGCGCGTACGACGACAACTACGTGACGGCCCTCCAGCGGCGCACCGACCACCTGGGTCCGGCGGCTCCCGAGGGCGTCTCCCGGCAGCGGCTGTGGCACATCCGGGCCCGCCGGGTGGTGCTGGCGACGGGCGCGCACGAACGTCCCCTGGTCTTCGCCGGCAACGACCGGCCCGGGGTGATGCTCGCCGGGGCCGTCCGCACGTACCTCGGCCGCTACGGCGTCGCGGCGGGCTCACGAGTCGTGGTGAGCACCACCGACGACAGCGCGTACGAGACGGTCGCGGACCTGCACGCCGCGGGCGTGGCCGTGGCGGCGGTCGTGGACGCGCGCGCCGGGCGGTCCGCGCGGGCCGCCGAGGTCGCCGCCGCGACCGGTGTGCCCGTCCGCACGTCGGCCGCGGTCGTCGGTACGGCCGGCGCGTCACGGATCACCTCCGTCACGGTCCGCGGGATCGACGCGGACGGCGAACCCACCGGGAGCGCCGAGTCGTTCGACTGCGACCTGCTGGCCGTCTCGGGCGGCTGGAGCCCGGTGGTGCACCTGCACAGCCAGCGCCAGGGCCGGCTGCGCTGGGACGCGGACCGGGCCGCCTTCGTCCCCGCCGGGACCGTCCCCGGCCAGCGGATCGCGGGCGCGGCCAACGGGACGTACGACCTGGACGGCTGTCTGGCCGAAGGGGCGCGGGCCGGGGCGCTGGCCGCGACGGAGGCCGGTTTCCCGGTGCCCGTACCGCCGCTCGCCGCCGCCTCTGCCGGCACCCTTCCCGGCGCCCCGACGCGCGCCCTGTGGCTCGTCCCCGGCACCGACGGCACGTGGGACACGCACTTCGTCGACCTCCAGCGCGATGTCACGGTCGCCGACCTGCGGCGGTCCACCGGCACCGGCATGCGCGGTGTCGAGCACGTCAAGCGCTACACCTCGCTCGGCACGGCCAACGACCAGGGCAAGACGTCCGGCGTCAACGCCATCGGCGTGATCGCCGGGCTCCTCGGCGCTTCCCCCGGCGAGATCGGCACCACCGCCTACCGGGCGCCGTACACGCCGGTCGCCTTCGCCGCCCTGGCAGGGCGGGAGCGCGGCGAGCTGTTCGACCCGGTGCGGACGACCTCCCTGCACGCCTGGCACCTGGCGCACGGGGCGGTGTTCGAGGACGTGGGGCAGTGGAAGCGCCCCCGCTACTACCCCCGGCCCGGCGAGGACATGGACGCCGCCGTGGCCCGGGAGTGCCGCGCGGCCCGCGAGGGCGTGGCCGTCATGGACGCCTCCACCCTCGGCAAGATCGAGATCCGGGGCGCGGACGCGGGCGAGTTCCTCGACCGCGTGTACACCAACGCCTTCAGGAAGCTGAGGCCCGGCACGGCCCGCTACGGCGTGATGTGCAAGCCCGACGGCATGATCTTCGACGACGGGGTGACCCTGCGCCTCGACGGCAGCCGCTACTTCACGACCACCACCACCGGCAACGCCGCCGCGGTCCTGGACTGGCTGGAGGAGTGGCTGCAGACCGAGTGGCCCGAACTCGACGTGTACTGCACCTCGGTGACCGAGCAGTGGGCGACGATCGCGGTGGTGGGCCCCCGCTCGCGCCAGGTCCTCGCGCCGCTCGCACCGGAGGTGGACCTGTCGGCCGAGGCGTTCCCCTTCATGGCCTTCCGCCGGACCACCCTCGCCTGCGGTGTCCCGGCCCGCATCTGCCGGATCTCCTTCTCCGGCGAACTCGCCTACGAGATCAACGTCTCCGCCTGGTACGGCCAGGCCGTGTGGGAGCGGGTGCACGAGGCCGGGCAGCCGTACGGCATCACCCCCTACGGCACCGAGGCCATGCACGTGCTGCGCGCCGAGAAGGGCTACATCATCGTCGGGCAGGACACCGACGGCACCGTCACCCCGCAGGACGCGGGCATGGCCTGGGTGGTGTCGCGACACAAGGAGTTCCTCGGCAAACGCTCCTTCTCCCGCGCCGACACCGCCCGCCCGGACCGCAGGCACCTGGTCGGCCTGCTGCCGGCCGACCGCACCACCCGGCTGCCGGAGGGCACCCAGCTCGTCGCCCCGGACGTCCGTCCGGACACGGTGCCCGTGCCGATGCTCGGGCACGTCACCTCCAGTTATCACAGCCCGGCCCTCGGCCGCCCCTTCGCCCTGGCGCTCGTCGCCGGCGGGCGGTCACGGATCGGCGAGACCCTGCTCGCCCCCGTGGGCGAGGACCTGGTGCCCGTCGAGGTGACCGACTGCGTCCTCTACGACCCGGAAGGGACCAAGCGCGATGGCTGAGCCCACGACCGACGCACGGGTGAGTCCCCTGGCGCACCTGGCGGAGCGGATGCGCGCCGCCGCCGTCACCGGCGCCCGGGGCGTCACGCTGACCGAACTGCCGTTCCGCACCATGGTGAACCTGCGCGCCGACCCCGCCCGCGAAGTCGCCGGGCGCCTGGAGAAGACCCTGGGCGCGCCGCTCCCGGACCACTGCGGCCACACCACCGCGTCCGGGCGCCACACGCTGGTCTGGCTCGGCCCGGACGAGTGGCTGGTGCTGTCCGGGGCCGACGGGGCGGCCCTGACCGCCGAGTTGCGGGAGGTCATCGGAGCGGACCCCGGGTCGGTCGTCGACGTCTCCGCCCAGCGCACCACCCTGGAGCTGAGCGGCCCCGCCGCCCGGCAGGTGCTGGAGAAGGGCTGCCCGCTGGACCTGCACCCGCGGGCCTTCGGACCCGGTCGCGCGGTGTCGACCACGGTCGGTCCCGTGGGCGTGCTGCTCTGGCAGGTGGACGACCGGCCGGCCTACCGCCTGTTCCCGCGCTCCTCGTTCGCCGACCACCTCGGGCGCTGGCTCGTCGACGCGATGGGCGAGTTCCGCGGACCGGAGGTGCCGTGACGGCGACGGTCGCGCCGTTCCCCGCGAGACGGGCCGTCAGCCGCCCAGACGTTCCACCAGCAGCAGACCGCCGATGACGATCATCACCGCACCGGAGGCCCGGGTGACCGCCCGGGCCACGGCGGGCCGGGTGCTCAGCACCGTGCGGGCCAGGACCCCGACCGCGAGGTAGACGACGGCGCAGGCGGTCATGTGCAGGGCGCCGAGCAGACCGGTCTGCGTGGCGACCGGCCAGCCGCCCACAGGGTCGATGAACTGCGGGAACAGCGAGAAGTACAGCAGCAGCGCCTTCGGGTTCAGCCCGCTGGTCCCGGCGCCCCTGAGCATGACCCGCAGCCGGGAGGAGCCCTCCGTCCCCGCCCCGGGCCCGGCGGCCACCGGCACGGCCGGCTGCCTCAGCGCCTCCCACCCGAGCCACACCAGGTAGCCGGCCCCCGCGACGGTCAGCGCGGTGAGCAGGGTCCCCGAACGCGCCACGATCACGACCAGACCCGCCACGGCGAGCAGCGTGTAACCCGCGTAGCCGGCCACCAGCCCGGCGACCGCCGGCACCACCGACCGGTCGCGCAGGCCCGCCGTGATCGCGAAGGCCCAGTCCGCGCCGGGTGTGAACACCAGCAGCAGATCCATGGCCAGGAAGGCCGCCAGCGTCGTCGTGTCCATGAAGCGATCCCTCTCACGTGCCGTGGTGCGAGAGGAAGGCTAGGCCGGAACGGTGCGAAAATGTTCCCTTCTTTACTCCATGATCGCGGGATCCGAGGCAGAATCTTCGCCATGGATGCCCTCGACCGGAAAATTCTCACCGAGCTGCAGCGGGACGGCCGTCTCACCGTCACCGAGCTGGCCGCCCGCGTGCAGCTGAGCGTCTCGCCCTGCCATCGCAGGCTGCGCGACCTGGAACGCGAGGGCGCGATCCGCGGGTACCGCGCGGTGGTGGACCCGGCCGCCGTGGGCCTCCATTTCGAGGCCCTCGTCTTCGTCACCCTGCGCTGGGAGGACGCCGACACCGTCTCCGCCTTCGAGGAGGGCGTGGCGGCCGTCCCGCACGTGCTGCAGGCCCAGCGCCTGTTCGGCGACCCCGACTACCTGCTGCGCGTCGCCACCACCGACCTGGCCGCCTTCCAGCAGCTCTACGACGAGCGCCTCGCCCGGCTGCCGGGTGTCCAGCGCCTGAACTCCACGCTGGTCATGAAACACGTGGTGGACGACCGGCCGCTGCCCGAGTGACCGCACGCTCCCGCAGCCGGCCGGAGCGGGAACGCCCCCAAGTGCCCGGTCGTTGCCCAGGAGTTCGCCCGCGTCGCCGATCCGAGGGAGCACCGTGCCCGACGCCCTGCCCGACCCGTCCACCGTCCTCCCCGCACTGCCGGCCCCGACCGCGCAGGCCGAGCGGCTGATCGAGCTGGGGGTGCACGAGATCGCCGGGTTGTCCGCCGACGAGGTCCGGGCCTTCGCCGCCGCCGCCGAGGGCGACGGTGCCCTGCTGGCCGTGCACCCGGACCGGGCCCCCGCCTCCGCCCTCGCGCCGCTGCTGCGCCGCGACGGCAAGCCGGGCTTCGTCGTCGTCGACATGCCCGACGTCGACGCGTTCACGCCGTGCGGCGTCGAGCTGCCGGAAGCCCCGCTCTACCTCGTCACCGGCGTCGACCGGGGCGACCACCTGGCCAACCGGAGCCCCGAGGAGGCCCTGCCGGCGCTCACCGGCAAGGACCGCACCCCGCTCGTCCTCACCGAGGGCATCCACTGGCTGCTCCAGCAGCCCGAGGCACTGGAGCGCAACCGCTGCTTCATGACCGTCGGCTCCCGGCTGCGCAAGCCCGACGGCAGGCTGGACGCCCGCACCCCGGCGATCTGGATCAGCAACGGCACCGGGCGGGACGGCCGCGAGCGCCGCGACGCCCCGAAGGTCGGCTGGTGCTGGTGGAACAACCGCCACACCTGGCTCGGCTTCGCCTCGGCGACGGGCCGCGGGGCCTAGGT
>NZ_JAPSKN010000149.1 GCF_031181705.1 Streptomyces sp.
CCGCAGGGCGTCGGTGTGCCCCCGCCGGGCGTGATCGCACCCGGGCAGGGCGTCGCCGTGCCGCCACAGGGGGCTGCCGTACCCCCGCAGGGTGCCGCCGTACCCCCGCAGGGCGTGTCCGTGCCCGCTCCGGGTGGGCTCGGGCAGAGTGTGCAGGCCGTTCTTCCGGGGCAGGCGCCGGTCCAGGCCGGGCCGCAGGGCGCGCAGCCGTTGCCGCGGCTGAGCGGTGCCGCGCCGGAGCCGCAGGCCTCCGCCGGGCAGCCGCTCCCCGCCGAGGCCGCGGCGGGGCCGAACACCGCCGGTCCGGTCCCCGCCCCCGCGCCGCAGCCCTGGCCCGCCGCCGACGACACCTCGGGAGCCGGTGTCGCCGTACCGCAGGCCGCCGCGCAGCCCGGCACTCCGGCGCCGGGCACCCCGCTGCCCCCGGAGGGCATGCCGCGTGCGGCGCAGCCGCTGCCCGCCGAGGCCGGGGCGCCCGCCGATCCCCACTCGACGCAGGGGCGGGCGATCAGCGTGCGGACCCTGGGCCAGGGCGTGCCGTTCAACCGGCAGGCGGCCCAGGTCCAGCAGCCGTCCGCGACGCCTCCCCCGCACCAGCCGGGTGGCTCCGGCCGTCGCCGCAAGCTCGGCACCCCGCCCGACCCGGCCGCCCGTACCGAACAGGCGGCGCGTCCCGAAGCGGCGTCCCGTCCCGATCAGGCGCTCCGCCCGGAGCAGGCCGCCCGGCCCCATCCGGCGGCCGAGCCGGTGCCCACGCCGGTCCCGGCGCAGGTGCCCGCCCAGGTCTCCGCGCCCGTTCCGGCGCAGCCGTCCCTCGCCGGCCAGTCACGGCCGGCGCAGACGACCGAGGGCGGCGGGCGCTCGTACGCCATAGGCGCCCCGGACGAGAACGCCGCCGAGGGCCCCGAGCCGCTGGACGGTCCGGGCGGTGCCGTCGAGGTGGCCGATCCGCCGCGCCCGCAGCCGATGGACGACGAGTTGCCGCCGGAGCCGCTGGACAACCCGCGGCGGCTGCTGGTGTGGCCGGCGCCGGACGTCAGCACGCAGCAGGCGCTGAGCGACCGCGGCTACCGGCCGGTGATCGTGCACTCGCGCGAGGAGGTCGACGCGCAGATCGCTGCCTTCCCCGCGGCACTGTTCGTCGACCCGCTGACCGGTCCGATCACGCGGACGGCCCTGCAGTCGCTGCGGCAGGCCGCCGTGGCCGCGGAGGTGCCGGTGCTGGTCACCGCCGGTCTCGGGCAGGCCTCGCGGGACGCGGCGTACGGCGCCGATCCGGCGGTGCTGCTGAAGGCGCTGGCGCCCCGGGACAGCGAGCAGCACCCGCCGCGCGTCCTGCTCGTCGAGGAGCACGCGGAGATCGCGCTCGCGCTGACGGCGACGCTGGAGCGGCGCGGGATGCAGGTCGCGCGGGCCGCGAGTGACGCGGACGCGGTGGCGCTGGCCGGGCAGTTCCGGCCGAACCTGGTCGTCATGGATCTGATGCAGGTGCACCGGCGGCAAACCGGGTACGCCGGGATCATCGACTGGCTGCGGGCGAACGGGCAGCTGAACCGCACCCCGCTCGTCGTCTACACGGCCGCCGTCGACCAGGCCGACCTGCCGCGGCTGGCGTCGGGCGAAACGGTGCTCTTCCTCGCCGAGCGGTCCACCAGCGGCGAGGTGCAGTCCCGGATCGTCGAACTGCTCAGCCGGATCGGCAACAACTAGCCTCCGGGGCCCTCGGGCTCAGCGCGCCGTGAGTCTGCGCGCCGCCTCCTTCACCGAGGCGCGCAGGCGGTCGCGGTCGGTCGCGTCGTCGCCGACCAGGATGCGCCGCATCTGCGGGACGACGGCGGTCCAGTTGGCGAGGGCGGTCAGCAGGAAGAGCAGGTCGGCCGCCGGGATCGCGTCGGTGACGACGCCCCGGCCCTGGCCGTCCTTCAGGGCGGCGACCTTGCGGCGGTAGTGGTCCTGGCGGTCCGACTCGTGGGGCAGCTCGGCGCTGCCGTACTCCAGGCCCTCCCAGAAGAGCAGGCGCAGCAGCTCCGGATGGTCGGCGTGGTAGTCCATCAGACGGTCGATCCAGCTCTCCAGGTCGTCCGGGTCGACGGGCACGGCCTCGGCGAGGTGGAGCATCTTGCGCTCCAGGACGATCGCGAAGAGCTCCGCCTTGTTGCCGAAGTAGGCGTAGATGAGCTGCTTGTTGGCCTTCGCCTCGGCGGCGATGCGGTCGATGCGGGCACCGGCGATGCCGTGCCGGGCGAACTCGGCGACCGCCGCCTCGAAGATCCGGGCCTTGGTGGCCTCGGGGTCCCTTGCTGCCATGCGAAGAGGGTAGCGCGCCAGGTAACCAACCGTTTGGTTGACAGGAATGAACGGGCCGCCCATGCTGTTGGGCAGTTCGCCAACCAACCAGTTAGTTGTTAGATCCGACTCCAAGGAGTCCTCCCCTCATGTCGTCAGCGACGTCGTCAGCGGCCACGACCGCACCCCACCGCACGGCCCCCGCGCGACGGGACCGCACGCCCGCCCCCGGCCTCTTCCTCACGTTGATCGCCGTGTGCAGCGCGGTGACCGCCGCCAACATCTATCTCGCCGCTCCGCTGCTCTCCCTCATGGCCCGCGACTTCGGCTCGGCGCCCTCGGCCGTCGCCTGGATCGCCTCGGTCGCGCAACTCGGCTACGCCGTCGGCCTGCTGTTCTTCGCCCCGCTCGGCGACAGCGCGAACCGGCGCCGGCTGGTGGCCGGGCTGACACTGGTCACCACGGTCGCGCTGCTCGCCAGCGCGGCCGCGCCGGGCGTCGGGGCGCTCGCGGTGGCCGTCTTCGTCGCCTCGGCGGCGACGGTGATCCCGCAGCTGCTCGTGCCGCTGGTCGCCGAACGCGCCCCCGCACACCGGCGGGCCCGGCATGTCGCGGCCGTGATCGCGGGCCTGTTCACCGGGATCGTCGGGGCCCGGGTACTGGGCGGTCTGGCCGGGCAGGCCTTCGGCTGGCGCTGGGTGTTCGCGGGCGCGGCCGTGCTCACGCTCGCCCTGGGGCTGGCCACCGCCTCCGTCCTGCCCTCGCGGCGACGCGGGACCGGTTCGCTGTTCTCGGGCTTGGCGGCCCTGCCGTCGGTGCTGCGCAGCTCGTCCGACCTGTGGCGGGCCTGCGTGCGGCAGGCCGGCATGTTCGGTGCGTGGAGCGCGCTGTGGACGTCGCTCGCGCTGCTGCTGACCGGGCCGGCGTACGGGCTGTCCACCGCGGCGGCCGGGCTCTTCGGACTGTTCGGGCTCACGGCGACGGCGGTGGCGCCGCTGGCCGGCGGGCTGGTGGACCGGTTCGGCGCGACCCGGGTCGTGCGGTCGGCGTATCTGCTGGCCGCCGTGTCGGTGCCGCTGTTCTGGCTGGGCGGGCACGCGCTGGCCGCGCTGTTCGCCGCCGCCGTCCTGATCCACGCGGCGCTGGTCGCGTCGCATGTCGCCAACCAGACCCTCGCCCTGACCGCGACCTCCACCCCGGCCACCGCCAACACCGCCTACGTCGTCGCCGGTTTCGCGGGCGGCGCGGCGGCGTCGGCCCTCGCGGGAGCCGCGTACAGCCACTTCGGCTGGGGCGGGGTGTGCGGGGTGGCGGGAGTGTGGCTGGTGCTGGGGTGGGGGCTCAGCTGGCCGCGGCGGTGAGGGCATGGTCGTGGCGGGGAGTCTCCCGGACGTGCCCATGCGGCGAGGAGCCCCCGGCAGACGCCGGGGGCTCCTCGCCGCGGTCAGGTCAGGTCAGGTCAGGGACGTGACGTCCAGCTCGCCCTGTGCGTACTGCCTGCGCAGCACCTTCTTGTCGAACTTGCCGACGCTGGTCTTCGGGACCGACTCGATGACCGTCCAGCGCTCCGGGAGCTGCCACTTGGCGATCTTGCCCTCGTCGGCGAGGAAGGCGCGCAGGGTCGCGAAGGTGGCGGTGGCGCCCTCCTTGAGGACCACCGTGGCCAGGGGGCGCTCGCCCCATTTGTCGTCGGGGACGGCGACGACCGCGGCCTCGGCGACGTCCGGGTGGGACATCAGCGCGTTCTCCAGCTCCACGGAGGAGATCCACTCACCGCCGGACTTGATGACGTCCTTGGCGCGGTCGGTGAGGGTCAGGTAGCCGTCGGGGGAGATGGTGCCGACGTCGCCGGTCTTGAGCCAGCCGTCCTCGCTGAACTTGTCGGCGGGGCGCAGCGGCTCGGCGTCGGGGCCGTTGTAGTAGGCGCCCGCGATCCAGGCGCCGCGCACCTCCAGCTCACCGGCCGACTCGCCGTCCCACGGAAGGCGTTCCCCGCCCGGGCCGGTCAGCCGGGCCTCGACGCCGGCCGGGAAACGGCCCTGGGTGAGGCGGTAGGCGAACTCCTCGTCCGTGCCGACCGCGGCGGCCGGGGGACGGGCGACCGTGCCCAGCGGGGACGTCTCGGTCATGCCCCAGGCGTGGCAGACCCGCATGCCCAGCTTGTCGAAGGCCTCCATCAGCGACGGCGGACAGGCCGAGCCGCCGATGGTGACCTGGGTGAGGGAGGAGACGTCCCGGGGGTGCGCGGTGAGCTCCGCGAGCAGGCCCTGCCAGATGGTCGGGACGGCGGCGGCGTGGGTCGGCCGCTCGCCCTCGATCATCGCGGCGAGCGGGGCCGGCTGCAGGAAGCGGTCCGGCATCAGCATGTTCACGCCGGTCATGAACGTGGCGTGCGGCAGGCCCCAGGCGTTCACGTGGAACTGGGGGACCACGACCAGGGAGGTGTCCTGGTCGGTCAGGCCCATCGACTGGGCCATGTTGACCTGCATGGAGTGCAGGTAGATGGAGCGGTGGCTGTAGACCACGCCCTTGGGGTCGCCGGTGGTGCCGGAGGTGTAGCACATCGCGGCGGCCTGGCGTTCGTCCAGCTCGGGCCAGTCGTAGGAGGTCGGCTTCCCGGCGATCAGGTCCTCGTACTCGTGGACCTGCGCGGTCGCCTCGGCGAGCGCCGAGCGGTCCCCGGGGCCGGTGACGACCACGTGCTCGACGGTCTTCAGGTGCGGCAGCAGCGGGGCGAGCAGGGGGAGCAGCGAACCGTTGGCGATGATCACGCGGTCGGCGGCGTGGTTGACGATCCAGGCCAGCTGCTCGGGCGGGAGGCGGAGGTTCAGGGTGTGCAGGACCGCGCCCATGGACGGGATCGCGAAGTACGCCTCGACGTGTTCCGCGTTGTTCCAGGCGAGGGTGGCCACGCGCTCGTCGGCGGTGACGCCGAGGTCCTCCCGCAGCGCGTGGGCCAGCTGGGCCGCTCGGGCGCCGATCTCCGCGAAGGAGCGGCGGTGCGGTTCGTCCTCACCGGTCCACGTGGTCACCTGCGATGTCCCGTGGATCGTCGACCCGTGGGTCAGGATCCTCGAGATCAGCAGCGGTACGTCCTGCATGGTGCTCAGCACGGCGTCCTCCCGGGGCGACATTGCCTACGCGGTGGTAAGGGTCGCGCTGATTCTGCGCACATACCACGCGGTATGTCACTAGGACCGGGTGATCGATCACATCACGCCATGCGGGCGGAACAGCTCACGGCGGGGCCGGACGGCGTTCTGCCGGGCCCCTGACCGGGCAGGACACCGGACGTCACGGGCGGGCGAGCCCCAGCTCGGCGTCCTCGCGCAGCTTGCCCAGGGCCCGGGACACGGCCGACTTCACCGTGCCCACCGACACGCCGAGCACCTCGGCCGTCTGGGCCTCGCTGAGGTCCTCGTAGTACCTGAGGACCACCATCGCCCGCTGCCGGGCGGGCAGCCGCATGATCGCCCGCCACATCGCGTCGCGCAGCGCCTGCTGCTCGGCCGGGTCGTCACCGCCGGGCACCGGGTCCGGCTCGGGCAGCTCCTCGCAGGCGAACTCGTCGACCTTGCGCTTGCGCCACTGCGAGGTCCGCGTGTTCAGCAGCGCCCGGCGCACGTAGCCGTCGAGGGCACGGTGGTCCTCGATGCGCTCCCAGGCGACGTACGTCTTGGCGAGCGCGGTCTGCAGCAGGTCCTCCGCGTCGCTCGGGTTTCCGGTGAGCGAGCGGGCGGTACGCAGCAGCACCGGCTGGCGGGCCCTGACGTACGACGAGAACGACGGGTACGGAAGGGTCTGCGCCGTGGGTGCGGCCGCCTTCGAAGCGCTCGTGCAGACGAGTGTGGTCATGGCTCAACGCTATGAGCGGGGCGGTGCCGGGCGGATCGGCCGCAGGTCCCGAAGCGGGGTCCCCCTCAGGTTGTAGGGGTGGGGGTGACTCCACCTCCTGTAGGTGGAGCGGCAAGAGCCGCGTACTGCGGGTTCACCCCTGGGGGTGTCGGTCAGGACGAGTCCGGACGTGGGGACGCCCGTGCCCGCTGTGACCAGGACCGAGCGCGAGAAAACGCCTGCGCGGCGGTACCGGAAGCACCGCCGCTCAGACGCTTGTCACCCCTTGAAGCACACCCCACCCGGACGGCGGGCCGGCGCACCGGCCCGCTCAGCTCACCACCACAGCGGGGCGAAGCTGACGGCGGTGTTGGCGTTGCCCTGGTTGACGGCCGTGAACGCCGAGCCGTTGACCTGGGCGGTGTTGCTCTGGTTGGCGGCGCCCTCACCCACGGCCTGCTGCTGGGTGGTCGCCGCGTTGCCGAAGTTGTCACCGCCGACGCCGCTGCCGAGGATGCCCTGCTCGGCCCCGGTGACGGCCGCGATGGATCCGTTGCCCGCGAGGGCGCCGTTGTCCGCCGCCGCGACGCCGGCGAGGGCGGCGACCGCGAGCGGAAGGGCGGAGACGGCGGCGATGACGCGGGCGGTACGGATGCTTGCCATGTTGTTGTCCCTCCAGGACTTCGGAACCGTGCGCACGGGCTCATGGCCGTGTGTGCGCCGACTGCTGCTCAAGTACTGCTGCCACCAGGGAAGTCGGCCGGCCGCCCTGGCTTTCCGTGCGACGTCGCGAGTCCAGAGTTGCCCACCGGAACCCCGGCGAACCATCCCGGAAGCCACCATTCGCACGCAAGCGTGATGACAAGTCGATAAACCCCTTCGCTTCACTTCCGTCCCGAACTGGAGCGGAAAGGGGCGTTCGAACCCGGGTGCCGCAAGGGAGGAACGTTCCCGCACTTTTCGGGCACAGCAGCCCGCTCCGGCGCGTCGGGACCGCTCCCCCTTTTCTTTTTCGAACGTACGTACGAAACTGGAGCCATGGCCACCACCGACCGGCAGGCCACCACGCTGGCCCTCGCACACGCCCTGTCAGCCGCCGAGCGCGGGCTGGCCGTCATCCCCCTGTCGCGCACCAAGCTGCCCGCGCTGCGCTCCCCCCACCGCGACGACCCCACGCCCTCCCCCTGCCACGGCGAGTGCGGCCGCCTCGGCCACGGGGTGTACGACGCCTCCAGCGACCCGGGCCGCATCCGCGCACTGTTCGCCGCCGCCCCCTGGGCGACCGGCTACGGCATCGCCTGCGGCCTGCCCCCGCACCATCTGATCGGCATCGACCTGGACGTGAAGACCGGCACGGACTCCTCGGCCGCCCTGCGCGAGCTGGCCCTGCGGCACCTGTTCACGATCCCCCCGACGGTGGTGGTGCTGACTCCGTCGGGCGGGCGTCACCTGTGGCTGAGCGGCCCGCCCGACATGGTCGTCCCCAACTCCGCGGGCCGCCTCGCCCCCGGCATCGACATCCGGGGCGCCGGCGGCTACCTCGTCGGCCCCGGCTCCCGCACGGACCGGGGCGTGTACGCCGCCGCGCCCGGCACCGCCCACCTGCCCCCCGCCCGCTGCCCGCGCTCCCTGCTGCGGCTGCTGCTCCCGCCACCCCGCGCCCACCACCCCACACCCGCGACGGCCGGCGGACACGGCGAGGGCCTGGTCCAGTTCGTCCTGACCGCGCACGAGGGCCAGCGCAACACCCGCCTGTTCTGGGCGGCCTGCCGGGCCTACGAGGAGGGAACCGGCCCGGCTCTCGTGGCCCCCCTGGTCGAGGCGGCCCTGAACACCGGCCTGTCCGAGCGTGAGGCCCGCGCGACGATCGCGTCGGCGGCCCGGATGACGGGACACCGGCCCTGACCCGAGCCCTGTCCCTGAGCACCGGAAGACCCCCATGCACCCGTACGGCAACACCCCGGCCATGGCGCTCGCCCGCCTCGTCCTGGCCTCGGGCCGCTCGGTCGACCTCGCCGAGCTGCGCCTCTCGTCGACCTACGGCGACCTCCCGGCGGGCTACCCCTGCAAGCCGGTGAACGACCTGCGCATCGCCCGCCTGGTGCGCGCCGCCGAGCGTGCCCGTCCCGGCACGCCGGTCCATCTGGTGCCGCCCGCGCGCGAGTACCCCGACCAGTACGCGGGCGGCCTCGGGCCCGTGGAGGTGCTGCCGCCCGTGGCCTGCCTGGGCACCTTCCAGTCCACGGCCCTGGACCCGGCCCGCGACCCGGTCGCCTACCGCTCGCGCCTGGTCGTCGTCTGGTTCCAGGCCACGCCCCGCCTGCCGTCCGGCTGCGACGCGGAACCCGCGCTGCGGGACCTCGACTGGGCGGCCCTGGCCCGGGACGCCCGGACCGCCTCGTAGGGTGGTCCGATGAGCGCCTCCCGCACGGAACTGCTGCGCGATCAGTTCGAGTTGACCTGGCGGTTGTTCGAGTACCACCTGGAGCGGCTGGAGCCGGAGGACTTCCTCTGGGAGCCCGCGCCGCACTGCTGGACGATGCGCCGGGCCGCCGACGGCACCTGGACCCCGGACTGGGCGGACACCGAACCCGACCCGGTCCCGGTGCCCACGATCGCCTGGGTGAGCTGGCACATCGGCTGGTGGTGGAGCGTCGCCCTCGACCACGCGCAGGGCCGCCCGCCCCGCGACCGCGCGGACGTCGTCTGGCCCGGCGAGGGCACGCCGACCGTCACCTGGCTGCGGGACCTGCGCACCCGGTGGCTGGCGGTCCTGGACGGCCTGGACGAGACGGACCTGGACGCCACGGCCCCCTTCCCCTGGCCCGGCGATCCCCGCTACACCGTGGCGCACATGGTGGCGTGGGTGAACACGGAACTGACCAAGAACGTGAGCGAGATCGGCCAGCTGCGGCTGCTGCGGGTGGCCTCCGCGGTACGTCAAAATCACTAACAGCACGTCTGTGACCTGCGAGAAGGCGGTTCGTTGAAGCGGGCATGCGAATGCGTCTGCTCTCCCGTGCCGCTGTGCTGCTGCTCGCCCTCGTCGTCCTCCAGGGCGGTTCGCCCGCCCTGGCCGGTGAGGGCGGCGGCGGTGACAGCCGGTCGGGCTCCATCGATCCGCTCACCCCGTTCGCGCAGGGCGCCTCGGCCCTCGCGAGCATGGCCCAGCCGTTCTACACCGCCTTCAGCCAGGCCGTCTCGCCGCCGCCGAGGGCCTGATCCGGCGGCGCCGCGCCGCACATGTCATCGTGAGGGCATGAGCATCGACGTGCGCCCCGCCACGGACTTCGAGGACGTCCGCGCCGTGCTCGGCCCGAAGTCGCCGACCGCCAACGTCTGCTGGTGCCTGAGCTACCGGATCCCCTCCAAGCTCAACAACGAACTGCGCGGCCCGGCCCGCGGCGCCTACGTCGCCGAGCTGTGCCGCGCGGACGTGCCCCCGGGCGTGCTCGCCTACGACGGTGACGAACCGGTCGGCTGGGCCGCCGTCGCCCCGCGCGCGGACACCTCCTTCGCCCGCAACCGCAGGATCCCGCACATCGACGACCTGCCCGTCTGGTCGCTGTGGTGCGTCCGGGTCCGCCCCGGCCACCGCAAGCAGGGCATCTCCCACGCCCTGATCGCCGGCGCCGTCGACTTCGCCCGGGCCCACGGGGCGCCGGCGATCGAGGCGTACCCCCTCGACAACGGCGACGCCAGGGTCGACCTGACGATGGCCTACGCCGGTCTGCGCGGGAACTTCGAGCGCGCCGGCTTCACCCTGGCGGCGGCCACCACCTCGGTCCTGGCCGGTCATCCCCGGGTCCTGATGCGGCTCGACCTGCGCTGAAGAAAGGCCCGACCGCTGGCGACGGGGGATGCACCAGCGGTCGAGCCATGGCCAAGGGTAACAAGCGCTTGTGCTCGGCGAGCCGACTGACCGTCAGAACGTCGTACTTGTGACTCGTTTCACTCAACTTCCTTGAAAAACTTGCCTGTTGGGCAAAACGGGGCTCATTCGTCGCACGGCGGATCGTAGGAGAGGCGGGACAGGTACGCGCGCCAGGTGTCCGGCGTCAGCACGCCCCGGGTCATCGCGCAGATGCGGTCCACCGCCCGGTCGACGTCCAGGTCCCAGATCCGGATGGTGTCGGCGCCGCTGGACACCCCGAGCATGTGGCTGCTGGGGCTGAACGCCAGGAAGTTGCCGGTCTCGGCGCCGGGGCTCATCGACTGGCCGATCGCGGTGGCCCCGGCGGGGTCGGCGACGTCCCACAGCCGGACGGTGCTGTCGTTGCCGCCGCTGGCCAGGGTGCGGCCGTCCCGGCTGAAGGTGAGGGACACCACCGCTTCCGTGTGGCCGGTGAGGCGCTTGTCCTGGGAGGCACGGGCGGGGTCCGTGACATCCCAGAGGCGGACGGAGGTGTCGTCGCCGGCGCTGGCCAGCGTCCGGCCGTCGCGGCTGTAGGCGAGGGCGTTGACGGCTCCGCGGTGTCCCCGGAGCGGGGTGCCCATCAGGGTGATCCGCGCCGGGTCGTCCGCGTCCCACAGCCGGATGGTGCCGTCCGCGCTGCCGCTGGCGAGCGTGCGGCCGTCGGGGCTGAACACCAGGAAGTTCACGTACCCCTTGTGACCGGTGAGGGGCGCGCCGAGCGGCCGGGGACGGGACGGGTCGGCGATGTCCCACAGCCGGATCGTGCGGTCGTCGTGGGCGGTGGCCAGCACGCGCCCGTCCGGGCTGAAGGCCAGCGGGTCGGCGTACCGGATGCGCAGGGGGATGGAGGAGCGGTACGGAACAGGGTGCTCCGGATCGCTGAGGTTCCACAGCCGCACGGTCCGGTCGCCCGTCACGGCCGCGACGGTGCGGCCGTCCGGGGAGAACTCCAGGGTGCGCACACCGTCCTTGCCCGGCCGGAAGGGCTCGCCGATCCGGACCGGACTGCCGGGCTTCCGCACGTCCCACAGCCGCACCCGGCCGTCCCGCCCCGCCGTCGCGAGCACCCGCCCGTCGGAACGGAACGATCCCGTCCGTCCGGTCATGTCCGACCTCGGCAGCGCCCACAGGCGGACCTTGTTGTCACCCGTGCCGGTGGCGAGGGTGCGGCCGTCGGGGCTGAAGCCGAGCGCGTACATCTCGCCGCTGCTGCCCGCCAGGGGCCCGCCGACCTGTGACGCGTACGCCGGATCACCGACCTTCCACAGGCTCGCGGTGCTGTCCGCGCTGGCGGCGGCGAGCATGCTGCCGTCCGGGCTGAACGCCACGGACCAGATCGGGCCGGTGTGGCCGGTGAGCGGCGCTCCGATCTGCTCCGGACGACGAGAATCGGCCATGTTCCACAGCCGGACGGTGTTGTCCTCGCCACCGCTGGCGAGCGTCCTGCCGTCGGGGCTGAAGGCCACGGTGTGCACGAGGGCGCCGTGGCCGGTCAGCGGCGCGCCGAGCCGCTGCGGACGACCGGGGTCGGCCACGTCCCACAGCCGGATCGTGCCGTCGTCGCCCCCCGCCGCCAGCGTCCGGCCGTCCGGGCTGAACGCCACGGAGCGCGCCGCGGCCGTGTGCCCGGTCAGCGGCTCGCCGCGCGCCCGCGGCCGGCGCGGATCGGCCACGTCCCACAGCCGGACGGTGCGATCGTCGCCCGCGGAGGCGAGCGTGCGGCCGTCCGGGCTGAAGGCGATCAGGTAGATCGTGCCCTCGTGGCCGGTCACCGGCGCGCCGAGCCGCTTCGGACGGCCCGGGTCCGTCACGTCCCACAGCCGGATCGTGCCGTCGTCGGCGGCGCTGGCCAGCGTCCGGCCGTCCGGGCTGAACACCGCGCTGCTCACCCAGCTGGTGTGGCCGGTCAGCGGTCCGCCCAAGGGCTTGGGGCGCCGGGGGTCGGACACGTCCCACAGCCGGACGGTCCGGTCGTAGCTCGCGGTGGCCAGGGTCGTGCCGTCCGGGCTGAACGTCGTGAGGTAGACGGCGCCGGTGTGGCCGATGAGGGGGGTGGCCAGCGGGGCGTTCACGACGGACATCAGGCGGCTGTTCGCGCCCTCGTCGTCCGGCCGGAGCCGGTGGGCGACCAGGTCGAGCTGCGCGGACAGCGAGGGATCGGTGTCCTGGACGCGGTCGGCCTGGGCCAGTACCTGCTCGAACACGGCGTCGTCGCGCTGCTTGAAGGCGATGACCGCCGACCCGACGGCCAGCACCGCGAGCACGACCAGCGCCGCCACCGCGCTCCGGGTGATCCACAGGAAGCGCCGGCGCAGCCGGACCGAGGCGGCCAGGAACTCCACCGCGCTGCGGGTCAGGAACGTGTCCCCGGCCGACCTGGCCCAGGTGTGGGCCTGCTCCAGCCGCGAGCCCCGGTAGAGCAGGGAGGTGTCGCGGTCCGACTCCTCCCAGGCCCGGCCGTCCTCCTCCAGGCGCTGGCGCAGCAGGTTGCCCTGGCGGTCCTCGTCGATCCAGTCGCGCAGGCGCGGCCAGGCGTGCAGCAGCGCCTCGTGGGTGATCTCCACGGTCTCCGCGTCCAGCGTCACCAGCCGGGCGCGGACCAGCGCTTCGAGGGACTCCTCGGTCTTGCCGGGGTCGTTCGACTCGTCCGCGAGCTGCCGCCGGGTGCCGCGCCGCCGGGTGGCCTGGGTGTCCTCGCCGAGCCTGACCAGCCGGAGCAGGAGCAGCCGCGCCGCCGTGCGGGCCGCCGGGTCGAGCCGGGACCAGGCCCGCTCGGCGGTCGCCGCGACCGCGCCCTGGATGCCCCCGGCCGCGCGGTAGCCGGCCAGTGTCAGCCGGCCCGCCTTCCTGCGCTGCCAGGTGGCGAGCAGGGCGTGCGACAGCAGCGGCAGCACACCGGCGTCGTGCGCCCCGCGCGGGCCGTCGGCACTGACCTCCCGGACGATGAGCTCGGCCAGGCCCGGCTCCAGCTCCAGCCCGACGGCCTTGGCCGGTCCGGTCACCGCCTCGCGCAGCTCGGCGGCGGTGAGCGGCCCGAGCACCATGTGGCGGTGCTGGAGCGCGTCGGCCAGTTCCGGATACCGCAGGCAGCGCTCGTAGAAGTCCGCCCGTATGCCCAGGACGACGACCGCCGGGGCCGGTTCGCCCGGGCGGGCGGGTGTGCAGGCGGCGTGCAGGACCTGGATGAAGGCGCGCCGCTCCGCCTCGTCCGGGCAGAGAGTGAACGTCTCTTCGAACTGGTCGACGATGACGACCGGGCGGGCACCGGCGGGGGCCTCGCGCCGGGCCCAGGCGGTGACGGCGGCGCGGACGGCGTCCGGGAGGAGAGGGGCGCGGGTTTCCTCCGGCTCCGCCGCGGCCCGCCCGGCGCTCACCGGGACGACGAGCTCCAGCTCCGGTATCCGCCGGATCAGCTCCGCGAGCGGATCAGCACCCGGTACGAGCTGCACGACCTGCTCGACCCGACGGGGACCACCGGCACGGTGACCGCCGTGATCGGCTCGGCTGTGATCGG
>NZ_JAPSKN010000150.1:0-8846 GCF_031181705.1 Streptomyces sp.
TTCTCGGTGGTGTTGATCTTCTCGCCGCGGAACATGGCGTCCCGCAGCCCGAACACGTCGGTGGCGGCGGCCAGCTCCCGCAGCAGGGCCAGCGTCTCGTCGGTGACCAGGTGCTTGGAGTAGTCGATGCGCAGGTCGCCGACGCGCACGACGTAGCGCTCGGCGCGGCCCGGGTCCTGTGCGAACAGCTTCCGCAGGTCCGGCTGCGGCAGCGCGTCCGCGCGGTGGTTCGCCAGGGCGGCCCACTCGGGCCGCCGGGTGAGCCGGGGTGAGCCGGCGGGGGAGTCAGACATGAGCGGGGGTCTCCTCGGTCGCCTCGCCGTTCAGGGCGATGGCGTACATCTCGTCGGCGTCGAGGCGCCGCAGCTCCTCGGCGATCAGTTCGGACGTGGCACGGACCTTCAGCGCGAGGGTCCGGGACGGCTGGCCCGGCAGGGTCAGCGTGGCCAGCGGGCCCTCGGGGCGGTCGATGACGATCTCGCCGTTCTCGGTACCCAGGCGCACGGCCGTCACGACCGGCCCGGCGCTTTCCACGCGGTCGACCCGGACGTGCAGCCGGGCCTCCAGCCAGCGGGCCAGCAGCTCGGCGGCGGGGTTCTCGGCCTCGGCCTCCACGGCCGCCGAGACCACCTTCGCCCGGGCCTGGTCCAGCGCCGCCGCCAGCATCGAACGCCAGGGCGTCAACCGGGTCCAGGCCAGGTCCGTGTCGCCGGGCGCGTAGGAGCGGACCCGCCGCTGCAGGGTCCCGAGCGGGTCCTCGACGGCGTACAGGTCGGTGATCCGGCGCTGGGCCAGGGCGCCGAGCGGGTCCTTGGCGGGGTTGTCGGGGGCGTCCACCGGCCACCACACCACCACCGGCGCGTCCGGCAGCAGCAGCGGCAGCACGACCGAGTCGGCGTGGTCGGACACCTCGCCGTAGGTCCGCAGGATCACCGTCTCGCCGGTGCCCGCGTCGGCGCCCACGCGGACCTCGGCGTCCAGCCGGGAGGGCTGGCGGTCGCGCGGGGTGCGGGCGTGGCGCTTGATGACGACCAGGGTGCGCGAGGGGTGCTCGTGCGAGGCCTCCTCGGCCGCCTTGATCGCGTCGTAGGCGTTCTCCTCGTCCGTGACGATCACCATCGTCAGGACCATGCCCACGGCCGGTGTGCCGATGGCGCGGCGACCCTGCACCAGCGCCTTGTTGATCTTGCTTGCCGTGGTGTCGGTCAGGTCGATCTTCATGGCCTGCGCCAGCTCCGTCCGTCTCGTGCGAGCATCTCGTCGGCTTCCGCGGGTCCCCAGCTGCCCGCGGCGTACTGCGCGGGCCGGCCGTGCGTGGCCCAGTACTGCTCGATCGGGTCGAGGATCTTCCAGGACTCTTCCACTTCCTGGTGACGCGGGAACAGGTTGGCGTCGCCCAGGAGGACGTCCAGGATCAGCCGTTCGTACGCCTCGGGGCTCGATTCGGTGAACGACTCGCCGTAGGCGAAGTCCATCGTCACGTCCCGGATCTCCATCGACGTGCCCGGCACCTTGGAGCCGAAGCGGACCGTCATGCCCTCGTCCGGCTGGACCCGGATGACGATCGCGTTGGCGCCCAGCTCCTCGGTCGCCGTGGAGTCGAAGGGGGAGTGCGGGGCCCGCTGGAAGACGACCGCGATCTCCGTCACCCGGCGGCCGAGCCGCTTGCCGGTGCGCAGGTAGAACGGCACGCCGGCCCAGCGGCGGTTGTCCACCTGGAGCCGGATCGCGGCGTAGGTGTCGGTCGTGGAGGACGGGTCGATGCCCTCCTCCTCCAGGTAGCCGCGCACCTTCTCGCCGCCCTGCCAGGCCGCCGCGTACTGCCCGCGCACGGTGCCCTGCCCCAGGTCCTGCGGCAGCCGCACGGCCTTGAGGACCTTCAGCTTCTCGGTGAGCAGCGAGGGGGCGTCGAAGGCGGCCGGCTCCTCCATCGCGGTGAGCGCCATCAGCTGCAGCAGGTGGTTCTGGATGACGTCACGGGCGGCGCCGATGCCGTCGTAGTAGCCGGCCCGGCCGCCGATGCCGATGTCCTCGGCCATGGTGATCTGCACGTGGTCCACGAACGACCGGTTCCAGATCGGTTCGAACATCTGGTTGGCGAAGCGCAGGGCCAGGAGGTTCTGGACCGTCTCCTTGCCCAGGTAGTGGTCGATGCGGAAGACCTGCTCCGGGTCGAACACGTCGTGCACGATCCGGTTGAGCTCCTCGGCCGACTCCAGGTCGTGCCCGAACGGCTTTTCGATGACCGCGCGGCGCCAGGAGCCCTCCGGCGCGTCGGCCAGCTTGTGCTTCTTCAGCTGCTGGACGACCTTGGGGAAGAACTTCGGCGGCACCGAGAGGTAGAAGGCGTAGTTGCCGCTGGTGCCCCGGGAGGCGTCCAGCTCCTCCACGGCGGAGCGCAGCTGCTCGAACGCGTCGTCGTCGTCGAAGTCGCCCGGGATGAACCGCATGCCCTCGGCGAGCTGCTGCCAGACCTCCTCGCGGAACGGGGTGCGGGCGTGCTCGCGCACCGCGTCGTGCACGACCTGCGCGAAGTCCTGGTCCTCCCAGTCCCGGCGGGCGAAGCCCACCAGCGAGAAGCCCGGCGGCAGCAGACCGCGGTTGGCCAGGTCGTACACGGCCGGCATCAGCTTCTTGCGGGACAGGTCGCCGGTCACGCCGAAGATGACGAGCCCGGAGGGGCCCGCGATCCTGGGCAGACGGCGGTCACGGGCGTCACGCAGGGGATTGACGAAGTCGGTGTCGGCCCGGACCGGGCGCGAGGCGGTCCGCGGTGTGCCGCTGCCACCGGCCTGCTCGCCCTCGGCCGGCTCCCGCGTGCCGCTGGCCCCCGTCTGCTCGACCCCGGCCGCCTCCTGGGCCGCCCGGGCCTCCTTGTCCTCCTTGGTCCCCTTCGTCTCCTGCTCGGCCGTCCGGTGGATGTCCTCGCTCATTCCGCGTCAACTCCCATGCTGTTCAAGGACTTGGTGACCGCGTCCAGCAGGTCCTGCCAGGCCACCTCGAACTTGGCCACTCCCTCGTCCTCCAGTTGCCGCACCACCTCGTCGTATGCGATGCCGAGCCGTTCGACTGCCGCCAGGTCCGCCCGCGCCCGGTCGTAACCGCCGGTGACCGTGTCGCCCCGGACGTCGCCGTGGTCGGCGACGGCGTCAAGGGTGGACTCCGGCATGGTGTTGACCGTGCCGGGGGCGACCAGCCCGTCCACGTACAGGGTGTCCTCGTAGGCGGGGTCCTTCACACCGGTGGAGGCCCAAAGGGGGCGCTGGCGGTTCGCCCCGGCCTCCTCGAGGGCCTGCCAGCGCGGCCCGGCGAAGACCTCCTCGTACGCCTCGTAGGCGAGCCGCGCGTTGGCCAGGGCCGCCCGGCCCTTCAGCGCGAGGGCCTCGTCCGTGCCCAGCAGCGTCAGCCGCTTGTCGACCTCGGCGTCGACCCGGGAGACGAAGAAGGACGCCACCGAGTGGACGGCCGACAGCTCCAGGCCCGCCGCCCGCGCCCGCTCCAGGCCGGCGAGGTAGGCGTCCGTCACCTCGCGGTAGCGCTCCAGGGAGAAGATCAGGGTCACGTTGACACTGATACCCGCGCCGATCACCTCGGTGATCGCGGGCAGGCCCGCCTTCGTGGCCGGGATCTTGATCATCACGTTGGGGCGGTCCACCAGCCAGGCCAGCTGCCGGGCCTCGGCGGCGGTCGCCGCCGTGTCGTGGGCCAGCCGGGGGTCGACCTCGAGGGAGACCCGGCCGTCCCGGCCGCCCGTAGCCTCGTACACCGGCCGCAGCACGTCGGCCGCGGCCCGCACGTCGGCGGTCGTCATCATGCGGACCGCCTCGTCGACGGTCACGCCCCGCACCGCCAGGTCGGCGAGCTGCTGCTCGTAGCCCTCGCCGGAGCCGATGGCCGCCTGGAAGATCGACGGGTTGGTGGTGACGCCGGCGACGCCCTTGGTGCGCACGAGCTCGGCCAGGTTGCCGGACTCGACGCGCCGGCGGGACAGGTCGTCCAGCCAGATCGACACGCCCGCCTCGGACAGGCGCTTGAGTGCTCCCGCGCTCGCGGTTGCTTCGGTCACAGTGATCATCTTCCTTCGGGCGGCCGGATCAACCGCGCGCGGCGGCGAGGGATTCCCGGGCGGCCGCGACGACGTTCTCGGGGGTGAAGCCGTACTCGGCGAACAGCGTCCTGGCGTCGGCGGAGGCGCCGAAGTGCTCCAGCGAGACGATGCGTCCCGCGTCGCCGACGAACCGGTGCCAGGTCAGTCCGATCCCGGCCTCGACCGCGACCCGGGCCCGCACGGACGGCGGGAGCACGCTGTCGCGGTAGGCGCGCGGCTGCTGCTCGAACCACTCCACGGAGGGCATCGACACGACCCGCGTGCCGATGCCCTCGGCCTGGAGCGCCTCGCGCGCGGCGACGGCGAGCTGCACCTCGGACCCGGTGGCGACGACGATCACGTCCGGCACCTCGGTGGAGGAGTCGGCGAGGACGTACCCGCCGCGCGCCGCGTCCGGGTTCGGCTCGTAGGTGGGCACGCCCTGGCGGGTGAGCGCGAGACCGTGCGGGGCGGGGTCGGTGGTGTGCCGCCGCAGGATCTCCGCCCAGACGACCGCGGTCTCGTTGGCGTCGGCGGGCCGTACGACGTTCAGCCCGGGGATGGCCCGCAGCGCGGCCAGGTGTTCCACCGGCTGGTGGGTCGGGCCGTCCTCGCCGAGACCGATCGAGTCGTGCGTCCACACGTACGTCACCGGCAGCTGCATCAGCGCCGACATGCGCACGGCGTTGCGCATGTAGTCGGAGAACACCAGGAACGTGCCGCCGTAGATCCGGGTGTTGCCGTGCAGGGCGATGCCGTTCATCTCCGCGGCCATGGAGAACTCGCGGATGCCGAAGTGCACGGTCCGGCCGTAGGGTTCGGCCTCCGGCAGCGGGTTGCCGCGCGGCAGGAACGACGACGTCTTGTCGATGGTCGTGTTGTTCGAACCGGCCAGGTCGGCGGAGCCGCCCCACAGCTCGGGAACGACCGGGCCGAGCGCCTGGAGCACCTTGCCGGAGGCGGCACGGGTGGCGACCGCCTTGCCCGGTTCGAACACCGGCAGGGCGTCCTCCCAGCCCTCGGGCAGCTCGCCCTTGCTGACGCGGTCGAAGGTCGCGGCCCGCTCGGGGTTCTCGCCGCGCCAGGCGGCGATCCGCTTGTCCCAGGCGGCGTGCGCCTCGGCGCCCCGGTCCAGGGCCGCGCGGGTGTGGGCCAGCACCTCGTCGGCGACCTCGAAGGTCCGCTCCGGGTCGAAGCCCAGGACGCGCTTGGTGGCGGCGACCTCCTCCTCGCCGAGGGCCGAGCCGTGGGAGGCCTCGGTGTTCCGCGCGTTCGGCGCGGGCCAGGCGATGATCGTGCGCATCGCGATGATCGAGGGCCGCCCGGTCTCGGCCCGCGCCGCGCGCAGTGCCGCGTACAGCGCGCGCACGTCGACGTCGCCGTCCTCCTGCGGGGCGATGCGCTGCACGTGCCAGCCGTAGGCCTCGTACCGCTTCAGCACGTCCTCGGAGAACGCGGTGGCGGTGTCGCCCTCGATGGAGATGTGGTTGTCGTCGTAGAGGAAGACCAGGTTGCCGAGCCTTTGGTGCCCGGCGAGGGAGGAGGCCTCGGCGGAGACGCCCTCCTGGAGGTCGCCGTCGGAGACGATCGCCCAGATCGTGTGGTCGAACGGCGACTCGCCCTCGGGGGCGTCCGGGTCGAACAGGCCGCGCTCGTAGCGGGCGGCCATCGCCATGCCCACCGCGTTGGCGACGCCCTGGCCCAGCGGGCCGGTGGTGGTCTCCACACCGGCGGTGTGGCCGTACTCGGGGTGGCCGGGCGTCTTGGAGCCGTGCGTGCGGAACGCCTTCAGGTCGTCCAGCTCCAGCTCGTAGCCCGCCAGGTACAGCTGGGTGTAGAGGGTCAGCGAGGTGTGGCCGGGGGAGAGGACGAAGCGGTCACGGCCCGTCCATTCCGGGTCGGCGGGGTCGTGCCGCATCACCTTCTGGAAGAGGGTGTAGGCGGCCGGCGCCAGGCTCATCGCGGTGCCGGGATGCCCGTTGCCGACCCGCTGGACGGCATCGGCCGCCAGCAGGCGGGCGGTGTCGACGGCACGCCGGTCGAGATCGGTCCATTCGAAGCTGTCCGCTGTCTGCGTGCTCATCTTCAAGAAGTCCTCGATTGGAGCGGAGGGGCTGCTCTGACGTGTTCAAAACTAAAAGTCTGACTTTTTGGGTGGAAGGTCGCCGTGTGCCAGCCTGTGGTGAAAGTGGGACACCCACGGGCGGCGCGATACGGCAACGGGGCGGTACGAGGCGGACATGGCGGACAGAAGCGGCCAAGGCGGCGACGGGATCAGAACGTTCCCCTTCCCGGTCGAGCTGAGCGTCGGCGGCGTCGGCATGCAGGTCGGCCCCATGGGCACCGGCCGCCCCTGGCGTGCCGAAGCGCCGCTGGAGCGCGTGCACCGCATCGACTTCCACGTCGTGATGCTGTTCGGCGAGGGCGGCAAGGGCCCGGTCCGGCACATGGTCGACTTCACCGAGTACGAGGCCGGTGCCGGGGACCTGCTGTGGATCCGCCCGGGGCAGGTCCACCGCTTCTCGCCCACCAGCGAGTACCGCGGAACAGTGCTCACCATGCAACCGGGCTTCCTGCCCCGCTCGACCGTGGAGGCCACCGGCCTGTACCGCTACGACCTGCCGCCCCTGCTGCGCCCCGACGCGGCCCGGCTCGCCGGACTGCGCGCCGCGCTCGGCCAGTTGCGGCGCGAGTACGAGGACACGGCCACGCTGCCGCCGAGCCTGCACACCGCCGTCCTGCGCCACACCCTGACGGCGTTCCTGCTGCGCCTCGCGCATCTGGCCACGAGTTCGGCGGAGGCGGTGCGCCGGCAGTCCGACTCCACGTTCACGTTGTTCCGGGACGCCGTGGAGCGGGACTTCGCCACCAATCACAGCGTCAGTGCCTACGCCGACGCGCTCGGTTACTCCCGCCGCACCCTGGTCCGCGCGGTCCGGGCCGCCACCGGCGAGACCCCCAAGTCCTTCATCGACAGACGCGTCGTCCTGGAGGCCAAACGCCTCCTCGCCCACACCGACCTGCCGATCGGCCGGGTGGGCGCTGCGGTCGGCTTCCCGGACGCCGCGAACTTCTCCAAGTTCTTCCACCAGCACACGGACCGGACCCCGGCGGCGTTCCGCGCCGAGCTGCGCTGAGGGCGGCGGGAGACCCACCGCGCCGAGGGCAGCGAAAAGGGGCTCCACGCGTGCGTGGAGCCCCCTGTACCGGGCCGGGTCAGCGCCCGAACGTGAACCAGTTGACGTTCACGAAGTCCGCCGGCTGCCCGCTGGTGAAGGTCAGGTACACGTCGTGGGTGCCCGTCACGGAACCGATGTTGGCGGGTATGGTCCGCCACGACTGCCAGCCGCCGGTGTTGCCCACCGCGAAACTCCCGATGGGCGCGTTGCTCCGGCTGTCCAGCCGTACCTCGACCAGCCCGCTGACGCCGTTCGCGGCGCCGCTCGCGACCCGGGCGCTGAACTGCCGGGCCGCGGTGGAGCCGAAGTTCACGCCCTTGAACTGCAGCCAGTCACCATTGGCCAGTGCGCCGACGTTCTGGCCGCCGCCGGAGTCGGTGGTCGTCTCGGTCATGGCGCCGGACTGGGCGTCGAACGACTCGGCCTGGATGGTGCCGTAGGCGTCCCGGTTGCCGGTGGGCGGGGGAGTGGTGCCGCCGCCCGAGGACAGCACCTGCACGTAGTCGACGACCATCGCGTGGCCGGGCTGTGTCCCGGCGTCCGGGCCGCCGCCGAACGCGTCGGGGAAGCCGCCGCCCATCGCCACGTTGAGGATGATGAAGAAGCCGTGGTCGGTGGCGTTCCGCCAGGTCGTGGCGTCGACCTGGTTGGCCCGCACGGTGTGGAAGTTGACGCCGTCGAGGTAGAAGCGGATCTCCTCGACGCTCGTCGAGCGGTCCCACTCCATCCGGTACGTGTGGAAGCCCGCCTGGCAGGTGGTGCCCTGACAGGTGGTCGAGGAGCCGATGCCGCTGGTCTCGTTGCAGGGCCCGCCCGGCGAGGTGCCGCAGTGCATCGTCGCGAACACCGTGTTCATGCCCTGGGTGTTCTCCATGATGTCCAGCTCGCCGACCGCCGGCCAGTTCCAGTAGTTGCCGCGGTAGGGCGCGCCCAGCATCCAGAACGCCGGCCAGTAGCCCTTGGCGGCGGCCCCGGTGACGTTCGGCACCTGGATGCGCGACTCGACGCGGAGCTTGCCGCCGGCCGGGGGCTGGAAGTCGGTGCGGTTGGTCTCGATGCGGCCGGAGGTCCAGTTGCCGGCGGCGTCCCGGCGGGGCGTGATGCGCAGGTTGCCGTTGCCGTCGAGCGAGACGTTGTCCGTGCTGCTCGTCATCGTCTCGATCTCGCCGGTGCCCCAGTTGGCGGGGCCGCCCGGGTAGCCCTTGCCGGTGGCGTACTGCCAGTGGGAGGTGTTGACGCCGCTGCCGGCCGGGCCGGTGAAGTCGTCGAGGAACACCTGCGTCCAGCCCGAGGGGGGCGGCGGGGCCGAGGCGTTGGCCGAGGGGGTGGCGACCGCGGCGGCGGCCACCGCGAGGCCGAGCGTGCCGACGACGGCGACGAACGCCCTGCGGAAGGGGCGGGATCTGCGGGGGGCGCTTGAGGTTTCGCTCATGTGGGGGCCTCTCGGGAAAGGGGTGAGAGCGCTCTCAAAGTGCCGTCAATGTGCTCCACCGCGGAACGTGTCGTCAAGGGATGAACCAAGAAAAGTGCGCGGGCGGACGCTGGCTGCAGAGTCTGAACGAAGAAGACCGCGAGTCAGT
>NZ_JAPSKN010000150.1:8946-13466 GCF_031181705.1 Streptomyces sp.
GCGGTTGCCCCTCCGCGTTGTTGAAACGGGCCCGGCGGGGCACTCGGGACGCACTACCCGGTCGAGGCAGCAGGAGGCATCCGTGGCCGTACGCCATCACCTGATCCGAGTCCCGCCGAGTGCCGTGTGGGACGTCCTCGCCGACGGCAACCGCTACGGGGAGTGGGTGGTGGGGACCTCCGGGTCCCACCCGGTACGCGGGCACTGGCCGCACAAGGACGCCGCGATCCGTTACCGGGTCCGGCTCGGCCCGGTGCGGCTGGACAACGAGACGACCGTCCGCCACTGCGAGGAGGGCAGCAGACTGGAGCTGGAGGCCCACGCCGGTGCGCTCGGCACCGCGCGCATCGCCATCGAGCTGCGGCCCTGGGGCGAGGACTGCCTGGTCATCGTGGACGAACATCCCCTGCGCGGCGCGGGCGGCCGGCTGCACAACGTCGGCTTCGAGGCGCTCATCCAGCTGCGCCACCGCGCCATGCTGGCCCGGCTGGCCCGCCTGTGCGAGGACCAGGCAGGGGTGGGAGCCGAGCGCGGCGGTCGCGCCCTGGGCCAGGTGACCGTGGGCTCCCACGCGGACGGGGGCCGGCATGCCTGACGCCGTGGTGATCGGCGCGGGACCCAACGGCCTGGTGGCCGCGAATCTCCTGGCGGACGCCGGGTGGAGTGTGCAGGTGCTGGAGGAGCAGCCCGAACCGGGCGGCGCGGTGCGCCACGACCGGGGCGTCGACCCCGCGTTCGTCAGTGACCTGTTCAGCTCCTTCTACCCCCTCGCCGCGGCCTCCCCGGTCCTGGACAGCCTGCGCCTGCACGACCACGGACTGCGCTGGAGCCACGCGCCCAGCGTGGTGGCGCACCCGCTCACCGACGGCAGCTGCGCCGTCCTGGGTCGCGACGTCGACGCGACGGCCGCCTCCCTCGACGCGTTCGACCCGGCCGACGGTGACGCCTGGCGGCGGCTGCACGACGTGTGGCAGGGCCTGCGCCCCGACCTCCTGGACGCGCTGTTCACCCCGTTCCCGCCGGTGCGCGCGACAGCCCGGCTCGCGCTGCGGCTGCGCGCGGCGGGCGGCCTGCGCATGGCCCGGTCCCTGGTGCTGCCGGTGCGCCGCCTGGGGGAGGAGGAGTTCCGCGGCGAGGGCGGCCGGCTGCTGCTGGCCGGCAACGCCCTGCACGCCGACCTCGCTCCCGAGTCCGCGGGCAGCGGCGGCTTCGGCTGGCTGATGGCCATGCTGGGGCAGACCTACGGCTTCCCCGTCCCGGAGGGCGGCTCCGGCGCGCTGACCGCGGCCCTGGTGCGCCGCCTGGAGAGCAGGGGCGGCCGGGTGCGCTGCGGGCAGCGCGTCGAGCGGATCGTCATCCGTGGCGGGCGCGCCCTCGGGGTGCGCACGGCGGCCGGTGACGCGGTGCGCGCACGCCGGGCGGTGCTCGCGGACGTGTCGGTGCCCGCCCTGTACGGCGAGCTCGTCGAGCCCGAGCACCTGCCCGCGCAGCTCCTGGCGGACCTGCGGCGCTTCCAGTGGGACTTCGCCACCTTCAAGGTCGACTGGGCGCTGGACGGACCGGTGCCCTGGAAGGCCGAGCAGGCGTCCCGTGCCGGGACCGTGCACCTCGCCGACGGCGTGGACGAGCTCACCCGCTTCACCGCCCAGATCGCCATGCGGCAGGTCCCCGACCGCCCGTTCGTCATCTTCGGCCAGATGACCACCTCCGACGCCACCCGCTCCCCGCAGGGCACCGAATCGGCCTGGGCCTACACCCACATCCCGCACGAGATCCGGGCCGACGCGGGTGACCAGGGCATCACCGGCGACTGGTCCGCCAGGGACCAGGAGCTCTTCGCCGACCGGGTCGAACGCCAGGTGGAGCGGTTCGCGCCCGGTTTCCGCGACCGGATCCGGGCCCGCCGCATCCTGGCGCCCCCGACGCTTCAGGCCATGGACGCCAATCTGCCGGGCGGTGCCATCAACGGCGGGACGACCGCGATGCACCAGCAGCTCTTCTTCCGCCCCCTGCCGGGCACCGGCCGTCCGGAGACGCCGGTGCCCGGTCTGTTCCTCGCCTCCTCGGGAGCCCACCCGGGAGGCGGGGTGCACGGCGCGCCCGGGGCCAACGCCGCCCGGGCCGCGCTGCGCCGCAACCTGCCGCCCGGCCTGGCCCGGGCGCAACGGGCCCTGGCCGGCCGCGACCGCGCCGGAACCAGGCGCTGAGCCTCCAGCCCCGGCAGCCGGGAAGGCAGGGCAGTCATGCACAGCAGTCCACTCGCCGACCGCATGGTCGTCATCACCGGAGCCGCCCGCGGTGTCGGCGCCGCGCTGGCCCGCGAGACAGCGCGGCGCGGCGCCCGGGTGGCGCTGCTCGGGCACGAGAAGGCCGCCCTGGAGGCGCTGGCCGCCTCCCTGCCGGGCCCGGCGCTGGCCGTGGAGGTCGACGTCACCGACCTCCCCGCCCTCCAGACGGCGGCCCGCACCGTGCGCGACGGGCTCGGCCGCCCCTCGGCGGTGGTGGCGAACGCCGGCGTCGCCGAGGGCGGCGCGTTCCTGGACTCCGATCCGGACGTCTGGCGGCGGGTGATCGACGTCAACCTCACCGGCAGCGCCCACACGGCCCGGGCGTTCCTGCCGGACCTCCTCGACACCGCGGGCTACTTCCTCCAGGTCGCGTCGCTGGCGTCCATCGCCGCCGCCCCGCTGATGAGCGCCTACTGCGCCTCCAAGGCGGGTGTGGAGGCCTTCGCGCACGCACTGCGGGCGGAGGTGGCGCACCGAGGCGTCGGCGTCGGCATCGCCTACATCAACTGGACGGACACCGACATGATCCGCGACGCGGACCGTTACGACGTCATGCGGGAACTGCGCGCCCACATGCCCCCGCCGGCCCGGCGCGTGTACCCCGTGGACGTGGTCGCCGCCCGCCTGGCCGGATGCCTGGAGCGCCGCCGCACGGCGGTGTACGCGCCCGCCTGGCTCCGGCTGACGCAGCCGGTGCGCTCGGCCGTGCCGCCCGTGGTACTGCGGGTGGCACGCCGCGAACTGCCCCGCCTGGAGGCCGCCGGCTCCCTCCGCCGCACCGGGCTGCTCGGCGCGGGCGGCCGGGCCGACCGGGCGGCGGCCAAGCCCCGGTCCTGACCGCCCGGGCCCGCCGGGCCCGTCAGCCGCGGACATGACGGACACTGGTCGGCAGGGGAAGGGAGGCCGACCGTGCTGACCGGAGTCCGAGAACACCTGGGCCAGGCCCTGTTCCGCCGTGTCGCGGGACCCGGCGGGCCGCAGGCCCGTGCCCGTATCCACCACACGCCCGGACCGCGCTGGTTCGGGCCCGACCGGCCGATCCGCACGGTGCACGGTGACGCCTCGATGTTCATCGGCGGGCTGACCGCGCTGCTGCTGCAGTCCCTTCATCCGCTCGCGATGGCGGCGGTCGCCGGGCACTCCGGCTACCGCGGCGACCCGTGGGGCCGCCTGCAGCGCACCAGCACCTTCCTGGCCGTGACCACCTACGGCACCGACGAGGACGCCCGGCGGGCCGTCGACCAGGTCCGCGGCATCCACCAGCGGATCCGGGGCACGACCGCGCGGGGCGAGCCGTACCACGCGGCCGACCCGCACCTGCTCGCCTGGGTGCACGCCGCCGAGACGGACAGCTTCCTGCGCGCCCACGAACGCTACGGGGCCCGGCCCCTGGACGCCGCCGGCTACGACGCCTACGTCGCCGACACCGCCCGTGTCGCCGAGGCCCTGGGCGCCGAGGACCCGCCGCGCGACCGCCGCGAGCTGTCCGAGCGGCTGACCGCCTACCGGCCCGAACTGCGGGCCACGCCCGAGGCCCGGGCGGCCGCCCGCTTCCTGCTCTTCCAGCCGCCCCTGCCCCTGGCGGTGCGGCCCTTCTACGGGGGCCTGGTGGCCAACGCCGTCACGCTGCTGCCGCCCTGGGCGCGCGGCATGCTGTGGCTGCCCCGGGTGCCGGTCGTCGAGACCCTCGCCGTCCGCCCCACCGGGCAGGCACTGACCCGGACCATCCGCTGGGCGATGACCCCGGGCCGTCAGGCGTCGGGGCTGCCACCCCGGCGCACGTGAGATGCCCCGCGCCGCCAGCCGCACCGCCGGGGCCGGCACCGGGACCCGGGCGTCGGCGTACGGCACGACGACGGACACGGCGGCGGTGACCGCACCGTCGGCGCCGCGCACCGGTGCGTCCCAGGTGCCCTGACGGTCGCTCACGGCGACCCCGGACCTCCGCACCTCGGCCAGCACCCGCCGCAGCCGCGCCGGGCCGGTGATCGAGTACGGGGTGAAGGCGGCGAGTTCCCCCGCGCAGTACTCGTCCTGGAGATCCGGGCCGCCGTGGGCCAGCAGGGCGAGTTTGACGCCGGTGGCGTGCAGCGGCCAGCGGGCGCCGACGCGGATGTGCGCCCCGACCGCCGACCGCCCCGACAGCCACGCGGCCGATACGCCCCTCAGGGCCCCGCCACTTCGACGAAGTCGGGGTGGGAAGGATCAGGGGGACAAGGCGGGCAAGGAGGG
>NZ_JAPSKN010000151.1 GCF_031181705.1 Streptomyces sp.
TCGGGGAACTGCTCCGGCGTCAGCGCGCTGATCAGATCCGGCGCCAGGTCCTTGGCCTCCGCGTGCAACAGCGTGCCCAGCACCGCCTCGGCGGCCTCCCGCAGCTCCGCCTCACGCTGCTCGTCCACGCCGATCACAGGCCCGACCCCTGCGCCAAAATCGCCCGCGCCGCCGCCGACAGTCCCTCACCAGGACCGCGCGGCCGCACCCCACGACCGCCGGCTGCCGCCATGACAGGCCGGACCGACTCCATGTGCCGCACCAACGACACCCATGTCGGGTGGTCCGCCATCACCGACACCTCACGCTCCAGGCGCTCCACCGACTGGCCTTCCGCCAGCAGTGCGTCCGCTTCCCGTGCCAACGCACCCACCCGGTCCGGCGACGTGAACACACCCCGCGCCTGCCGCTCCGCAGCCCACCGCCGTGCGATCCGGTCCCCCGGACGGTCCCCCGGCTCCGGCTGCTCACCCCGAGGCTCAGGCACCGCTCCCTCCAGCGAAGCCGCTTCTCTCTCTCCCGGACGGTCACGCAAGTCACGCGCGCCAGAGAGAGAGTCTTCTTCCTCACCAGTCTTGATCTTTTTAGCCGCCGAGCGACCGACGGTCGGTCGACCGACGGTCGGTTTCCCGTTGGTCGGTCCCACCTGCGGTTTTTTGGTATCGGCACTGTTCGCACCGACCGACGGCTTTCCCGCGGTCGGTCGTGAAGACGCCTTGCGCGGGTCCAGGTGCGCGGGCTCGACCCGGACGGCCTTCACATTGCCTGCGCTGTAGGTGTCCTCCAGCATCGCGGCCACGTCGTCCTGGGTGAACGGGATGGAGTCGACGGTGAACGTCGTGTACCAGGAGCCACCGCGCTTGGTCTCCGTCCTGCCGTCCTCCAACTCCACGTCCTCGGACTTCTCGCGCTGGATCTTGAACTTCACGACGAACGCGCCCTCCACCAGAGTCCGCATCGCCTTCGTGAGCGTCTCGCGGCCCTCATCGTGGGTCTTGCACAGGGCTTCCACGGTGACGTCATCACCGTCCTTGGCCCGGATCAGTGTGGCCAGCAGACCCTTCGCGGTCATCGACCGCAGCGTGTCCACCGCTCCGTTGTCCAGTGCGACGAATCGAGGCGGCCTGCTTACGCGCTTCCTCATCGGGCCACCTCCGCCAGGTAGCCGTGTGCCTCCAGCTCGTCCAGCCCAGCTTGAGCCGTCGCCACCTCGTCGGTGCCGGCCGCCAGAGTCGCCGCGGTGAACGTCTCGCCCACTGGCACAGTCGTGATCCGCGCGAACACCCCGCGCGCTGTCAGCGACACCCGCTCGTCACCGAACAACGGGTGCTCCTGGACGATCACCCGCCAGTGCCGAGGGTCACCCGTCCTGATCCACGTGCGCTGTGGCCTGCTGGCTCGGTCATCTCGTACGCTCAAGGGGAGCGCACCTCCACTCGATCTCGTGTGCTTCACCGTCGCTCCCGGCGGCAACCGGTCGACGGACGTACAGGCCCCGCCTCGGCGGGGCCTTTGCGTTGCCATGCTGCCGTACTGCGTTGATGGCGAGTGCTCGGTTTACGGCGCGGAGCTCTAGGGGGGGGCTTCTGGTAAAGGCGTGGTCCGGACGGATCACCACTCCGAGAATGTTGTGACCAGATGCCTGCGCAAAACCCTCTTTTAAGGCTCCGCTTCGACTCGTAGCGCTTGCCCGCTGGCCTTTCAGAGAACGCCAGTGCAACGGAGTGAGGAGAACTTCATCCCGTGCAGTAGAAGAAAGCCGGGGGAATTCTCTACTCGGACATTGGAACGCGCGAGCCCGGAGCATAAACGTCTTCCCAATACCCGAGAGCGTTTTCGTCGTCGTGGAAGGTGACCGTGACCACCATTACGGGCACGGCAGCATGAGGGGGCGCGTCAATCTCAAGCGCATCCAATTCGTCCTGTGACGCGTGGCGGACGTGTCCAGCGCGCTGCCCCTTTGTCACTTCGCGGCCGGTCCGCTCGGTGTACAGCGCGTCGAACTGCCGGATCATACGTTCGTCCTCCGCCAGCTCGGGCACCGCGTTCACGGTGTGGGGCGGGTAGACGGAGACTCCGATCGAGGTGGGCCGGCCGTCCTGCCGGAAAACCCGGATGCGGATGACGGCCTCGTCGCCGGGCTCAAGGTCGAGCGCCTTGCATACATCGGCGTCATGGACCGACCGCCTCATGACACGGTGGCCGGAGGAGGTCTCTCCGGGTGCGTACCGGCGACCGTTCCGGGACATCCGGTCCAGCCTGTCTGTCCCCGTGATGACGAGCGGGGACTTGGCCACCACGGTCCCCAGTGAACCTCGCGAGGTGACCAGGCCCTCGCTCTTCAAGACTCCCAGCGCACGGCTCACGGTCTTCGCCGCCACGTCGAACTGGTTCCTGATCTCGGCTACGGAGGGGAGAGCGTCGCCAGGGGCGAGCTCCCCGCTCTTGATGCGTGCGCGGAAATGGTTCGCCACGTCGGCGTACCCCATCCCCGCTGACCTGTATGGCACGGCTACTCCTGGTTCGTCCTGTAGGCGGTACTCCCCTGAAGGTACATCAATGACGCGCCAAGGTACAACGATTGACGCTTGCGGTGTCTATATGTACCTTCGTTCTCGTCGCTAGGTACACCGAGTACCTAGCGATGGATCGCGTCGTACCTTCAGCGGTCCGTCAACGTGACGCGGCCCCGGTGCTCCAACACCGAGGCCGCTGTCGGAACCCCCTGGATGAGAGGGAGATCCAACGTGTCGATCGTGGCAGATCAGAGGCCGTTAGCGCAGGTGGCCCCCCGCGCTGATGAGCATGGCAAGACGAAGGAGCCGCTGCCGCAGCGTCCGCGTGGTCCGCACCCGTACCGGGTGGTGGGTGGCGCGTCGCGTCCGGAGGACGTCGTGGCGCGGGAGCTGCTGGCGGGCTGGTTCGCGGAGTACGCGCCGATGGTCGAGGGCGTCGTCGCCCGGACGGTGCGCCTCGGGGACGTCGACCTGGTCGAGGACCTCGCGCAGGACGTGTGGGTGGAGGCGTGGCAGTACCTGCTGCGTGGCAACGAGGTGGCGCGGCCGGCGGGGCTGCTGGCCCAGAAGGCGCGGCGCCGGGTGGCGCGGCACTACGCGTCGGCGCGGGTGCGGCGCGAGCTGCTGACCGACTACGAGGACGACTCCTCCGCGGTGGCGCGGCTGGCGTCGTGGATCGGAGCGGCGGCATGAGCAGCAGCATTCCCGCGTCCGAGCCCGCCGCCAACTACCACATCCAGCAGGCCCAGCAGGCCGCTGCGGCTGCCGAGGCCGCTCGCCAGCAGGCCGCCGCCCTTCGGGCCCAGCAGCAGGCGCAGCAGGCTGGGGATGCCCGATGACGGGCGACGAGATGCAGGCGCAGATCGGGCCGCGCCAGCCGGGCGCGATCTACACCAACAGCGACGGGGCGTTCGAGGTGCTGGCCCTGGTCACGGACCCGGCCGAGGCGGCGCGGCTGCTCAAGCGCCGTGCGGCGCGGTTCGCGGTGATCGTGAAGGACGTGCTGCGTGCGGACGGCCAGCCGTTCGCGGTCGGCTCGGTGTGGACCGACTCGGACCGCCTGGTGAGGGCGGGAGGTGCCCGGTGATCTGGCGGACCGGACGACTGGTGTGCCTGGCGCTGATCGGTGCCGAGTTCTGGGCGCTGCTGGTCGGCGAACGGCAGCTGCTGAACCTGTTCGCCGTCCTTGCCCTGGGCGTGCTCGCCGTGGCGTGGGTGCTGACCCCGAAAGAGACCGAGGAGGGCGACCGGTGAGCCCGCGCCGTGTGAAGCCGCGTCCGGTCCCGACCACGATCACTGACCCGACGGCCGGCCAGATGGGACTGTTCGGCCCCGCCGACCCGTGGCAGCCCAGCATGTGCAACTGCTGGCCGCGGGTGCTGCGCGGCTGCCGGCACTGCAAGGTCTGCGACTCGTGCCAGGACTGCGGACGGTGCGCCGGCCGCGGATGCGAGTGCGAGTGCCAGGGCTGACGGCCCTGCGTCATCACCAGCCCCGACTCGGGCTGGCGGTGGCGCAGGGACCGGACAGCCCGGCCCCGGGGCCCGGCCACCGACCGGGCCCCCCAACCCCGAAGGGCACACGCATGGCCGACAACACCGCATCCCGCGTCACTCGCGAACAGATCCTCCAGGAGGCCGTGGAGGCCGCGGCCCAGGCGAAGAAGCTGGCCATCGAGGCCGAGCGCTATGCCCACAGCTTCGACCACCACCCGAAGGTGGCGCGGTACGCGGCGGCCGGCGCCACGTGGGCAGAAACCGCCCGCTCCTGGGCCGCCATCGCCGCCGCCCTGCCCGCCACCGACGACGCCGACGGCGAGGTGGGCTGATGTACGGCCAGACCCGTATCTCGCTGCTGGACCGTGCGGCCGCCGCGCTCGAGCGCGGCGCGCAGATCGCGCGGCTGGCGTTGCGCCTCGCCACCCGGACCCGCTTAGGGCCGACCGACCTGTACGCCGCCGTCGCCACCGCCCGGTTTCTGGCGGCGCACGAGCTGATCGAGCGGGCCGAGGCGGCCTGCGACCCCGATGACCCTGACCTGGACCTGGTGCAGGTCCGCCAGCCGCTGTGGTTCGGCGGCGCGACGATCGTGGAGGACGACCAGTGAGCAGCACTCCGTACAACTGGCAGGACGACCCGGCGTTCGCGCCGCCGCGCCCGACCGCGCCGCCCCGCCTCACGCAGCCGCCCCGCCAGCCGAACGGGTCGGGCCGTGCCGCCCGCGCGGCCGGTGCGGCGGGCGCGGCGGCCGGCGGGTTCGTCGGCGGGCTCGGCTCGTCGTTCGTGCCGCCGGTGAACGTCAACGTCAACGGCCGTGGGAACGGCGGCGGTGGCGGCAACGGCGGCGGTGGCGCGGCTGGTGCGGCCGCCGGCGGCGGTAGTGACCGCCACCAGGGCGACCGGCTGATCTACATGGTGGAGCGGATCGAGATCCGCTCGGACAAGGACATCCTGGCGCTGGCCAAGACCATCAACCACCTCGGGCGGGAGCTGCACCTGATCCTCGGCATGCGCGCCGAGGAGATCAACGGCGTCCTGTCCCAGTACAAGGGCCAGTGGTTCACGTTCGGCGCCGCGTCCCGGGTCAAGGCCCGCCTGGTCTCCGCACACCTGAAGGTCAGCGCGGAGGCGGCGAAGGCGCTCGGGGTCGGCGCGCTGAAGATGGCGTGGGCGTTTGACCGGCACTTCGTCAAGCCGGAGCAGGAGGCCAAGCAGCGCCGCAACGGCAAGCAGACCCGTCCGACGTTCACGATCGGGGAGGGCTGACCGATGGCACTGCGCAAGAAGACCGTCGCCGCCGCCGCTGCGGTGAACAGCACGGAGATCGTGCCGGTGGGCCGGGGCGGGTTCCTCGGGCACATCGTCGGCCACCTGGCGGGCAAGGCGCTGCCCTACGTCTCGCCGTGGGCGGCGACCGCGACCCTGCCGCCGCTGGCCGGGTGGGCGACCAACACCATGTGGGGCGGCGAGCCGCTGTCGGCGGGGCTGGCGTCGGCCGCGCTGGCGGTCGGCGGGGCCGGCCTGTCGGCGGTCGCGTGGAAGACCACCCCGGCCACCACCAAGTTCGGCAAGTTCCGGCGGGCGCAGGCCACCGCCTCGGTGGCGGCCGGGATGGGCTGGCTGACCTGCGCCACGGCCGCCGGCCCCTTCGGGTCGCCGGTGCTGGACGCCTGGCTGATCGGCGGCGGCCTGATGGCCGCGTCCTGGAACGTGCGCCAGCTGCTGCGCAACGGCGCCTCCGGCGACGTCGAGGAGACGAACGGCGGCGGCCTGGCCGCGCTCGCCGAGGCGATCGGCTGGGAGAAGGTCAAGGTCAAGGACGCCAAGGGCACCGGCAAGGGCACGGTCAAGGCCGCCGTGCAGGTCGAAGCCGGCGGCTCCGTGCCCGCGATCCAGGCCACCACGGAGAAGGTGGCGGCGGCCCTCCAAGTGCCGCCGTCCGGCGTGGTGGTCACCCCGGACCCGGAGAACGCGGCACGCGGCACGATCTCGCTGCGGGTGGCCGACCTGCTCAAGGACGGCGTGCCGTTCGCCCCGCCCGCGCTGCTGGGCCTGCTGCCCACCGAGCTGATCCCGGTCGGCCTGTACGCCGACGGCGAGGTGTGGGCGATCAACCCGTTCGCCGCCGCGATCCTCCAGCACCTGCTGGTGATGGGCGTGACCGGCGCGGGCAAGTCGGAGTTCTGCCGCACCGTCCTCGCCCACCTGATGTGCCGCCGGAAGCTGTCAGTCTTCCTGGTCGACGTGGCCAAGGGCCGCCAGACGGTCGGACACATCAAGGACGGGCTGGACTGGTTCGTCACCGACCCCAAGGAGGCCAAGCGGCTGATCCGGTCGCTGCCCGCCGCCATCAAGGCGCGCGGCGACGTCCTCGCCGACGAGGGCCTGGACCAGTGGACGCCCGCCTCGTCGCTGAACGCGGTCGTGGTCTGGTTGGAGGAGGCCGCCGACCTCGCCGACTTCGAGGAGCTGGAGAAGATCGCCCGCGCCGCGCGGTCGGTCGGGATCTGGCTGGTGATCAGCCTCCAGCGCGCCACCTGGACCAATGTCTCCACCGACGTACGCGCCAACCTTCAGGCAACCGCGTGCTTCGGCGTGGACGACCCGGGCGACGCCTCGTTCTGCCTCCCGGACTCCGTCACCGGCTCCGGCGCGATCCCCTCGTGGGGCTCCGACCGGCCCGGCTACGCCTTCTCCACCGGCATGGGCATCCCGCAGGAGCGGTGGACCACGGAGGTGCGCTCCTGCCTGACCCACCGCGAGACGCTGACCGCCCTTGTGACGGCCGGCGCCCTGGTTCGGGATCCGCTGGATGAGGCGACCGCCGCCGCGCTGGGCCAGGCCTACGCGCAGCGCTCGCACCACGGCACCAACCGCACGACGCCCGGTATCGAGGAGCCGGCGCGGCAGGCGCTCGCGCTGCTGGCCTCCGCCGGACACGGCGTCTACGTCGCCGGGGCTCCGGCCCCGGCCGTGTCCGCTCCGGCTGCCCTGTCCCCGGTTCCGGGTGCCGTCACTGACCGCTCCGCCTACGTCCTGGAGGACGACGCCGACATGACCGAGTACGAGGAGGCCGCCGCCGTGGAGTTCCAGGAGGCCCGCGCCGAGATCCTCGGCGCCATCCCCGGCGACCCCGAGCCGGACGCCGACTACGCCCACCTCCGCCTGGAGGACGACGTGCCGGACGCCGACCCCGACTCGGAGATGGCGTTCGGGGAGCAGGACCGCCCGTCGACCGAGGAGGCCCGGCACATCCTCTGCGTGGAGCTGGACGGCTGGGTGCAGCAGGGCCGCCTGGAGTTCGAGCCCGCCGACTTGATCCCCGCGACCGTGGCCGCCGGCCGCAAGCGCCCGTGGCTCCAGGGCGAGCTGAAGCGGCTCGTCGAGACGGGCGTCATCCGCCGGGACGGGCACGGCGAGTACACGATCCTCCACTCCCCTCTCCAGCCCGCCTAGCCGTCACCGTATGTGACGGCCTGACAGTCACGGTCGGGCCTGACGTTCGACAGTCAGGCCCGCCGGGGGCCTATAGAGAAGTCACGGAACAGTGCACGTGACAGCCCTGACAACGGCCTCTGACTGTCAGAAACGACCCTCCCTGACACCCGCCTGACAGTTACGCAATGTGAGGAGCACGTGCCGTGTCCCACCCCCTCGACCCCCGCCCTTACAGCCCGGCCGCGCCCCTTCCCGAGCCGTACGAGGCGCCCCTCCAGGCGCCGCTGAGCGGCCCGGTGGAGCTGTACGGCGAGCGCCGCAGCCCCGAGCCGGTGGTGTATGTGCCGGACGCCTACGGCCGCATGGTGCCCGTCTTGCGCTCGCAGGCCGACGCCCTCCTGGCGGCCGTGCCCGCCACGCCGCCCCGGGACCTGTCCCCGCAGCCGCTCATCGACTCCCGCGCGCAGCTCGTCCTCGCCGGAGGCGTGGGCACCGGCGCGGCGGCGGCCGGCGTCGGCTGGGGGCTGGGCCAGTTCCTGGCCCCGCTCGCCGCCGTCACCACCAGCGGCGCGGTGTGGGTGCTGGCCCTGCTCCTCCTGGCCGGGGCCGGCGCACGCCGTGGCGGCGGCGACACCTACGTCACGCACAACCACAACCACGCGAAGTGGTGGGGCCGGGCGTCCTCGACGACGAAGAACGGCAGGTGACCGCCACGATGGGCCGCTACCTGGGCACGCTGCCGACCACGCTCCTCAGCGACGACGCGATCCGCCCGACCGAGTACATGTGGTGGGAGGACGCGCACCGCAGGTTCGAGCGCCGCGACAAGGACGCGCAGATCGTGGCCGGACTGCTGGAGTCGATCCCCCGTCAGGGCCTGCGCGTCCCGCTCATCCTGGGGGTCTCGGACCGGTGGGGCGACGTGTATGTCGCCGACGGCCACCACCGCGCCGTCGCGCTGCGCACGCTGCGGGCCCCGCGGTTCCCGTTCCACTGGTACTGGATCAAGAGCTTCGGCGTCCGGATCGAGGACCGGCCCTTCCCCTACTACCTGCTCGACCGATGAGGCCGGGCCGGGAGTTCGGCGCTCCCGGCCCGGCCGGCCAGACCGCGGCAGCAACAGCGGTCCCGATCACGACACCGGAGGAGACGCTCCCGTGACGCAGCACGCAACCTACCCGCAGTCCCGCTCCCACACCCCCGACGACCCGCCCGCCCACGACCGCCCCCGAGACGCTCCGGGCGCACCGGGCACGGCTCCGGGAACGCGCCGTGCCGCTCCGGATGCGCGGGTCGGTGCTCCGGCTCCGGTGGCCGGGGTGCAGACTGCCGGGATGCACAAGGCGCTGACGGAAGAGCACAGTCGGCCGGGCGGGGTGTCCACGGCCGGGGCCGCTCCGGCTGCGGCCGGGGCCATTCCGGCGGCCACCCCGGCCGCTCCGGGAGCATCGGAGACGGCTCCGGCCGTGCGGGGACTGGGTGGCCCGAGGCGGCCCGGGGAGGGCCGGGGAGGGGTGTCCACGGCCGGGGCCGCCACCGGTGCGGCCGGGGCCGTTCCGCCGGCCGGGGAGGCCACCTCGGACGGCTGGGAGACGACGCCGGCCGGGGGTGGCCGGGGGCCTGGCCGCCTGGGGAAGTGGCCCGGCCGGCTCCTGGCCGCCGTGATCGCGCTCGGCATGCTGGTCGTGGCCGGGGTCGGCTTCGCCTCCTCGTACGACACGCTGCGCCAGGCCGCCGAGGCCAAGGGCTTCTCGCACTCCCTGTCGTACTGGGTGCCGATCGGCATCGACGGCGCGATCCTCGCTTTCCTCGCGCTGGACCTGTACCTGACGCACCGCCGCATCCCCAAGCCGCTGCTGCGGTTCGCCGCACACGCCATGACGCTGGCCACCGTGGTGCTCAACTCCACCAGCGGCGGCAAGAGCGGCGTGAGCCTGGCAGAGGACCCCGTACGGGCCCTGTGGCACGGCCTGATGCCGATTCTGTTCGTCGTCGGCGTGGAGGCCCTGCGCCACCTCGTCCTGCACGCCGCGCAGATCGAGGACGGCACGGCCACCGAGCGGATCCCGCTGCACCGCTGGGCGCTGGCCCCGTCCTCGACCATGCGCCTGTACCGGCGGATGCGGCTGGCGAACGTCCGCTCCTACGGCGAGATGGTCAAGCGGGAGCAGGACCTGGAGGGCTACCGCGTGTGGCTCAAGCAGGAGCTGGGCGGCGACCTGTCCAAGGCGACCGACGTGCAGCTCCTGCCCATGACGATGGCCCCGAAGGGCTTCACCGTGGAGCAGGCGCTCGCGCTGCCGGCGCAGTGGGAGGCCGAGGCGGCCGAGCGGGCCCGCGCCGAGGAGGAGCGCCAGGCGCTGGCCGAGGCGGAGGCCGCCGAGCGGGCGGCGGAACTGGAGATCAAGAAGCTGGAGACGGCCGGACGTGTAGAGGCCGCACGGCACCGCGTCACAGCCGAGACCGGAACGGCCGCGGCCGAAGCGGACGCGACGACGGAGCGAGCGCGGGCAGAGGCGGAGCGCGCCCGCGTGGAGGCGGAGCGGGTGCGCCGGGTGGCGGAACTGACCGCCGACATCGAGGCCGAGGCGTGGCAGAAGGCGGAGACCGCGTCCGCCCTCCGCAAGGCCAAGGAGGACGAGCTGGCGGCGGCCAAGGCCGCAGCCGACGCGGAGGCGGAGCGCCGCCGCCAGCGGGCGGAGCGCCGGGCGGCGGACCTGGAGGAGGAGGCGCTGGAGACGGAGCGCGCCGCCGAGGCCCGGCGCAACGCGGCGGAGGCCACCCGCAGGGCCAAGGAGGACGAGCTGGCGGCGGCGAAGGCCGAGGCCGACGCGAAGGCCGAGCGCGCCCGGGCGGCGGAGGCCGAGATGGAGGAGGAGCGGCAGAAGGCGGTGAAGGCGCAGGCGATCCTGGACGCCCAGCAGGCCGAAGCCGACGCGGAGGTGCAGCGGGCGCGGGCGGCCGAGGCCCGGCGGCAGATCGCGGTCCTGGAGGCCGAGGCCGCCACGGCCGACGACTACGCCGACCTCACCCCGCGCCAGCGCAAGGCCCGCAAGGTGGCCCGCATGATCCTGGCCGCCGGAGGCAACGCCGCCCACGTCGACGTCGTCGCCCTGACGGACATTGAGGCCGCGGTGGGCGTCGGCCGGACCGTGGCCAGCGACATCCGCAAGGAGGCGCAGGAGCTGCTGGCTGGCGGCTACGACCCCGCCACCGCCTACACCCCGCACAACGACCGCTGACGAGACGATGACACCGCCCTGCGGGCGGCACCCCCACCGTGGGGGCGCCGCCCGCAGTCATGTCCGCTTACCGAAAGCCCCAGTGCCCCGCTGCCACCGCCGCGTCCAGCGCGAGCTGCATCACGGCATCGGACGCTGCCAGAGGATCGCTCCGGCAGCCGATCGATCCGAAGAAGGAGATTCCGCTTAGCGCGTCGGGGCATGAGATGTCTAGACCTATCAGACGTGCTTGCCCGCCGTGTACGCGAATCTGGATGTGATGCAGAACACCATTTCCTCAAGCGGACAAAAGGAGCAAAACGTAACTTAACCTTGCCTGCGCGTCGTTCACGCAGGCCCGCTCCCACTCACGCGGACCCTGCAACGGCAGGACCCCTTCCTACGCGATCAAGAGGCTACGGGCCTCCGCTGCCGAGCCTCTGCCCCCTCCGGTTGAGGCGAACCCCATCCCGGCTCCGACCGCACGCAGGCAAGCACCCCCCCGCATACAGGTGGGCGCTGAACGCTGTCGGCCCTGGCATCAGGCTTCGTCCCGAGGAGAACTTCTCTTCCCGCCCCGCCCACCCCCGCTCTGACCTGAATCGCATCAAATAGAAGATTCACCCGGCCCCTTGGTCGCCCGTAGACGACCCAGGATTCGGGAGAGGGTTGAGCGGCGCTGCCGCTCTTACTGACGCTGGTCGGGTTTTCGTATGCCTGGGTGTCGATTGCGGCGGGGACGGGCTGTTGGGCCGACGGGTGGGGCCGGTGGCGTCGGGGCCGGGCGACGGGGCGTCGGGTCCGGACGGGTCCGGACGACGGGGCGTCGGGGACAGACGGGGACAGCGTCGGGGACAGACGGGGACAGCGTCGGGGACAGACGACAGGCCGTCGGGTCCGGATGGATCCGGATCCGGTGTCCCGGACGATCCGGCGTCCGGACACAATCCGGATCCGGTGTCCCGGCCGGAACGAGTGTCCCGGTCAGATCCGGATCCGGTGTCCCGGCCGGAACGAGTGTCCCGGCCTACTGGTGCCGTCGGGACGGCACCGTTCCGTCCGGGAGACAGGGTGAGACCGCGGTGAGAGACCGCGAGGGCGAGGGTGAGAGACCGCGAGGGCGAGGGTGAGAGACCGCGAGGGCGAGGGTGAGAGACCGCGAGGGCGAGGTGAGAGACCGCGAGGGCGCGCCGCTCTGTGGCGCGCTCCAGGCCGCGCCGCTCCAGGCCGCGCCGCTCCAGGCCGCGCCGCTCCAGGGCGCGCCGCTCTGTGGCGCGCTCCAGGCCGCGCCGCTCCAGGCCGCGCCGCTCCAGGCCGCGCCGCTCCAGGGCGCGCCGCTCTGTGGCGCGCTCCAGGCCGCGCCGCTCCAGGGCGCGCGCTAGGAAATGGAGCGTGGAGCGCGCGGTCTTCACGGTCTCGACCGACTGTGGTGAACACGCAGTGTGAGCGCCTTCATGAGCCGGCGTTCACGGTCCAGCCCGTGAACCAGCGCGTGAACCGGTCTCCGTGAACAGCGTTCCAGCACGCGTTGGCACCCGTTCCCAACGGGAGCAGGAAAGCCGTTCCCAACGCGGGGCAGGACCCTTCTACCAATGCGAGTAGCAAGGTGTTTCCCAACACGTGCGGGTACCCGTTCCCGCGCAGGTGGGATCCCATCTGCCCACGCGGTAAAACCCCGTTCCCCGCACGGACGGGAGTCCTCCTACCAACGCAGGTAGGAACGCCTTGCCAACGCCCCAGGACCCGTTCCCAACGCGTGCTGGAACGCTGTTCACGGAGACCGGTTCACGCGCTGGTTCACGGGCTGGACCGTGAACGCCGGCTCATGAAGGCGCTCACACTGCGTGTTCACCACAGTCGGTCGAGACCGTGAAGACCGCGCGCTCCACGTTCCATTTCCTAGCGCGCGCCCTGGAGCGGCGCGCCCTGGAGCGGCGCGCCCTGGAGCGCGCCACAGAGCGGCGCGCCACAGAGCGGCGCGCCCTGGAGCGGCGCGGCCTGGAGCGCGCCACAGAGCGGCGCGCCACAGAGCGGCGCGCCCTGGAGCGGCGCGGCCTGGAGCGCGCCACAGAGCGGCGCGCCCTGGAGCGGCGCGGCCTGGAGCGGCGCGGCCTGGAGCGGCGCGGCCTGGAGCGCGCCACAGAGCGGCGCGCCCTCGCGGTCTCTCACCCTCGCCCTCGCGGTCTCTCACCCTCGCCCTCGCGGTCTCTCACCCTCGCCCTCGCGGTCTCTCACCGCGGTCTCACCCTGTCTCCCGGACGGAACGGTGCCGTCCCG
>NZ_JAPSKN010000152.1 GCF_031181705.1 Streptomyces sp.
ACGTCACCATCGCCGACCTGGCCGTCGCCACCAACTGCGGCCAGATCAAGACCGGCGCCCCGGCCCGCTCCGAGCGCGTCGCCAAGTACAACCAGCTGCTGCGCATCGAGGAGATCCTCGACGACGCGGCGGTGTACGCCGGCCGCAGCGCGTTCCCGCGCTTCAAGGGCTGATCGCCGAAAAGGCCCGGCCCGTAACAGGCAGCGTCGTACGTACGTCCCCGTACTCGGTCCCGTACCGTGTCCGGGGACGTACGCGCGTATGACGGTGCAGCGGGAGGCGGACAGACATGGCCGTGAAGGACCGGGACCGGTTCTCCACCGCGACCAGGATCCGGCTGCTCGGCGAGCAGACCGCGGCCCGGGTCTACCGTTCCCAGACCAAGCGGCAGGCCCGTCGCTCCCGGCTGACCGGCCGGGCCGCGCTGCTCGCCCTGGTGATGTGCTCGCTGATCGTGGCCCTGGCCTACCCGATGCGGCAGTACGTCTCCCAGCGCGCCGAGATCGAGGACCTGCGGCGCGAGCAGCAGCAGGCCCGCCAGCGTGTCGAACGGCTGCGCGACCTCAAGGCACGGTGGCAGGACGACGCGTACGCCGAGCAGCAGATCCGGCAGCGGTTGCACTACGTCATGCCGGGGGAGACGGGCTTCATCGTGATCGACCCGCACGCGGCGAAGCAGTCGCGGACCGACCTCGGGGCGGCCGACCGTCCCTGGTACGCGAACGTCTGGGACGGGGTCGACAAGGCCGACGCCTCCGACCGGTGAGCGAAGCGACGTCGGTCGTCAGCCGCCCGAGCCCCCGTCAGTGACCCCAATCCACAGAAAGACAGCCTGAAGACAGTCATGGAAACGCCCCCGCCGACCACCCCGCGCACCGAGCCCACCGACGCGGACGTCGAGGCCTTCGAGCAGCAGCTCGGTCGGCCCCCGCGCGGCCTGCGGGCCATCGCGCACCGCTGCCCCTGCGGACAGCCCGACGTCGTCGAGACGGCCCCGCGGCTGCCGGACGGCACGCCGTTCCCCACGCTGTACTACCTGACGTGCCCGAAGGCGAACTCGGCCATCGGCACGCTGGAGGCGAACGGCGTGATGAAGGAGATGACCGAGCGCCTCGCCGCGGACCCGGAGCTGGCGGCGGCCTACCGGGCGGCGCACGAGGACTACGTCCGGCGCCGCGACGAGATCGAGGAGCTGAAGAACTTCCCCAGCGCGGGCGGCATGCCGGACCGGGTGAAGTGCCTGCACGTGCTGGTGGCGCACTCGCTGGCCGCGGGGCCCGGGGTGAACCCGCTGGGCGACGAGGCGCTGGCCATGCTGCCGGAGTGGTGGCGCAAGGGCGCCTGTGTGACGAGTGCCGAGGAGGCCGCCCAGTGACCCGTGTCGCCGCCGTGGACTGCGGTACCAACTCCATCCGGCTCCTGGTCGCCGACGCCGACCCGGCCACCGGCGAGCTCGTCGACCTGGACCGCCGGATGACGATCGTCCGGCTCGGGCAGGGCGTCGACCGCACCGGCCGGCTCGCCCCCGAGGCGCTGCGGCGGACCTTCGCTGCGTGCCGTGAGTACGCGGCGGTCGTCAAGGAGCACGGGGCGGAGCGGCTGCGGTTCGTGGCCACCTCCGCCTCCCGGGACGCCGAGAACCGGGACGAGTTCGTGCGCGGTGTGCTGGACATCCTGGGCGTCGAGCCGGAGGTGATCACCGGGGATCAGGAGGCCGAGTTCTCCTTCACCGGCGCCACCAGGGAGCTGGCCGGGAGCGACCACCTGCCCAGGCCCTACCTGGTCGTGGACATCGGCGGCGGCTCGACCGAGTTCGTCGTGGGCGACGACCGGGTCCGGGCGGCCCGCTCGGTGGACGTCGGCTGCGTGCGCATGACCGAGCGGCACCTGGTCCGGGACGGGGTGGTGAGCGACCCGCCGTCGAAGGAGCAGATCGCCGCGATGCGGGCGGACATCGAGGCGGCTCTCGACCTGGCCGAGGAGACGGTCCCGCTGCGCGAGGCGCGGACGCTGGTGGGCCTGGCCGGGTCCGTGACGACCGTGTCGGCGATCGCCCAGGAGCTGCCCGCGTACGACTCGGAGGCCATCCACCACTCCCGGGTCTCCCTGGAGCGGGTCCGCGAGATCACCGAGTGGCTGCTGCGCTCCACCCACGCCGAGCGCGCGGCCGTGCCCTCCATGCACCCGGGCCGGGTGGACGTGATCGGGGCGGGGGCCCTGGTACTGCTGTCGATCATGGAGCGGATCGGCGCGGAGGAGGTCGTCGTGAGCGAGCACGACATCCTGGACGGCATCGGCTGGTCCTTGGCCTGACCGCCTACAGGTTGCGGTACACGTCCCGCCGGTCGCCTACCTTGACGACGAGGATGACGAGCTCACCATCGTTGATCTGGTAGGCGACCCTGTAGCTGCCGACCCTGAGCCGGTAGAGCCCGGACGGGCCGGTGAGCTTCTTGACATCGGCGTCCTCGCGGTACGGATCGTCGCCGAGCGCGGTCAACGCGGTCAGGATGCGCATGGCATCGTGCCGGCTGAGGGCCCGAAGCTGCCGCTGTGCAGCAGTAGTGAACCGGAAGGCGTACTTCACGTGGCGCCTTCACCACGCTCGCTGAACAGGTCCGCCAGCAGCTCGGCCATGGAAACGGTGGGCCCGCCGTCGGCCAGAACCGCTTCCGCCTCCCGGGCCAGCATCACGTCGGCCGCCTCCTCCAGCGCTTCGAAGTCGCTGATCGGCACGACCGCGGCTACCGGGGCGCCGTTGCGCGTGATGACGGTCGGAGTGCCTTCCTCGGCGCGGTTGATGTGTTCCGCGAGATGTGCGCGTGCTTCCCTGACGGTCACGGTGTTCTCGGCCATGACAGCAGTGTACGCATTTCCGTGTACACCAACCAGGGCGGACGTCGTCGCGTACGGGAGACGCGTTCACGGGAAACTTTCCACGGCATCGCCTGGTCGGTGACGTCAGCCCGCTTCTGAGCAGGCATGGATCACGGATGAGCGCCTCCGAGGGGCGTGCGGGAACCCCCCGGCGACAGTCCGTCGGAAAAGTTCGTGAAGTTCTTCACAAGGAATTCGGCCCGTGCGGGCGATCGGAAGGGTCCCGTTGACCCGTCCGGGGGCCGAACGACCCTTTGAACATGTTCAGAAGCATGGTATGGAGAGCGTCGGAGAGATGCCCGGAGTGAGGTCCCGGAGGCCCTCACAGGGGCTCGCGAGACCCAGAGAGGCAGCTCACGCGGCATTGACAACGGCCGGTGGTGCACAAACGGTTCCGGTTGTCACCATGACGTGGATCACGCGGGCGGCGGAGGATAGCACACCCCATGAACAACCTTGTGAAGGGGCGCACGAGCCACCCCCCTGAGGCGGGTGGATACTCGATGGCATGAGCACCACGGAGCGTCCCAGGATCCTCGTAGTAGGCGGTGGGTACGTAGGCCTGTACGCAGCTCGGCGCATCCTCAAGAAGATGCGTTACGGCGAGGCGACCGTCACGGTCGTCGACCCCCGGTCGTACATGACCTACCAGCCCTTCCTCCCCGAAGCCGCCGCCGGCAACATCTCCCCTCGCCACGTCGTCGTCCCGCTGCGACGCGTGCTGCCCAGGGCGGAGGTCCTCACCGGCCGGGTCACCACCATCGACCAGGACCGCAAGGTCGCCACGGTCTCCCCGCTGGTCGGCGAGGCCTACGAGCTGCCCTTCGACTACCTGGTGGTCGCGCTCGGCGCGGTCTCCCGCACCTTCCCGATCCCCGGCCTCGCCGAGCAGGGCATCGGCATGAAGGGCATCGAGGAGGCCATCGGCCTGCGCAACCACGTCCTCGAGCAGCTGGACAAGGCCGACTCCACCACCGACGAGGAGATCCGCCGCAAGGCGCTCACCTTCGTCTTCGTGGGCGGCGGGTTCGCCGGTGCCGAGACCATCGGTGAGGTCGAGGACATGGCCCGCGACGCGGCCAAGTACTACAAGAACGTGTCCCGCGAGGACATGCGCTTCATCCTCGTCGACGCCGCCGACAAGATCCTCCCCGAGGTGGGTCCCAAGCTCGGCAGGTACGGCAAGGAGCACCTGGAGGGCCGCGGCGTCGAGGTCTACCTGTCGACCTCCATGGACTCCTGCGTCGACGGCCACGTGGTGCTCAAGAACGGCCTCGAGGTCGACTCCAACACCATCGTCTGGACCGCCGGCGTCAAGCCCAACCCGGTCCTGGCCCGCTACGGCCTGCCCCTCGGTCCGCGCGGCCACATCGACTGCGCGCCGACCCTCCAGGTCCAGGGCACCGACTACATCTGGGCCGCCGGCGACAACGCCCAGGTCCCGGACCTCGCCGCCCGCAAGGCGGGCAACGAGAACGCCTGGTGCCCGCCGAACGCCCAGCACGCGCTGCGCCAGGCCAAGGTGCTCGGTGACAACGTCCTCTCCGGCATGCGGGGCTTCCCGCAGAAGGAGTACGCGCACGCCAACAAGGGCGCGGTGGCCGGCCTCGGCCTGCACAAGGGCGTCGCGATGATCGTCATGGGCAAGATGAAGATCAAGCTCAAGGGCCGTCTCGCCTGGTACATGCACCGGGGCTACCACGGCCTGGCGATGCCGACCTGGAACCGCAAGATCCGCGTCTTCGCCGACTGGACCCTCGGCATGTTCCTCAAGCGCGAGGTCGTCTCGCTCGGCGCCATCGAGACGCCGCGCGAGGAGTTCTACGAGGCCGCCAAGCCGGCCCCGGTCGCCGCCGCGCCGAAGGAGAAGACCGAGGAGAAGGCCAAGGCCTCCTGACCTCCGGTCCACCCCTGACCTGAAAGGGCCCCTCGCCGTCCGTGGTGCGAGGGGCCCTTCGGCGTTTTTCCGCGCGGCGCCTCCGGGCGGGCGAACAAGCGGTTTTGCCCAGTCATGACGCGTGCCGGGGACTGCGACGGCGGGCGGCAGGTGTTTACGTGGTGTCGGACAGTCCGGGATTGCCCTTCCCCAGGCTCTCGACCTCGCTCGAGCAGGGGACGCCCCTATCGGAGGTGTACACCATGGCAGACGCCGCGCAGCGGCTGCAGAGCCTCTTCGCACAGGTGCTGGACGGACCGCTTCCCGTGCGCATCCGCGCCTGGGACGGCTCGCAGGCGGGCCCGCCGGGCGCCCCCACCCTGGTCGTACGCAACCGCCGAGCCCTGCGCCGCCTGCTGTGGAAGCCCGGCGAACTGGGCCTGGCCCGCGCCTGGGTGGCCGGCGACCTCGACATCGAGGGCGACCTCTACGCCACCCTCGCCCTGCTGTCCGGGCTGATCTGGGAGCGCGGCGAGGACGCCCGCACCCTCGCCCAGGCCCTGCGCGACCCGGAGGTCCGTGCCGCGGTACGCGGACTCGTCCGGCTGGCCGGCTCCCCGCTGCCGCCCGCCCCGCCGCGCGAGGAGACCCGCAGCCCCCGCCGCCACCTGCACACCAAGCGCACCGACAGACGCGCCATCAGCCACCACTACGACGTCGGCAACGACTTCTACGAGATCGTCCTGGGCCCGTCCATGGTGTACTCCTGCGCCTACTGGCCCGCCCCGGACGCCACCCTCGAACAGGCCCAGCACGACAAGCTCGAACTGGTCTGCCGCAAGCTGGACCTGAAGCCCGGTCAGCGGCTGCTCGACGTGGGCTGCGGCTGGGGCTCGATGGCCGTGCACGCCGCCCGCGAGCACGGCGTGAGCGTCGTCGGCGTCACGCTCTCCCAGGAGCAGGCCGCCTACGCCCGCAAGCGCGTCGCCGACGAGGGCCTCACCGACATGGTCGAGATCCGCGTGCAGGACTACCGCGACGTCCGCGACGGGCCGTACGACGCGATCTCCTCCATCGGCATGGCCGAGCACGTCGGCGCCGACCGCTACCTGGAGTACGCCGCCACCCTGTTCGACCTGCTCAGGCCCGGCGGTCGCCTGCTGAACCACCAGATCGCCCGCCGTCCGCAGCGCGACGAGACGGCGTACCGCGTCGACGCGTTCATCGACTCCTACGTCTTCCCCGACGGTGAACTCCAGCCCGTCGGCAGCACCGTCGCGCTGCTGGAGCGCGCCGGTTTCGAGGTGCGCGACGTCGAGTCGATCCGCGAGCACTACGGGCTCACCCTGCGCCGGTGGGTGGCCCGGCTGGAGGCCGACTGGGCGCGAGCCGTCCAGCTCACCAGCCCCGGCCGCGCCCGCGTCTGGCGCCTCTACATGGCCGCCTCCGCCCTGGCCTTCGAACGCAACCGCATCGGCGTCAACCAGGTCCTGGCCGTCCGGACGCCGGAGTCGGGCGCCTCCGGGATGCCGTTGCGGGCCCGCACCTGGGTCGTGCCCGCAGCGGACTGAGCCGCGCACGACCGAAGGGCCGGGCGCCCGTCACGGCGGAGCCCGGCCCTTCGGCGTTCACAGGAGCCGCGAGGTCACTCGGCCTTGATCGCGTTCAGCATGTTCAGCCGGGCGGCGTTGCGGGCCGGCCACATCGCGGCCAGGACGCCCACCAGGCCGGCCAGCACCAGGAAGATCCCGATCCGGTCCCAGGGCAGGACCAGCGCGTACCCGGGGATCTGGTCGGCGAAGGTCTCGCCGACGGCCCAGCCGAGGAACGCACCCAGGCCGATGCCGACCACGGCGCCGAACACCGAGATGACGACGGCCTCCAGGCGGACCATCCGCTTCACCCGGCGCCGGTCCAGGCCGATGGCGCGCAGCATGCCGATCTCCTGCTGCCGTTCGAAGACCGACATCGCGAGGGTGTTCACGACGCCGAGCACCGCGATGATCAGGGCCATCGCCAGCAGGCCGTACATGACGTTCAGCAGGGTGTTGATGGCACCGCCGAACTCGTCGCGGATGTCCTGCTTGTCCATCACGGTGATCGCCGGGTTGTCGCCCAGCGCGTCGATGAGGACCTGTTCGTTCGCCGCGGACCGGCCGCCGTCGATCTTCACGAAGATCTGCCGGATGGACGGCTTGGTCTCGTGCCGGTCCACCACCTTCCGGTCGACGAGGACGGGGGAGAGGAACTCGCTGTCCTTGTAGACGGCGCCGACCGTCAGCGTGGCCTTCTGGCCGTCGCCGAAGGTGACGGGGAGGCTGTCGCCGGTCTTCCAGCCCCGGCTCTTCGCGGTCTTCTCGGCGACCGCGATCCGGCCCTGGGCGAGGGAGTCCACGGTGCCGCTGACGACGTCGACGGTCAGGACCTTCCCGATGTCGCCCGGGGTGACGGCCGAGGCGGACACGTAGTCCTTGCCGTCGACCTGGAAGTAGGCGTCCTGCTGCGGCGAGACCGCCGAGACGCCCTCGGCCTTCTCCAGTGCCGTCAGCGCCGACCGGTCGAGGTCGCCGCCGTTGGCCATGGAGACCATGTAGTCGGCCTTGATGTTGTCGGTGGTCATCTTGTCGATCGCCGTGCCGACCGTGATGCCGAGCACCGACAGGCCGGTCACCAGCGTCAGCCCGATCGCCAGTGCCGAGGCGGTGGCCCCGGTGCGGCGCGGGTTGCGGACCGCGTTCTGGCCGGCGAGCTTGCCCGCCACCCCGAAGGGACCGACGAGCAGCGGACGGACGAGCGCGATCACGGGCCGGGACAGCAGCGGGATCAGGATGATCACGCCGATCAGCGCGAGGAACGCGCCCGCCCCGATGTACATCCGGCCGTCGTCACCGCCGGTCGAGGCACCCGCCACGATCCCCACCGCGCCGAGGGCGGTGACGGCCGCACCGATGGAGTTGCGCAGCACCAGCGACTTGGTGGTGGCCGCCGCGTGGACACTGTTCATGGCCGCCACCGGCGGGATCCTGGCCGCCCGGCGGCCGGGCAGCCAGGCGGCGAGCATCGTGAGCAGCACGCCCACCGCGAACGCCGCGATCACCGGCGTGGCGGACAGCACCAGCGGACCGTCCGGCATCTTCATGTCGAACGCGGCCATGCCGGAGCGCAGCCCGACCGCCAGGCCGATGCCGAGGGCGAAGCCGACGGCCGAGGCGACCAGGCCCACCAGCGCGGCCTCGGCGAGCACCGAGCGGGTGACCTGCCTGCGGGACGCGCCGACGGCGCGCATCAGGGCGATCTCCTTGGTGCGCTGGGCGACCAGCATCGTGAACGTGTTGGAGATCAGGAAGATCCCGACGAAGAGCGCGATGCCCGCGAAGCCGAGCAGGACCTGCTTGAGGTTGCCCATGCCCTGCTCGATCTGCTCGGCCTGCTCGTCGGCGAGCGCCTGGCCGGTCCGCGCCTCGGCGGTGTCCGGCAGCAGCGGCTTGACCGCGTCCAGGATCTGCGCCTCGTCGGCGCCCGGGGCGGCGGTGACGGTGACGCTCTCGAAGTAGCCCGGCGCCAGGTACTGCTTCTGGGCGACGGCGGTGTCGAAGAGGACCAGGCTGCCGCCGGCGTTGACGGCGCCGTCCTCGGTGGTGAACACCCCGCTGAGGGTGTACTCCTTCACCGGGCCGTTGGTCGCTACGCGCACCCGGTCGCCGACCTGGTACTCACCCCTGGCGGCGGACTCCTCGTCCAGGGCGATCTGGTCGTCCTTCACCGGGCCGGAGCCGTCGGTGAACGTGTAGGCGGCGTCCTTGCCGTCCTTGCCGGGGGCGAAGTTGGAGCCCTTGTTGGACCAGCCGACGCCGATGAGCTTGCCGTCGGGGTCGGCGACCCCGGCGAAGCCCTCGACGCGGCCGTACACCCCGGCCACGCCGTCCACGGCGGAGACCTCGTCGAGGAACGCGCCGTCCAGGCCCGGTTCCTCCTCGGGGTCGTCCGGGTCGGCGTGCGAGGTGACGGAGACGGCGACGTCGTCGTAGCTCTTCGCCGACTGGTTGCGGAAGGCGTGGGAGAGGGTGTCGGCGAAGACCAGGGTGCCGGAGACGAACGCGACGCCGAGCATCACGGCGAGCACGGTCATCAGCAACCGGGCCTTGTGCGCGAGGACGTTGCGCAAGGCGGTACGGAACATGGTGGCGTTTCTCAGTCCTGTCGGTCCTGGCGGGGGATCAGCTCGTGCGGCCCTTGGCGTCGAACGCCTTCATGCGGTCCAGGACCGTCTCGGCCGTCGGCCGGTGCATCTCGTCGACGATCCGGCCGTCCGCCAGGAAGATCACCCGGTCCGCGTAGGCCGCGGCCACCGGGTCGTGGGTCACCATGACCACCGTCTGGCCCATCTCCCGCACGGAGTTGCGCAGGAAGCCCAGCACCTCGGCGCCGGAGCGGGAGTCGAGGTTGCCGGTGGGCTCGTCCCCGAAGATGATCTCGGGCCGGGAGGCCAGCGCCCGGGCCACCGCGACGCGCTGCTGCTGGCCGCCGGAGAGCTGGGCGGGCCGGTGGCCCAGCCGGTCGGCCAGGCCGACCATGCCGATCACGGAGTCCAGCCACTGCTTGTCCGGCTTGCGGCCCGCGATGTCCATCGGGAGGGTGATGTTCTCCAGGGCCGTCAGGGTCGGCAGCAGGTTGAACGCCTGGAAGATGAAGCCGATCTTGTCCCGGCGCAGCTTGGTCAGCTGCTTGTCCTTCAGGGAGCCCAGCTCGGTCTCGCCGATGCGCACCGACCCGGAGGAGAAGGTGTCGAGACCGGCCACGCAGTGCATCAGGGTCGACTTGCCGGAACCGGAGGGGCCCATGATCGCGGTGAACTCGGCCTGCCGGAAGTCGACGGAGACCTGGTCCAGGGCGACCACCTGGGTCTCACCCTGTCCGTAGATCTTCGACAGATCCGTGGCGCGCGCGGCCACGGTGGTGGCCCGGTCGGCGAGGGGTGCGGTGGTCACGGGATGGGACTCCTGTCGGACGGCGGTGTGCGGGAGGGACGTGTTCCATCGTCCGGGTCCCACGCCGCCCTGTAGTCACCCGTAGTTCCGGTTCTCGGGGCCGACTCCGGTCTGACAGAGCGCGGCGGTGTCATACCTGGGAATGACGAACGGCCCCGGAGAGCCCCTCTGTCGGGAACCGCTGCGTCCGGGTGTCGAGAACAGGTGGAGTGCCCTCGTTCAAGCGGTGAAATTCCGTCATTCCGCATACGCCGCCCACCGGCGCGCGTAAGGCTATTGGCAAGTGCGGATGGCGCGTTCCGCGGGCTGATGCACCCTCAGACGTCAATAAAATAAGACAACATCGGTCCGCCCGTCCGCTGTTCGGGGGATGCGTCCCGATAGTCTCGGAACCTCGATGCGGAGCCCATGGCCTGCCCGGATGGTGGAATGCAGACACGGCGAGCTTAAACCTCGCTGCCCCTTCGCGGGCGTGCCGGTTCGAGTCCGGCTCCGGGCACCTTCCGACCCCTGCGTGCTTCGTTGCAGTGTTCACCGCATGCCCGTTGACAGCGGTCCCATGCCGTCAGAAACTCACATCGGAAAGTAGTGAAATATTCTTCACTGCGCGAACACGGGAGCGGGCCCTGCGGACCCGAGGAAGAAGGCGCCCGATGCGCACCACCGTCGGCATCATCGGAGCCGGACCCGCCGGACTCCTCCTCGCCCGGCTGCTGCACAACGCCGGCGTCGACGCGGTCGTCCTGGAGAGCCGCGACCGCGCCTACGTCGAGCGGCGGCAGCGTGCCGGGATCCTGGAGCAGGGCACGGTGGACGTGCTGCGCGCGGCCGGCGCCGGGGAGCGCATGGACCGCGAGGGACTGCGCCACGACGGCATCGAACTCCGCTTCGACCGCAAGCGCCACCGTGTCGACTTCCCCGGCCTCACCGGCGGCCGGTCCGTGACGGTCTACGCCCAGACCGAGGTCTGCAAGGACCTCATCGCCCTGCAGCTGGCGGAGGGCGGGCCGCTGCTCTTCGAGGCCGAGGCGCTGGCCGTCGAGGACGCGGACACGCACGCCCCGCGCGTCCGCTTCCGGCGGCAGGGCCGCGAGGACGTCCTGGAGTGCTCCTACGTCGTCGGCTGCGACGGCTTCTGGGGCGTGTCCCGCCGGGCGATCCCCGCGGAGCTCACCCGAGTGTTCGAACGGACGTACCCCTTCGGCTGGCTCGGCATCCTCGCCGACGTGCCGCCCTCGCACGACGAGCTGGTCTACGCCCGCCACGACCGCGGCTTCGCCCTGCTGTCCATGCGCTCGCCGTCCGTCTCCCGCCTCTACCTCCAGGTGCCCGACGGCACCGACGCCGCGGCGTGGAGCGACGAGGAGATCTGGGACGAGCTGGAGCGCCGCTTCGAGACGGCCGACGACTGGCGCCTGGAGCGCGGCCCGATCACCCAGAAGTCGGTCACCCCCATGCGCTCCTACGTCCACGAGCCCATGCGCCACGGCCGCCTCTTCCTCGCCGGGGACGCCGCGCACATCGTCCCGCCGACCGGCGCCAAAGGGCTGAACCTGGCCGTCGGCGACGTCGTCACGTTCGCGCGGGCCCTCGTCCACCGGCGACAGACGGGCTCACCCGAGCTGCTCGACGCCTACTCGCACACCTGCCTGCGCCGGATCTGGCAGGCCGAGCGGTTCTCCCACGACATGACGACCCTGCTGCACCGCCTCCCCGGGGCCACGCCCTTCGAGGACCGGCTCCAGCTGGCCCGGCTGGAGCGGATCGCCTCCTCCCGCGCCGCCGAGACGGACCTCGCGGAGGCCTACACGGGCTTCCCGCTCGACCAGGGATGAATGAGCCCCTCCGGTCAGGGGAATCACGAAGCGGCGTAGCGTGTTGCGCTGCACGACGAGGGAAAGATCCTCCCCAAGCAGTAGGGTCATTCCTTTGCCTACCTATTACTCTTGAGCCAAGGCCATGCTGTGTGGCCATGGAGGAGTGAAATGAGGAGCAGAAACCCGGTCTTCTCGCGACGGGGGTTCAGCCGCGACAACGGCTACGCGGGCTTCAACACCGCGCCGCAGGCCGGGGGTCCCGCTGTCGCCACCCAGGGCAACCCGTACGCGCAGCAGCCGACGGGCAACCCGTACGCGCAGAACCCGTACGCGCAGAACCCTTACGCCCAGCAGGACCTGCAGCACGGCGCGCCGCCGCAGGCCCCGGCCACCACCGGCCGGATGACCATCGACGACGTCGTGCTGCGCACGGCGACCACGCTCGGTGTGCTCGTCGTCACCGCGGCGCTCTCCTGGGCTCTGCTGCCGGTCGACGACGCCAACATCAGCCGCAGCTACGGCATCGGTATCGGCGCCGCGCTGATCGGCATGGTCCTCGCGTTCGTCCAGTCCTTCAAGCGCAAGGCCTCGCCCGCGCTGATCCTGACGTACGCCGCGTTCGAGGGCGTCTTCCTCGGCGTGGTGTCCAACATCGTCGACAACCGCATCGCCGACGGCGCGGCCATGCAGGCCGTGATCGGCACCATGGCGGTCTTCGCCGGTGTGCTGATCGCCTACAGGGCCGGCTGGATCCGCGTCAACCGGCGCTTCTACGGCTTCGTGATGGCGGCCGCGCTCGGCTTCATCCTGCTGATGACCGTGAACCTGCTGTTCGCGGTGTTCGGCGGCGGTGACGGCCTCGGCTTCCGCAGCGGTGCCCTCGGTGTCGTCTTCGGCGTCATCGGCATCATCCTCGGTGCCTGCTTCCTCGCCCTGGACTTCAAGCAGGTCGAGGACGGCGTCGCCTACGGCGCCCCGCGCGAGGAGGCGTGGCTCGCGGCCTTCGGCCTGACGCTGACGCTGGTCTGGATCTACCTGGAGTTCCTGAGGCTCCTCTCGATCCTCAACAGCAGCGACTAGTCCTCCACCGTCGTGCGCGAAGGGCCCCGGCTCCGGCCGGGGCCCTTCGCCGTCCAGGCGTTCGGGCCCGGAGCGGTGCGCGCGCCTAGAGCAGCTTGCGCGCGGCCCTCCTCAGGTCGTACTCGTGGATGATCGCCTTGGCGTGGCCGTACGCCAGGTTGTGTTCGTGCCGGAGCCAGCTGACCTTTTCCTCGAAGCGGAAGAGTGCCGGGCCTTCTTCGA
>NZ_JAPSKN010000153.1 GCF_031181705.1 Streptomyces sp.
GGGGGCCGCGGGCTGCCGCTGTTGGCCTGAGCGGGGCGGGGTCGCCCGGGGCGGCTGCGGGGCCGTCGTTCGGCTGCGCGTGCGGGGTCGCCCAGGGCTGCCGCGGCGGCGCTTTCCCCGGTGCGGGACGGGTTGGTCCGGGCTGCTGAGGAAGGACGGCAGCGGTGCCGCCGTCACCCGTGCGGGGCGGCTTCGCGCCTGGTCGGCGACGGCGGCGGCAGCAGCGCCACCGCCGTCCCCAGCAGAGCCGCGCCCAGGCACACCAGCACCGGCCGGTGGCTCACCAGTTCCACCAGGGCCGCTCCCGCGGCCAGGCCCGCCACGTTCGGCGCGTACACCAGCGTGTGGGCCGTGGCGGTGACCCGGCCCAGCAGCGGGTCCGGCGTCTCGCGCTGCACGGACGTCAGCGCGGCGATCAGCACGGCGGGCAGCCCCGCCCCGATCGCCGCGCTGCACACCAGCGCCACCGGGCCGGACGGCACCGCGCGCAGGGCCACCGCGACCGCCAGCAGCGCGATGCCGTACGCCGCGAAGCACCGCGCCCCCAGGCGGCGCAGAGCCGGGCCGGACAGCAGCCCGACCGCGACCGACCCGGCGCCCTGCACGGCGTACAGCACACCGGCGTACGCGGGGGAGTGCCCGAGATCGTCGACGACGGCGTAGACCATCGCCCCGTTCAGTCCGGCCAGCAGCATGGTGGCGCCGCCCGCCAGGACCACAGGGCGCAGCACGGGGTGCGCCCACAGGTGGCGGATCCCCTCGGCGGTGCGCCGCCGGGTGCCGCCACGGGGCGGCGCGGGCCTCTCCTCCCGGACGCGCAGCAGGGCGTACACGGCCGTGGCCAGCGCGAACGTCGCCGCGTCCAGCAGGGCGACACCCGCGCCGCCGTACGCCGTGTACAGGCCCGCACCGGCCAGCGGGGCCAGCAGCTTCATGCCCTCGGCGGCCGTCATGCGCAGACCGTTGAAGTCGCCCAGCAGGGACGGGTCGACGGCGGTGGCGACGAGCGCCGACTCGGCCGCGTCGTGGACCACGCCCGCCGCGCCGTACACGAACAGCACCGCGTACAGCAACCACAACTCGCCCGGTGCGTCGATGCCGACGAGGGTGAGCAGCAGCCCGCCCAGGAGCAGGTTCACGCCGATCAGCAGCGGTTTGCGGCGCCCCCGGTCGGCCAGCGTGCCCAGCAGCGGTCCGGCCAGGGCCGGCAGCCACATCGCGAGCAGGCACAGCGCCGCCAGGCCGTCCGAGCCGGTGAGGTCCTTGACCCACACGCCGGAGGCCAGCCACAGGGCGGAGGTGCCGAAGCCGGAGACCACCACGCCGCAGAGGTAGAGCCCGGCGTCGCGGTCACGCAGGACACGCGCCGCGGGCCAGGTCGTTCTGGTCGTCATGCCCGGTCATCGTGGCGCTAAGGCCCGGGGGCCGGGATCGGGAAGACGCCGTAGGGACCGGGCCGCGGGGCGATGAGTTCCGCGGGCGCCGTCGGTCTGCCTCCCAGGAGACGGAACCAGGAGGAACCACGGATGACCGACACCACCCCGACCCTCGACCTCGGACCGCAGACGGCGGCCCTGGCGCGCCTGGCCGAAGGCGTCACCGACGAGCAGTTGCGGGACCCCACGCCCTGCCCGGAGTACGCGGTGCGCCACCTGCTGGGACACCTGACCGGACTGGCCGTGGCCTTCCGCGACGCCGGCCGCAAGGACCTGGGCGTCACGACCGACACCAGCCCGGGCGCCGCGCTCCCGGACATCGGCCCCGGCTGGCGCGAGGAACTGCCCCGGGTCCTCGCCGAACTGGCCGAGGCCTGGCGCGACCCGGCCGCGTGGACCGGCATGACCCGGGCCGGCGGCGTCGACCTGCCGGGCGAGGTCGCCGGGCTCGTCGCCACCGACGAACTGGTGATCCACGGCTGGGACCTGGCCCGCGCGGCCGGCCGGGCGTACGCCCCCGACCCGGCGGCGCTCCGGGTCTGCCACGACTTCCTCGCCGCGAGCGTCGACGACCCGAGCCGGGGCGAGATCTTCGGCCCCGTCGTCCCCACCGGGCCCGGGGCGTCCCTGCTGGAGCGGACGGTGGGGCTGAGCGGACGGGATCCGGGGTGGAAGCCCAGGTCGTAGAAAGCGATTGCTGTTTCTTCCGTCAGAAGCATTGACGAAACAAACGCGCCCTCCTACCGTCATCGCGTCGTACTTCGTACGTCATATATGAGACGCGATACGTGAGATCCGATACGCGATCCACCGTGACCGCGAGATCCGAGAGGCGCGCATGACCTCTGTGCCCACACCGATCCCCTCCCGCACGCAGTACGTGCTGGAGGGGATCAAACACCGCATCCTGACCGGGCAGTTGACGCCGGGGCAGGCCCTGGTCGAGACCGAACTCGCCGCGCAGTTCGGGGTGTCCAAGACACCGGTGCGGGAGGCGCTCAAGACCCTCGCCGGGACGGGACTGGTCGTGATGAGCCAGTACAAGGGCGTCACGGTGCGCATGGTGGACGCGGACATGGCGCGCGAGGTCTACGACGTCCGGCTGCTGCTGGAGCCCGAGGCGCTGCGGCGGGCCGTGCAGCGCGGCGCCTCCCTGGACGCCGCCCGCTCCGCGCTGACCCGGGCCGACGACGCCACCGACACGGCCGAACGCTCCCTGGCCAACCGGGAGTTCCACCGCGCCCTGTACCTGCCCTGCGGCAACCCGCTGCTCGGCCGGATGCTCGACGAGGTCCGCGACCAGGCCGCCCTGGTCTCCGCCGTCGCCTGGGCCGCCTCGCCCTCCTGGGAGCGGGAGGCCGGCGAGCACCGGGAGATCCTGCGGCTCGCCCTCGCCGGCGACGCCGACGGCGCGGCCCGCGCCCTCCACTCCCACATCGCGTCCTTCGTGCAGCGCGCCTTCCCCGAGGCCGCCCTGGAACAGGAAGGTCAGGAATGAGCAGCGTGGCGTTCGAGACCCAGCGGGCGGCCCTGGCCGACGTGGTGGCGATCCCGGTGACCCCGTTCGCCGAGGACGGCTCCGTGGCGCCGGAGACCTACCGGGCCCTGCTGCGCCGCCTGCTCGACGGCGGCATCAGGACCCTCACGCCGAACGGCAACACCGGCGAGTTCTACGCCCTCACCCCCGAGGAGCGCCGGCTGGTCACGGAACTGACGATCGAGGAGGCCGGGGAGCGGGCCGTCGTCCTGGTCGGGGTCGGGCACGACATCCCCACCGCCGTCGACTCCGCCCGGCACGCCCGGGAGCTCGGCGCGCAGATGGTGATGGTCCACCAGCCCGTCCACCCGTACGTCTCCCAGGCCGGCTGGGTCGACTACCACCGGGCCGTGGCCGAGGCCGTGCCCGAGCTGGGCGTCGTGCCCTACATCCGCAACGCGCAGCTCACCGGCGCCCGCCTGGCCGAACTCGCCGACGCCTGCCCGAACGTCATCGGCGTGAAGTACGCCGTGCCGGACGCCGCCAGGTTCGCCGCGTTCGCCCGGGACGCGGGCCTGGAGCGGTTCGTGTGGGTCGCCGGGCTCGCCGAGCCGTACGCCCCCTCCTACTTCTCCGCGGGCGCCACCGGCTTCACCTCCGGGCTGGTGAACGTCGCCCCGGCCGTCTCCCTGAACATGATCGAGGCGCTGCGTTCGGGCGACTACCCGGCCGCGATGAAGGTCTGGGAGCAGATCCGCCGCTTCGAGGAGCTGCGCGCCGCCAACGGCTCCGCCGACAACGTCACCGTCGTCAAGGAGGCCCTCGCCTCCCTCGGCCTGTGCCGCCGCGAGGTCCGGCCGCCGAGCAAGCCGCTGCCCGACGGCGGGCGCGCCGAGGTCGCCGCGATCGCCGCGGGGTGGTCGATATGACCGGCCGGCTGAACCCCGAGGACCTCAGGAGCCACCAGTGGTACGGCGCCGAGGGCCAGTTGCGCACCTGGTCGCACAACGCCCGGATGCGCCAGCTCGGTTACGAGGCGGAGGAGTACCGGGGCCGCCCGGTGATCGCCGTGCTGAACACCTGGTCCGACATCAACCCCTGCCACGTCCACCTGCGCGAGCGGGCCGAGGCGGTCAAGCGGGGGGTGTGGCAGGCCGGCGGCTTCCCCCTGGAGTTCCCGGTGGCCACGCTCTCCGAGACGTACCAGAAGCCGACCCCGATGCTCTACCGCAACCTCCTCTCCATGGAGACGGAGGAGCTGCTGCGGTCGTACCCGGTCGACGCGGCGGTGCTGCTCGGCGGCTGCGACAAGTCGACGCCCGCGCTGCTCATGGGCGCGGCCTCGGCCGACGTACCGGCACTCTTCGTCCCCGCGGGGCCGATGCTGCCCGGCCACTGGCGCGGTGAGACCCTCGGGTCGGGCACCGACATGTGGAAGTACTGGGACGAGCACCGCGCGGGCAACCTGACCGACTGCGAACTGCGTGAACTGCAGGGCGGTTTGGCCCGGTCACCCGGTCACTGCATGACCATGGGGACCGCGTCGACCATGACCGCGGCGGCGGAGGCCCTCGGCATGACGCTGCCGGGCGCCTCCTCGATCCCGGCCGTGGACTCCGGGCACGAGCGGATGGCCGCCGCCTCCGGGCGCCGCGCCGTGGAGCTCGCCTGGACCGCGCTCAAGCCGTCCCGGATCCTCACCCGCGAGGCCTTCGAGGACGCCGTCACCACCGTGCTCGGGCTAGGCGGCTCCACCAACGCCGTCATCCACCTGATCGCGATGGCGGGGCGCTGCGGCGTCGCACTCACCCTGGACGACTTCGACCGCATCGCCCGCACCGTGCCGGTGCTCGCCAACGTCCGGCCCGGCGGGCGGACCTACCTCATGGAGGACTTCCACTTCGCCGGCGGTCTGCCCGCCTTCCTCTCGCGGATCACCGACCTGCTGCACCTGGACCGGCCGACTGTCAACGGCACGCTGCGCGAGCAGCTCGCGGGCGCCGTCGTCCACGACGACGACGTGATCCGCCCCCGCGAGAACCCGGTGGCCGCCGAGGGCGGGGTGGCCGTGCTGCGCGGCAACCTCTGCCCGGACGGCGCGGTCATCAAGCACATCGCGGCCGAGCCGCACCTGCTCAAGCACACCGGCCCCGCCGTCGTCTTCGACGACTACCGGACCATGCAGCGCACGATCAACGACCCCGAGCTGGACATCACCGCCGACAGCGTGCTGGTGCTGCGCAACGCCGGGCCCAAGGGCGGCCCCGGCATGCCCGAGTACGGCATGCTGCCGATCCCCGACCGCCTGCTGAAGCAGGGCGTGCGGGACATGGTCAGGATCTCCGACGCCCGCATGAGCGGCACGAGCTACGGCGCCTGCGCGCTGCACATCGCGCCCGAGTCGTACGTCGGCGGACCGCTCGCCCTGGTCCGCACCGGCGACTCGATCACCCTCGACGTCGAGGCCAGGCTCCTCCAGCTCAACGTGGACGACGAGGAGCTGGAGCGCAGGCGGGCGCGGTGGACGCCGCCGCCCACCCGGTACGAGCGCGGCTACGGCGCGCTCTACAACGAGCAGATCACGCAGGCCGACACCGGCTGCGACTTCGAGTTCCTCGCCCGTCCGGGCCGGGTCGCCGACCCGTACGCGGGCTGAACGGCCGCACCACCCGCGCACCTCAGCACGACCCGGCACGACCCTGCCCCGGCAGAAAGCGCTTGCCACGCAGGTACCGACGCACGACGTACCACGACGTACTGAGAACGGAGAACAGTCATGGCCCAAGCCGCAGCCGTGGCGAAACCGCCCGCGCCACCACGGCGGCGCCGTGCCTCCGCCACCCCGCGCAGGCTCCCGTACCTGCTGATCGCCCCGGCCGCCCTGCTCATGCTGGGCTTCATCGCCTACCCGGTCATCAGCGTCTTCTACTACAGCCTGCAGAACTACAACCCCACCAAGCCGTGGCGGAACGGATTCGCGGGCCTCGACAACTTCGTCCACGCCTTCACCGAGGACCCCGTCTTCTGGGACACCCTGGTCTTCAGCGCCAAGTGGGTCTTCGTCGAGGTCGGGCTCCAGCTGCTGTTCGGCCTCGCGCTGGCCCTCATCGTCAACCAGACCTTCGTGGGCCGGGGCCTGGGGCGCGCCCTGGTGTTCTCCCCGTGGGCCGTCTCCGGCGTGCTCACCTCCGCGATCTGGGTGCTGCTCTACAACTCCCAGACGGGCATCACCCGTTACCTCGCGGACATCGGCATCGGCTCCTACGGCACCAGCTGGCTCTCGGACACCTCCACCGTCTTCCCGGCGGCGGTCGTGGCCGACCTGTGGCGCGGGGTGCCGTTCTTCGCGATCCTCATCCTCGCCGACCTCCAGTCCGTCTCGAAGGACCTCTACGAGGCCGCCGAGGTCGACGGCGCCAGCCGCATCAAGCAGTTCTGGCACATCACGCTGCCGCACCTGAAGGACGCCATCATCCTGTCCACGCTGCTGCGGGCGGTGTGGGAGTTCAACAACGTCGACCTGCTCTACACCCTGACCGGCGGCGGACCCGCGGGCGAGACGACCACGCTGCCGCTGTACATCGCCAACACATCCGTCGACGCCCACAACTTCGGCTACGCGTCGGCCCTGACCACGGTGGCGTTCGTGATCCTGCTCTTCTGCTCGATGGTGTACCTGCGGCTGAGCAAGTTCGGAGGGGAGAGCAAGTGAGCGTCAAGGAAGCGACCGAGACGGCGCCCGCTCCCGTGCGCGCCACCCCCGCACCGCCCCGGCCGGCCAGGCGCAACCGGGGCTGGGACGAGGCACCCCGCTGGCAGATCTACCTCCCGCTGGGCATCTACCTGCTCTTCACCCTCATCCCCTTCTACTGGATCCTGCTCTTCGCCCTGCGCCCGGCCGGCTCGACCTCCCTGGTGCCCTGGCCGATGACCTTCGACCACTTCGAGAAGGTCTGGACGGAGCGCAACTTCGGCACCTACTTCGGCAACAGCGTCCTCGTGGGCGTCGCCACCCTGGTCATGACGACCCTCGTCGCCCTGGCCGGCGGCTACGCCCTCGCCCGGTTCGACTTCAGGATCAAGCGGGCGTTCATGCTCGCCCTGCTGTGCTCCCAGTTCGTGCCCGGCGCGCTGCTGCTGGTCCCGCTGTTCGAGATCTTCGCCGAACTGCAGATGATCAACTCGCTCGGCAGTGTCATCCTCGCCGAGACGGTCTTCCAGCTGCCGCTGTCGATGATCCTGATCAGCAACTTCATCAAGAACGTGCCGTACTCCCTGGAGGAGGCGGCCTGGGTGGACGGCTGCAACCGCATGACGGCCTTTCGGATCGTCGTGCTGCCGCTGCTGCGGCCCGGCCTGATCGCGGTCGGCTCCTTCGCCTTCGTCCACTCCTGGAACCACTTCCTGTTCGCCCTGATGTTCCTCAACAACCAGGGCAAGCAGACCATCCCGGTCGGCCTGAACACCCTGATGAGCGCCGACAGCGTCGACCTGGGCGCCCTGGCGGCGGGCGGCATCATCGCGGCCGTGCCGGTCGTGGTCGTCTTCGCCTTCATCCAGAAGTGGCTGATCACCGGCTTCAGCGCGGGGGCGGTGAAGGGATGACACGCGGACGACCGGCCGTCACGGCGGGCCTGCGGAAGGTGCTCCGCGTCCCCGCGCACGCGCAGGCCCGGGACCGCGGCCGCCACACCGTCCCGGCGCGCGACGGCGGGGCCTCCCAGGGGCCGGGCACCACCGGGGGCACCGCCGCCGACACCGGCCACGTGCACACGGTGACCGACCGGGCCGGGCTGGTCCGCGCCCTGGACGGCGGCAGCGACACCCCGAGCCCGCTCGCCATCCACCACGTCTGCGACTCCCCCGGCGAGCGCGATGCGACGGCCGACGTCGGCTGGACGCCCGCCCCGCGCCGCCCGGTCGGCAGCGCCGCCGCCGACCGGGCGGTGGCCCGCGGCGCGGGAGCGGGGAGGACCCCATGACCGGCCGCATGATCGACGCCATGAACACACCTGTGCCCGTCGTCCTCGCCGGCGCCCGCGGTCACGGCCGCTGGCACCTGGCGAACATCCGCCGTCTGCAGCACAAGGGCCTCGTCAGGCTGGCCGGCGTCTGCGAGCTGACGCCGCTGACCGCGGAGGAGCTCGGTGACCTGGGCGCCCCCGAGCAGTCCGCCGACTTCGGTGCCCTGCTGGACTCCACCGGCGCCGGGATCGCGATCGTCTGCACGCCCATCCCGACCCACACCGACCTGGCGCTCACGGCGGCCGAGCGCGGGGTGCACCTGCTGCTGGAGAAGCCCCCGGCCCCCTCCTTCGCCGAGTTCCGCCGGATGGCCGACGGCGTCGCCGCCGCCGAAGTCGCCTGCCAGATCGGCTTCCAGTCGCTCGGCTCGCACGCCCTGCCCGCCCTGCGCGCGCTGATCGCCGATGGCGCGATCGGCACGCTGGTCGGGCTCGGCGGTGCCGGTGCCTGGGTACGCGACGAGGACTACTTCCGCCGCGCCCCCTGGGCGGGCAAGCGGCGGATGAACGGCGTCGACGTGATCGACGGGGCGCTGACCAACCCCCTCGCGCACGCCGTCGCCACCGCGCTCGCCCTCGGTGGCAGCACCCGCGCCGAGGACGTCCTCGCCATCGAGACCGAGCTGCTGCGCGCCAACGCCATCGAGTCCGACGACACCTCCTGCGTCCGGATCACCACCGCCCAGGGCCACCCGGTCACCGTCGCCGCGACCCTGTGCGCCGAGCGGGCGGACGAGCCGTACGTGCTGGTGCACGGCAGCAGCGGCCGCATCACCTTCTGGTACAAGCAGGACCGCGTGCTGCTGCAGCGCGCGGGGCACGGTCCGGAGGAGTTCGAGCACGGCCGCACCGACCTGCTGGAGAACCTCGTCGACCACCTCACCACCGGTGCCGGCCTGCTGGTCCCGCCGGACGGGACCGGCGCCTTCATGAAGGTCGTGGAGGCCATCCGCACCGCTCCCGACCCGGCGCCACTGCCGGACACCGCCTGGCACCGGATCCCCGGCGAGAGGCGCCGGGTGGTGCCCGGCGTCGACGGCCTCGTCGCGGCCGCCGCCGACACCCTCTCCCTCTACTCCGAGCTGGGCGCCCCCTGGGCTGCGGCGGCGGAGCACCTGCCGAAAGAGGTGAGCACCAGATGACCAGCAGCAACGACACCGCGGTGCTGCGAGTGGCCGGCCGGCCGGTCGGCCGGTACGTCGCCCGGCCCGAGCTGCCCGCACGGCTCTCCCCGCGGCCCCATCTGCACCCCGTCACCACCCTGGCCGGCACGGCGGTCACCGAGCTCGGCCCCGCCGACCACGCACACCACCTCGGCGTCGGTGTCGCCGTTCCCGACGTCGAGGGGTTCAACTTCTGGGGCGGGCGCACCTACGTCCGCGACCAGGGCCCGACCGAGCTGGACAACCACGGCTCCCAGCGGCACGTCACCTTCCAGCTGCGCGACCCCGACGGCTTCGTGGAGGAGCTGCGCTGGGTCGCCGCGGGCGGTGAGCTGCTGCGCGAGCGCCGCACGGTGGCGGCCACCGAACTCACCGACCGGGCCTGGGCGCTGGACCTCACCTTCTCACTCACCAACGTCACGGGCAGCCCGCTGTCGATCGGCAGTCCCGCGACCAACGGACGCCCGGGCGCGGCCTACGGCGGCTTCTTCTGGCGGGCCCGCAAGGAGGCCGCCGCGCCGGAGGTCTTCACGGCCGACGCCGAGGGCGAGGCCGCGGTGCACGGCAGGCGTGCCGACTGGCTCGCCCTGGCCGGGGCCGGCTGGACGCTGGTCTTCGCCGGGGCCACCGGACGGACCCGGCGCGACCCGTGGTTCGTGCGGACCGAGGAGTACCCCGGGGTCGGCTCCTCGCTGGCGTGCGACGAGCGGCTGCCGATCCCGCCGGGGGAGACCGTCGTCCGCCGGATCGTCACCGTCGTCGCCGACGGCCGCCTCGGCCGGGACGCCGCCGCGTCCCTCGTCCGCAAGGCGGTGAGCCCGTGACCGCCGAGACGTCCGCCGAGACCTACACCAACCCCGTCCTCGACGCCGACTGGTCGGATCCGGACGTCGTCCGTGTCGGTGACGACTTCTACCTGACCGCCTCCAGCTTCGGCCGCGCCCCCGGCCTGCCCCTGCTGCACTCCCGCGACCTGGTCAACTGGACCCTGGTCGGCCACGCCCTGGAACGCCTGGAACCGGCGGCGGCGTTCGCCACGCCCCGGCACGACTGCGGCGTGTGGGCGCCGTCCCTGCGCTACCACGACGAACGCCTCTGGATCTTCTGGGGCGACCCCGACCAGGGCGTCTTCCAGATCAACGCCCCCGGCATCGAGGGCCCCTGGAGCCGCCCGCACCTGCTGAAGGCGGGCAAGGGCCTGATCGACGCCTGCCCCCTGTGGGACGAGGAGACCGGCGAGGCCTACCTGGTGCACGCCTGGGCGAAGTCCCGGTCCGGCGTCAAGAACCGCCTCACCGGCCACCGGATGCGCCCCGACGGCACCGAACTCCTCGACGAGGGCAAGGTGATCGTCGACGGCGACCGCATACCCGGCTGGTTCACCCTCGAAGGGCCCAAGCTGTACCGGCACGACGGCTGGTTCTGGATCCTCGCCCCCGCCGGGGGAGTGGAGACCGGCTGGCAGGGCGCCTTCCGCTCACGCGGCTTCTTCGGGCCGTACGAGGAGCGGATCGTGCTGGAGCAGAAGGACACCGAGGTCAACGGGCCCCACCAGGGCGGCTGGGTGCGCACCCCGTCCGGGGAGGACTGGTTCCTGCACTTCCAGCAGCGCGGCCCCTACGGCCGGGTCGTGCACCTCCAGCCGATGCGCTGGGGGCAGGACGGCTGGCCGGTGCTCGGGGACGACGGCGCCCCCGTCGCCGTGCACCGGCGCCCCGCCCTGCCGCCCCAGCCGCCCGCCGCTCCGGCCACCGACGACGACTTCCCCGGCGGACGGTTCGGCCGCCAGTGGCAGTGGACGGCCAACCCTCCCCCACTCTCGGCTTCGCTCGAGCGGGGGGACCCCCATGACGGCTGGGCGACCCAGCACTCAGGGGACGGGCTGCGGCTGACCTGCGTCCGCTCGGCCGACGCCCACGACCTGCGGAAACTGCCGAACGTGCTCACCCAGCGGCTGCCCGGCACGCCCTGCACGGCCGAGGTGGAGCTGCGGCTCGACAGCGACGAGCCCGGGGCGCGGGCCGGGCTCGCGGTGCTCGGCGACGCGTTCTCCTGGATCGGCCTGCAGCGGGGCGCGGACGGCACCACGCACCTGGTGCACCGGTTCGCCGAGGGCGTCGCGGAGGCCGAGCGGGACGCCGCCCACCCGCGGCTCGCCTCCGAAGGCCGGGCCCGGCTGCGCATCGAGATCGGCGCCGGCGCCCGCTGCCGCTTCTCCGCCGACACCGGCGACGGCTTCCGGCCCTCCGGTCCCGTCTTCGCCGCCACCCCGTGGCGCTGGGTCGGCGCCCTGCTCGGCCTCGTCGCGCTCGCGCCCGCCGGGCCGGGGCACGCCGGTGCCGCGACCTTCACCCGGTTCAGCGTCACACCCTCGTGAGTCACCACGTCCGTAGGCCTGTTGGGAGCCGCAATGACGCACTTCCGTAGCAAGCGCCGGTCCGGACCGGGGCGGTCCGGCACGGTCGTGGCCGCCGTGCTCGGCCTCGTCGCCGCGCTGGGCCTCGGGACGATCGGGGACGCCCGGGCGGCCGAGCCGCAGCGGACCGCGACCGCGGCGGACCGCTGGAGCGACCGGCCGCACGGCTTCGCCTCCCTCGCCGGCGGCACCTCCGGCGGGGCGGGCGGCAAGGTCGTCACCGTCACCGACCAAGCCGCGCTCACCAAGTACGCGGCGGCCGAGGAGCCGTACGTCATCCGCGTCCAGGGCTCTGTGGACATGGACCCGTTCGGCACGGAGATACCCGTCGCCTCCGACAAGACCATCATCGGCGTCAGCGACACCGCCGAGATCGTCCACGGCGGGTTCACCCTCGACCCCGGCACGCACAACGTGATCATCCGCAACCTCACGATCCGCGACACCGCCGTCGAGGGCGACTGGGACTGCAAGGACACCGACTACGACGGCATCCGCCTCGACACCGCGCACCACGTGTGGATCGACCACATACGGTTCTCGCGGATCTGCGACGGCCAGCTCGACATCCGCAAGGACAGCGAGTACATCACCGTCTCCTACAACCGGTTCACCGACAACAACAAGACCTTCGGCATCGGCTGGACCCCGAACGTCCGGACGCAGATCACCGTCGACCACAACTGGTTCCGCAACACCAAGCAGCGCAACCCGTCCGCCGACAACTGCGCCTACGCGCACCTCTACAACAACTACCTGTCCTCCCAGCTCGCCGACGGCGACCCCGTGTGGACCTACGGGAACTGGGCGCGCGGCCGGACGAGGATGGTCGTCGAGAACAGCTACTACGACGGCGTCCAGCACCCCTACCAGGCCGACGCCACCGCCGAGCTGGTGCAGCGCGGGTCGATCCTCCGGGACACGACAGGCCGGCACGACGCCTGGGGCGCGGCCTTCGACCCGGGGGAGTTCTACTCCTACCGGCTCGATCCGGCCGCCGCCGTGCCCGCGCTGGTGAAGCGGTTCTCCGGACCGCAGCAGCGGCTCGGCGGACCGGTCACGCCGCACGCCCCGGGCGGCCACCCGACCGTGCAGGCCGCCGAGGACGCCGTGCCCGACGGCGACGACCTGCCGGTACGGATCGGCATCGCGCCGGGCACCTACCGCGAGAAGGTGGTGATCCCGGCGGGCAAGCCGCACATCGAGC
>NZ_JAPSKN010000154.1:0-7309 GCF_031181705.1 Streptomyces sp.
GGTGGCGGGTGCCGGGCCGGGGGCGCGTGCCGAGGTGGCGGACGTCCGGCCGTGGGTGCGCGTCGAGGTGGCGCACGCCTCGTGGGCGACGAGGGGGCGAGGTTCACCGGAGCGGGCCGGAAGGGCATCATGAAGCCCGTGCCCCACGCGACATCGCTCCGTCGTGCGCCCGTGCAGCGGCGCAGCGCCGAACGTCTGGCCAGGATCCTCGACGCCTGCGCCGACCTTCTCGACGAGGTCGGTTACGACGCCCTGAGCACCCGCGCGGTCGCCGAGCGCGCCGGTGTCCCCATCGGCTCCGTCTACCGCTTCTTCGGCAACAAGCGCCAGATGGCCGACGCGCTGGCCCAGCGCAACCTGGAGCGGTACTCCGCACGCGTCACCGAGCGCCTGCGCGAGGCCGGCGGCGGGGGCTGGCGCGAGGCCATGGACGCCGTGCTCGACGAGTACCTGGAGATGAAGCGCACCGCGCCCGGCTTCTCCCTCGTCGACTTCGGCAACCAGATCCCGGTCGGCGCCCGCCACGCGGAACCGAACCACCGCGTCGCCGACCGCCTCACCGAACTGCTCTCCGGCTACCTCGACCGCGAGCCGGACGAGGACCTGCGCCGGGTGTTCCTGATCGCCGTGGAGACCGCAGACACCCTCGTCCACCTGGCCTTCCGGGTCGCGCCCGAAGGGGACCGGAAGATCATCGACGAGGCCCGGGAACTGCTGCGCTCCTATCTGGCCCGGGCCCTCGACTGACCTTGTGGCACCCGAGGCCTCGCCGCCATGCATACCGGTCGGTATGCTCGGCCGCGTCAGCGCGTCACCGTAGCCGCCGCCCCGGGAGGACCCGTGTCCCGCACCGCCCTGCGTATCTGCCCCCTGTGCGAGGCCACCTGCGGCCTGACCCTCACCATCGAGGGAACGCGCGTCACCCACGCCCGCGGTGACCGCGACGACGTGTTCAGCCAGGGGTTCATCTGCCCCAAGGGCGCTTCCTTCGGAGCCGTCGACTCCGACCCGGACCGGCTGCGCACCCCCCTGGTGCGCCGGGACGGCGAGCTGCGCGAGGCCACCTGGGAGGAGGCCTTCGACGCGGTCGCCGCCGGCATCCGGCCGGTCGTCGAGCGGCACGGCCCGCACGCGGTCGGCGTCGTGCTCGGCAACCCCAACGTGCACACCATGGCCGGGGGCCTCTACCCGCCGGTCCTGCTCGCCGGGCTCGGCACCCGCAGCGTCTTCACCGCCTCCACCGTCGACCAGATGCCCAAGCACGTCTCCAGCGGCCTGCTCTACGGCGACGCGAACGCCATCCCCGTGCCCGACCTGGACCGCACCGACCATCTGCTCCTCATCGGGGCCAACCCGCTGGAGTCCAACGGCAGCCTGTGCACCGCCCCCGACTTCCCGGGCCGGCTCAAGGCGCTCAAGGCCCGCGGCGGCACCCTCGTCGTGATCGACCCGCGGCGCACCCGCACCGCCCGGCTCGCCGACCGGCACGTCGCCGTACGGCCCGGCACCGACGCGCTGCTGCTCGCCGCGATGGCCCGCGTGCTGTTCGACGAGGGCCTCGTCGACCCGACCCCGCACGTCCAGGGGATCGAGGAACTGTCCGCCGCCCTGCGGGAGTTCACCCCCGAGGCCGTCGCCGGGGCCTGTGACGTCGACGCCGGGCTCATCCGCACCCTGGCCCGTGATCTCGCCGCCGCCCCGACCGCCGCCGTCTACGGCCGCATCGGCAGCTGCACCGTCCCACACGGCACGCTCGCCAGCTGGCTCGTCGACGTACTGAACATCCTCACCGGCAACCTCGACCGCCCCGGCGGCGCGCTCTTCCCGCAGGCGGCCACCGACCGGACCCCGCGCCCCGCCGGACCCGGCCGCGGTTTCGCCCTCGGGCGCTGGCACTCCCGGGTGAGCCGGCACCCCGAGGCGAAGGGCGAACTGCCCCTGTCCGCCCTCGCCGAGGAGATCGACACCGCCACCGAGGAGGGCGCGCCGGTCCGCGCGCTGATCGCCGTCGCCGCCAACCCGGTGCTGTCCGCGCCCGACGGCGACCGGCTCGACAAGGCGCTCGCCTCCCTCGACTTCATGGTCAGCGTCGACCCGTACCTCAACGAGACCTCGCGCCACGCCCACGTGGTCCTGCCCCCGCCCCCGCCCGCCCAGAGCCCGCACCACGACTTCGCCTTCAACACCCTCGCCGTCCGCAACCAGGTCCGCTACACCCGTCCCGCCGTCCCGCTGGAGCCGGGCCGCATGGCCGAGACGGAGATCCTGGCCCGGCTGATCCTCGCCGTGACGGGGATGCACGGGGCCGATCCCGGAGCCGTCGACGACATGGTCGTCGGCCAGACCCTCGGCAAGGCCGTCAAGGAGCCACACTCGCCCGTGCACGGCCGCGATCCGCGGGAGCTGGCCGCCGCGCTCACCGGCGACAACGGCCCCGAGCGCCGGCTCGACCTGATGCTGCGCCTCGGCCCCTACGGCGACGGCTTCGGCGCGAGGCCGGACGGGTTGACCCTGGAGAAGCTGCTCGCCCACCCGCACGGCATCGACCTCGGCCCGCTGCGCCCCCGCCTGCCGCAGCCGCTGAAGACCGCGAGCGGCAAGGTGGAGCTGCTGCCCGGCCCGATCGCCGCCGACCTGCCCCGCCTGCGCGCGGCCCTGGCCGAACGCCCCGCGGGACTCGTCCTGGTGGGCCGCCGGCACCTGCGCTCGAACAACAGCTGGATGCACAACGTGCCCGCCCTCACGGGCGGTTCCAATCGCTGCACCCTGCACATCCACCCCGAGGACGCCGAGCGGCTGGGCGTCGAGGACGGCGCGCCGGTGCGGGTGCGGGGCGCCGGGGGAGAGGTCATCGCGCCCGCCGAGGTCACGGACGCCATCCGACGGGGCGTGGTGAGCCTGCCCCACGGCTGGGGCCACGACCGCCCCGGAACCCGCCTGCGCCATGCCTCGACGGACCCGGGCGTCAACGTCAACCAGCTCCTCGACGGCCGGCTGCTCGACCCGCTCTCGGGCAACGCCGTGCTCAACGGAGTGCCCGTCGACGTCGCCCCCACGCCGGCCCCGGGAGGACCGGCGGTGACCGAAAAGCACACCGCTCTGACCTGAGCAAAGCTGTGACCAGCACTTTTGCGCTTATTGCTCGCACGTCAACGTCTTGTTAACGCTGCTTGAACGGACCTAACGTCTCGGACACCGCCGGCCCTGGTGGGATGTTCAAGGGCGAACGTTAGGTATCCACTCATGCTGACCATCCTCGGCTTCGCCATGATCGCGACCTTCCTGGTCCTGATCATGATGAAGAAGATGTCGCCGATCGCGGCGCTCGTGCTGATCCCCGCGCTGTTCTGCGTGTTCGTCGGCAAGGGCGCCCACCTCGGCGACTACGTCATCGACGGCGTGACCAGCCTCGCCCCCACCGCGGCGATGCTGATGTTCGCGATCGTCTACTTCGGCTTGATGATCGACGTCGGTCTCTTCGACCCGATCGTCCGCGGCATCCTCAAGTTCTGCAAAGCCGACCCGATGCGGATCGTCGTCGGCACCGCCGTGCTCGCCGCGATCGTGTCGCTGGACGGCGACGGCTCCACCACCTTCATGATCACCGTCTCGGCGATGTACCCGCTGTACAAGCGCCTGAAGATGAGCCTGGTCGTGATGACCGGCGTCGCCGCCATGGCCAACGGCGTGATGAACACCCTCCCCTGGGGCGGCCCGACCGCCCGCGCCGCGACCGCGCTCAAGCTCGACGCCAGCGACATCTTCGTCCCGATGATCCCCGCGCTCCTGGTCGGCCTGCTCTTCGTCTTCGTCCTCTCCTACGTCCTCGGCGTGCGCGAGCGCCGGCGGCTGGGCGTGCTGACGCTGGACGAGGTGCTGGAGGAGGAGAAGGAGAGGGAGACCGAGACGGTCCTCGTCGGTACCGGTGCCTCCGGCGACGGCACGGTCTCCCTGCGCAAGACCGGCCCGGGCGGCGCCGGTTCCGGCACGGACGCGCCCGAGGGCACCGGCGGCGCCGGGGGCCCGACCGAGGACGACGGCTTCCAGGGCCTCGACCCCAACCGCTCCACCCTGCGCCCGAAGCTGTACTGGTTCAACGCGCTCCTCACGGTCGGCCTGCTGACCGCCATGATCCTGGAACTGCTCCCCATCCCGGTGCTGTTCCTGCTCGGTGCCGCACTCGCCCTGTCCGTGAACTTCCCGCACATCCCCGACCAGAAGGCCCGGCTCGCCGCGCACGCGGACAACGTCCTGAACGTCTCCGGCATGGTCTTCGCCGCCGCCGTCTTCACCGGCGTCCTCCAGGGCACCGGCATGGTCGACCACATGGCCAAGTGGATGGTGGACGTCATCCCCGGCAGCATGGGCCCGCACATGGCCCTCGTCACCGGCCTCCTGAGCCTGCCGCTGACGTACTTCATGTCCAACGACGGCTTCTACTTCGGTGTCCTGCCCGTCCTCGCCGAGGCCGGGGCCGCACACGGCGTCTCCCCGCTGGAGATGGCCCGGGCCTCCCTGGTCGGCCAGCCGCTGCACATGTCCAGCCCGCTCGTCCCCGCCGTCTACGTCCTGGTCGGCATGGCCAGGGTCGAGTTCGGCGACCACACCAGGTTCGTCGTGAAGTGGGCCGCCCTCACCTGTCTGGCCATCCTGGCGGCGGGCATGCTCTTCGGCATCATCTGACCGCGCGTACGACACTCCATGGAGGACATCGTGAGGCCCGGTGGGAACCGCGGCTGGCTGCTCCGCCTCGTCATCGCCTTCTCCTTCGCGCAGGGGGCGGTGTCGATGGCCCGGCCCGCCGTCTCCTACCGGGCCCTCGCGCTGGGCGCGGACGAGCGGGCGGTCGGTGTGATCGCCGGCGTGTACGCGCTGCTGCCCCTGTTCGCGGCCGTGCCCCTGGGCCGCCGCACCGACCACGGCCGCTGCGCGCCCCTGCTGCCCCTCGGGGTGGTCCTGATCGCCGGCGGCTGCGCCCTCAGCGGCGTGGCCGGGTCCCTGTGGACGATGGCGCTGTGGAGCGGGGTGATGGGCCTCGGCCACCTCTGCTTCGTCATCGGCTCGCAGTCCCTCGTCGCCCGCCAGTCCGCGCCGCACGAACAGGACCGCAACTTCGGCCACTTCACCATCGGCGCGGCCCTCGGCCAGCTCGTCGGCCCCGTCGCCGCCGGCGCGCTGATCGGCGGCGAGGACATGGCCGGCACCAGCGCCCTGGCCCTGCTCGCGGCCGGCGCGACGGCGGCGGTCGCGTTCACCTCGCTCTGGCGCATCGAGCACCGCCGTACGGCGTCCGCGTCCCGCGCGGCCAAGGGCGAGCGTGTCCCCGTGCGGGGCATCCTGCGCGCCCGGGGCGTACCCGCCGGCATCTTCATCAGCCTCGCCGTGCTGTCCGCGACCGACATCCTCACCGCCTACCTCCCGGTGGTCGGCGAGCACCGGGGCATCGCGCCATCGGTCATCGGCCTCCTGCTCAGCCTGCGCGCGGCGGCCACCATCGCCTGCCGGCTGGTCCTCACGCCCCTGCTGCGGCTGCTCGGCCGGACCCTGCTGCTCACCGTCACCTGTCTGCTGGCGGCCCTGCTGTGCGCGGGCATCGCCCTGCCGGTGCCGGTGTGGGCGCTCGGGCTGCTGTTGGTACTCCTCGGCTTCTGCCTCGGCGTCGGGCAGCCGCTGTCCATGACGACGGTCGTCCAGGCGTCGCCGGAGGACGCGCGTTCCACGGCCCTCGCGCTGCGCCTGACGGGCAACCGGCTCGGCCAGGTCGCCGCGCCCGCCTCGGCCGGTGTGGTCGCCGGGGTCGCGGGAGTGGCGGCGCCGTTCGTGATGCTGGGGGTGCTGCTGCTGGTCTCCGCCGGGGTGGCGCTGAGGTCGCGGGGGAGCGCGCCGCCCGAGCCGGCCGGAGGGGTGGCGAAGACCGGCCGGCGGCGGGTGTCACTGCGCCGTAAGAGCGATATCTGACGCGTCGCAGGGCGGTGCTGCACGTCTTTCGGCGGTGAGGTGACACAGAGTCAGGTGACGAGGAGTTTGTATGAAAATCGTCTGACTTGGAGGCATCTTCATGCCCGTCGTACCCCTCGCGCGCCGTGCCGGCACCCGTACCGCCGTCCTCGCCGCCCTCACCCTCGCAGGGACCACCCTGAGCGGTGTGCCCGCCGTCGCCGCTCCTGTCCCGGGGGACAACGGAGACGTCAAGATCCACGCCACCACGACCCGGGCCGACGACCAGCGCAACGACCCGAAGGTCTGCGACTTCTACCTCGCCGCGTTCGACTTCGCCGCGGGGGAGAAGGTCAACTGGACCATCCAGACCCAGCCCGAGGTCCCGGGCGGGGCCACCCGCACCGGAACGTTCACGGCCGACGCGAGCGGCGCCGGCCGCACCAAGGCCGTGGACCTGCCCAACGGGCAGTACAAGCTCACGTGGCTGACCGACCAGGCCCACGGGGCGGGCAAGTTCAAGGTGTTCAAGGTCGACTGCCCGACGTCCAAGCCGACGACGCCGGTCGGCGGCCCGCCCGCGGGCGGTGGCGGCATCGCCCGCGGCGAGGCGTTCACGCCGGTCACGGGGGCCGCCGCCGTCGGCCTCGCGGCCGTCGCGGGGACGGTCTGGTTCCGGCTCCGCCGCCGCCCCGATGGCGCCGCGTAGGACGGGTGCCGCGGATCGCCCCGCCCGGACAGGGCGGGGCGGGGGCGGGGCGGGTACGAGTGACGCCTGGGCCGTGTCCGCCACCGGGCCGGCCGGCCGGGTCGGGGCCGGCCCCGACCCGGCCGACGCCGGACGCCGCGGTGACTCCGCCGGTTTCGCGGCCGAGGTGAGAGCCCGGCGTGCGGCCGGGTCCCGCGCGGCTCCGGCGGAGTGGCACGGGGGCGGGTCGGAGGGCATGACCGCCCCGGCTCGGGGCGTGTCCGGGGCCGAGGGCGTGGCCCCCGGGATGGCTCGGCGGGGGCCGGGGTCCGACGGCCTGGCCGGTCCCAAGACCCGGCGCGTGCCCGGAGCCGGACCTGTCGGTGGCCCGGCGGCTCGCCGTGAGGCCGGGGGTGGTGCCGGGGTGACGGCCGGGCGTGGTCCCGGCGCCGGTGCCGGTGGCCGTGTCGGCGGCGGGGTGACGGCTGGACGTGGAGTCGGGCCCGGTGCCGGCGTCGGCGTGGGGTCCGCGGCCCGGCGTGGTGCCAGGGCCGGGGCTGTCGCTGCGTCGGGGGGCCGGCGTCGGGCCGCAAACGGGCCTGTCGCCGAGCCGGTGTCACGGCGTGGGGCCGGGGTGGGACCTGTGGTCGAGTCGGCGTTTCGGCGTGGGGCTGGAAACGGGCC
>NZ_JAPSKN010000154.1:7409-12544 GCF_031181705.1 Streptomyces sp.
CCGGCGGTGGTGGGGCGTGGACTGCCCGCCTGCGCAGGCCCTGGTACCGCAGGCGTGCCTACCGGCTGGCGCGGACGATCGTGCTGGCCGTCTCCCTGCTGGTCGGCTGTCTCTGCTGGGACCGGGGCGAAGGCCCCAGCGACACCGTCACCGCCCTTCCCCAGGGCGCCGCGGGGGCCGCGGTGACCTCGCCGAGCGGCAGGCACGCCGAGCCCGCGACGGAAAGAAGCGGCGGGACGGGCACGGGCACCCGCGCCGCTACCACCCCCGCGGCACCAGGCTCCCCGGCCCGCCCCGCTCCGCCCCGGAAGCCCGGCCCGAGCGCGCCCTCACCGTGGAAGCCGGCACCCCCCAAGTCCGCGTCCGCCGCGCCGGTTTCCCGTCCCCCCGGCCCCTCCCCCCGACGGCCCGGCGCCGCACCGGTCAGCGGTAACCCCACGGCACGCGCCAAGCCGGTCGCCAGGCCCGCACCCCGCAAGCCGCCCGCAGGGCCGCTCGTCAAGCCCGCACCCCGCAAGCCGCCCGCAGGGCCGCTCGTCAAGCCCGCACCCCGCAAGCCACCCGCGAGGCCCGTCGCCAAGCCGCCCCCCGGGCGCCACCCCGCCCTGCGCCCGCTGCCCCCCTCCCGCGCCACGCGCCTGCTCATCCCCTACCTCCGCCTCGACGCTCCCGTCATGCAACTGGGCCTCGACCGCGAGCACCGTCTCACCGCGCCCCCGGAGGACGACCCGAAGCTGGTCGGCTGGTACCAGCAGGGCGCCTCGCCCGGGGAGCAGGGCACCGCCGTGGCCGTCGGGCACCTGGACACGGACCGCGGCCCGGCCGTCTTCGCCGGTCTGACCGAGCTGAAGCCCGGACGGATCGTCAAGGCCCGCCGGGCGGACGGGCGGACCGCCGTCTACACCGTGGACCGGATCAAGTCGTACGAGAAGGCGCACTTCCCGAGCCAGGAGGTGTACGGCGCCCGGGGCCGCCCCGAGCTGCGCCTGATCACCTGCGGCGGCACGTACGACCGCCGGAAGGGCTACTCGGGCAACGTCGTCGTCTTCGCCCACCTCACCGGCATCCGCTGACGGCCGGCCACCCGCACCGCCCCCGCCCGAATCGGGGATTCCGTCTTCTCACCAGTCGGAACGCCGCCCCCGATCCGGTCCGGTGTCTTCCCCCGGCCGGGCACATTCCGTTAACTTCCGTGACCCACAGCCCCGTACGGCCCGTACGGGGCTTCCGACCGCGGAGCACCAGCGCCCTGAAGACCCCTCGGGGGCACCTCATGACACGCGCCATCTCCCTGCACGACGTGAGCAAGGCCTACACGCGGGGCACCCGCGTGGTGGACCGGCTCTCGCTGGACATCGCGCCCGGCGAGTTCCTCGTCCTGCTCGGCCCGTCCGGCTGCGGCAAGTCGACCGTGCTCAGGATGATCGCCGGACTGGAGGAGATCGACGAGGGCGAGCTGCTGCTCGACGGCGAGTACGCCAACGACCTGCCGCCGTCCGGCCGGGACATGGCGATGGTCTTCCAGAACTTCGCCCTCTACCCGAACATGACCAGCCGGAACAACATCGGCTTCCCGCTGCGCATCGAGTCCCCGGGCACGGACCCCGCCCCCCGCGTGGACGCCACCGCCCGCATGCTCGGCATCGAGGACCTCCTCGACCGCCTGCCCGGCCAGCTCTCCGGCGGTGAACGCCAGCGGGTCGCCATGGGCCGGGCCATCGCACGCCACCCCTCCGCGTTCCTCATGGACGAGCCGCTGTCCAACCTGGACGCCAAGCTCCGCACCCATCTGCGCGCCGAGATCTCCCAGCTGACCAAGGAGCTGGGTGTCACCACCCTCTACGTCACCCACGACCAGGCCGAGGCCATGTCGCTCGGCGACCGGGTCGCGGTGCTGCGCGGCGGCGTGCTCCAGCAGGTCGGCACCCCACGGGCCGTCTACGCGCTGCCCGCCAACGTCTTCGTCGCCGCCTTCATCGGCACCCCGCGCATCAACCTGCTGCGCGGCCTGGTCCGCGCCCCGCTCGACGGGGCGATGACCATCAGCCTGGGCAAGCAGTTCCTGCGCCTGCCCGAGCCGCTCTCGCTGGACCACCAGCTGCTGCGGGTCCAGCAGGGCCGCGAGGTCATCGTGGGCCTGCGTTCGGAGGCCGTGCGGATCGCCAAGCACAGCGCGGCCCGCCCCGGTGAGGTGCCGCTCACCGGCCTGGTCGAGCACGTGGAGTTCCAGGGGCACGAGATCCTCGTCCACTTCGACACCGGCTCCAGCCCGGCCGTGGTCCCGGAGCTGGAGGCCCCACGCCCGCGCCCCGGCCGTCCCGCACGGCGCCGCCGCCGGGAGGGGTCGGTCCTCACCCGGCTGCGGGAGCGGACCGCAGCCGGCCGCGCCGGGCCCGTGGTGGCCCTGGAACACCCCGGCGACGCCGATCCGCGCCCCACGGCCGCCGAACCCCGGCTGCCCGGCGACCTCATCGTCCGCACCACCCCGGACCTCGCCCTGCGGCACGGCATGCAGGTGCCGCTCCTGGTCGACCTCGCCCACCTGTTCGTCTTCGACCAGCACGGCGACCGCATCTGCCCGAGCCCGGCGCACCTTCCCGACCTGGAGGAGTGAGCAGCGCAGGCTGAGCGGCGGGAGTGAGCAGCCGCACACCCGGGCCGGGCCCCGGCCGTGCTGTGATGGGCCGGGGACCCGGTGAGCCCGGGCCCGGAACGTCTGGCGCCAGAAAACTATCGCCGCTAGTTTATGTGCCGGACGACGACGCCCCCGCCCCGGAGGAAGCGCGATGAAGGCACACGACGGCATGTACATCCAGGGCACCTGGCGCCCCGCCGCCGGCCAGGACGTGATCGAGGTCGTGAACCCGGTCGACGAGCAGGTCATCGGCACGGTCCCGGCCGGCACCGCCGAGGACGTCGACGCCGCCGTCCGGGCCGCCCGGGAGGCACTGTCCGGCTGGGCCGCGACCCCGCCCGCCGAGCGCGCCGCCCGTCTCTCGGCGCTCCGGGACGTCCTGGCGGCCCGGGCCGACGAGATCGCCGAGACGGTGACGGCCGAACTCGGCTCGCCCCTGAAGTTCTCGCAGGCCGTCCACGCGGCCGTGCCCGTCGCGGTCGCCGGCTCCTACGCCGAGCTGGCGGCGACGTACGCCTTCGAGGAGAAGATCGGCAACTCGGTCGTGCACCACGAGCCGATCGGGGTCGTGGCCGCGATCACGCCGTGGAACTACCCCCTGCACCAGATCGTCGCCAAGGTCGCCCCGGCCCTCGCGGCGGGCTGCACGGTCGTGGTGAAGCCCGCCGAGGACACCCCGCTGGTGGCCCGGCTGTTCGCCGGCGCGGTGCACGAGGCCGGCCTCCCGGCAGGCGTTTTCAACCTGGTCACCGGCCTCGGTCCGGTCGCCGGGCAGGCCCTGGCCGAGCACCCCGGCGTGGACCTGGTCTCCTTCACCGGCTCCACCGCCGTCGGCCGCGGGATCGCCGCGATCGCCGCCGGACAGGTCAAGAAGGTCGCCCTCGAACTCGGCGGCAAGTCCGCCAACGTCATCCTGCCGAGCGCCGACCTGGCCAGGGCCGTCAACGTCGGCGTCGCCAACGTCATGTCCAACTCCGGTCAGACGTGCAGCGCCTGGACCCGCATGCTCGTCCACCGCGACCGGTACGACGAGGCGGTGGAACTCGCCGCCGCGGCCGCGGCCAAGTACGGCGAGCGCATCGGCCCGGTCGTCAACGCCAAGCAGCGGGACCGGGTGCGCGGTTACATCGAGAAGGGCGTGGCCGAGGGCGCCCGCCTGGTCGCCGGCGGCCCCGAAGCCCCGCGTGAGACCGGCTACTTCGTCAGCCCGACCGTCTTCGCCGACGTCACCGAGGACATGACCATCGCCCAGGAGGAGATCTTCGGCCCGGTCCTGTCGATCCTCCGCTACGAGGACGAGGAGGACGCCCTGCGGATCGCCAACGGCACGGTCTACGGTCTGGCCGGCGCCGTCTGGGCCGGGGACGAGGCCGAGGCGGTGGCGTTCGCCCGCCGGATGGAGACCGGCCAGGTCGACATCAACGGCGGCCGCTTCAACCCGCTCGCCCCCTTCGGCGGCTACAAGCAGTCCGGCGTCGGCCGCGAACTCGGCGTGCACGGCCTGGCCGAGTACCTCCAGACCAAGTCCCTCCAGTTCTAGTCAGGGGAGTCCCTTCCGTCATGGCTGTCCGCGCCGCCGTCCTGCCCGCCGTCGGCTCCCCGCTGGAGATCACCGGCATCGAACTGCCCGACCCCGGGCCCGGCCAGGTCCACGTCCGGCTCGCCGCCGCCGGGGTCTGCCACTCCGACCTGTCCCTGTCCAACGGCACCATGCGCCTGCCCGTCCCGGCCGTCCTCGGCCACGAGGGCGCCGGCACGGTCGTCGCCGTCGGCGAGGGCGTCACCCACGTCGCGCCCGGCGACGGGGCCGTCCTCAACTGGGCCCCGTCCTGCGGCGTCTGCCACGCCTGTTCGCTCGGGGAGATCTGGCTGTGCGCCGACGCCCTGAGCGGCGCCGCCCGCGTCCACGCCCGCACCGCTGAGGGCACCGACCTCCACCCCGGCCTGAACGTCGCCGCGTTCGCCGAGGAGACCGTCGTCCCCGCGTCCTGCGTGCTGCCCGCCCCGGACGGCGTCCCGCTCGCCGACGCGGCCCTGCTGGGCTGCGCCGTCCTCACCGGTTACGGCGCCGTGCACCACTCCGCCCGCGTCCGGCGGGGCGAGACGGTCGCCGTCTTCGGTGTCGGGGGAGTGGGCCTCGCCGCGCTCCAGGCCGCCCGGATCGCCGGCGCCTCCAAGATCATCGCGGTGGACGTCTCCCCGGCCAAGGAGGAACTCGCCCGCACGGCCGGCGCCAGCGACTACCTCGTCGCCTCCGACACCACCGCCCGCGAGATCCGCGGCCTCACCGGCAAACAGGGCGTGGACGTGGCCGTCGAGTGCGCCGGACGCGCCGTCACCATCCGCACCGCCTGGGACTCCACCCGGCGCGGCGGCCGCACCACGGTCGTCGGCATCGGCGGCAAGGACCAGCAGGTCACCTTCAACGCCCTGGAGATCTTCCACTGGGGCCGCACCCTCTCCGGCTGCGTCTACGGCAACTCCGACCCGGCCGTGGACC
>NZ_JAPSKN010000023.1 GCF_031181705.1 Streptomyces sp.
TCGCGTACCCCACGACGAGTCCGTCGCCCGCCGGCATGTCCGTCTTCGGATGCCGGAACGCGGCGAGGCCGTCGAGCGCGATGCCCTGCCAGGCGGCGGCCTTGACCGCGGACGCCTCGGTGCCGGGTGGTCGTGGGGTGGTCATACCGCCATCGGCCGGTCGTACGGTCCGATCGGCGCCGGCAGCGTCGAACCGCCCGTCAGATGACGGTCCACGGCCGCCGCCACCGCCCGCCCCTCGGCGATCGCCCAGACGATGAGCGACTGGCCCCGGGCGGCGTCGCCCGCCGCGAAGACACCGGGCACGCTGGTGGCGAACCCGGCGTCCCGTGCGATCGTGCCCCGGGGTTCCAGCTCGAGCCCCAGCTGGTCGACGAGGCCGTCCTGCCGGTCCGGCCCCGAGAAACCGAGGGCGAGCAGTACCAGGTCGGCCGGAAGCGTCCGCCCGGTGCCGTCCACCGGGCGGCGCCGCGCGTCCACCTCCACCAGGTGCAGGGAGCGGACATGCCCCTGCGCGTCGCCGTCGAAGCGCAGGGTGGACGCCGCGAACAGCCGAGCGTCCGCGTTCGCGACCGGGGCGGTCCGCAGGTCTCGGGCCTCCTCGTGCGCGGCGGACAGCCGGTAGACCCGCATCGGGTAGGTCGGCCACGGCTCGGTGTCCTCGTCGCGCTCCGCGTCCGGCAGCGCGTAGATGTCCAGCTGGGTCACCGACGCGGCGCCCTCCCGCACGGCCGTGCCCAGGCAGTCCGCGCCGGTGTCGCCACCGCCGACGATGACGACGTGCTTCCCGGCGGCCGACAGCGGGGAGGTCTCCAGATCGCCCTCGCCCACCCGGTTGGACAGCGGGAGGTACTCCATCGCCTGGTGAACACCCGTCAGCTCACGCCCCGGCACCGGCAGTTCACGCCAGGCCGTCGCGCCCGTCGCGATCACCACGGCGTCGTAGCGGGTGCGCAGCTCGTCGGCCCCGATGTCCCGCCCGACCGCCGTCGACGTGCGGAACCTGGTCCCCTCGGCCCGCATCTGCTCCAGCCGCCGCTCCAGATGGTGCTTCTCCAGCTTGAACGCGGGGATGCCGTACCGCATCAGGCCGCCGAGCCGGTCGTCCCGCTCGTACACCGCCACCGTGTGCCCGGCCCGGGTCAACTGCTGGGCGGCGGCCAGCCCGGTCGGTCCCGAACCGATCACCGCGACCGTCCTGCCCGACAGCCGATCCGGCGGCCGCGGCGGCGCGAGGCCCTCCTCCCAGGCCCGGTCGGCGATCGCGCACTCGACGTTCTTGATGGTCACGGCCGGCTGGTTGATCGCCAGCACACACCCCGCCTCGCAAGGCGCCGGGCACAACCGGCCCGTGAACTCGGGGAAGTTGTTCGTGGCGTGCAGCCGGTCCACGGCCGCCCGCCAGTCCTCCCGCGACACCAGGTCGTTCCACTCCGGGATCAGGTTCCCCAGCGGGCAGGCTTCGTGGCAGAAGGGGATGCCGCAGTCCATACAGCGGTCGGCCTGTTGGCCGATGATCGGCAGCAGCGCCCCCGGGACGTAGACCTCGTCCCAGTCCCGCACCCGCTCTTCGACCGGCCGGCGCGGCCAGTCCTGGCGGGGCGTGGTCAGGAAACCCTTGGGATCGGCCATGGCCGTGTTCCTTGCGTGCGCGGGTGACAGGCCGTGCGTCGTCGGGCGGCACTCTTCTCGCCACGATACGTCCGCCTGCCTGTCGCTGCCTGTCGCCGGGTGCGGGGGCGGGTGCGGTTGCGGGTGCGGGGAAGGCGTCAGGTGAGTGCCAGGACGTAGGCCAGGGCCGCCCCGGCCGAGGCCACCGTGCGGACGTGGTTCCACAGCGTCCACTCGCGTACGTACGCCGGCCAGTACGTCGCCGCCTCCGAGGTGCCCGGCTCCAGCCCGGCCAGCGTCTCGTTGCGCGGCACGTTGGCGACCATCGTGACCCCGAACGAGCCGAACAGGTACAGCGCGCTGCCCACCAGCACCTCCACCGTCCCCTCGTCCGGCCAGAGCACGAACGTCACCACGGCGATCACCGCGCACAGCACGGCCGACCCGAGGAACACGGCCAGGAAGGGCGGCGTCACCGCGGCCACGTTGATCGCCTTCATCGCGGCGACCCCCTGCGCGGACGGCAGCGCGGCGAGGCCCCGCACGACGAAGGTCGAGAAGCCGCAGAACACCCCGGCCACCAGGCCGGTCCCGAGCGCACCCAGCACGGTCAGCCAGAAAAACGGTCCGTCGGTCATGTCAGCCTCTTCCGCCCGTCGAGCCGGGATCCGGCCCGGCACCCGCTACCACCACAAGTGAAATTCCGTACGAGCCCAGTGACCATCGCCGAGCGGCGCGGGGGCATACGCCGACGTCCACGGACCCTGCCTGGGACAGCCGCGTTCGGAGAAAGGGAGCTGGGAAGGGGAGCGGGGGGCGGGGCGGCTGCCGCCGTCCGGGCGACGGGGCCTCCTTCCCTGTCACCCCGTGGAACCGAGCCCCGCCTCCGTCCACCCCCGCAGCACCGTCTCCACCGCCGCCGCGATCCGCCGCCGCGCCTCGTGCCGCGGCACACCGCTCATCAGCAGCCGGTCGTACGACGTGTCCAGATGCCGTACGGACGCCACGACCGCCGAGATCACCGCACCCTCGGTCAGCGCCCGCCCGGCCGCGCCGCGGCCCACCCGTCCGCTGCCCCGCTCCGAGGCATGCGCGGCGATGGCCCGCGCCCGGCCGGGCGGACACCCCGGAAGCAGCCGGAGTATCTCCGCGGCGAACGCCTGCGCGAACAGGGCGTCCTGAGCCTCCCGACGCCGCGCGTCCCGGGCGCGGCGCCGCCGTCGCGCCTCGGCGTCCGCGAGACACCGTTGCTCCGCCCTGGCCAGGGCCGCCTCCTCGACCAGGACGCCCTGCCGCTCGTAACGGCTCTTGCGCCGGTTGAACCGCACCACCACCGCCGACAGCGCGCTCTCCTCGCGCGATCTGCGCGTCAGCGCGGTGTCGCCGCGCGGCAGGAACACCAGGTGCCCGAGGTCCGCGCAGTCGAGGCAGCGCGGGGCACCGTCCTCCAGGACGAGCAAGGACAGCGGCCCCCGCCGGCACTCGGCGCACTGCCGCCGCTTGTGGGGCTGGAAGACGAGAAGTCCGGAGTGGGGCGGGAGCGTCGCGCGAGCGGCCATACCGGATTCATTCCCTCCGGCGGCAGCGCGCACCGCGTGCCACGACGGTCGACCCGTGCGTCTTTGACGCCCTGCACGAGGCCGCCGCCCGCGCGGGTGGCGTGACCTCGCAGACGCCGTGCCGGGGCCTGACGCATCATGGGCCGTGTGCGACTCGAAGCGATCACCTGGGACCGGCTCGGCGACCTGCTCGCCGAGCGCCTGCTCGACCTGAAGCCCGCCGACGGCAGTCCCTGGCCGCGCATCGCCTTCGACGGCGCCCCGGCCGCTCACCCGGGCGACCTCGCCCACCGCGTCCGTGAAGCGCTGCGCGTGCGCGGCCGCTCCTCGCTCGTCGTCGGCACGCAGGGCTTCCTGCGGCCCGCCTCCGTCCGGCTGGAGTACGGCCACCGGGACGTGGAGGCCTACTACAGCGGCTGGTACGACACCGGCGCCCTGTGGCGGGAGGTCTTCGGCCCCCTCGAAGCGGGCGGCGACGGCCGCGTCCTGCCGGACCTCTGGGACCCGGCCGCCGACCGGGCCACCCGCAGTGCCTACGTCCAACTCCCGCCGGACGGACTCCTGTTGCTGCACGGTCCCTTCCTCCTCCGGCACTGGTTCCCCTTCGATCTGAGCGTCCACGTCCTCCTGTCCCCGGGCGCCCTGCGCCGCCGCACCCCCGCGGACGAGCACTGGACCCTGCCGGCCTTCGAACGCTACGAGCAGGAGACGGACCCGGCGGCCACGGCCGACGTGCTGGTCCGGGCCGACGACCCGCGCCATCCCGCCTGGAGCGGGTGAGCGTGGGGGTGAGTGATTCCTGTGTGCGGCTGTGCGTGGGCCGGCACCGTGTTCGGGTGGTTTCCGGTGCGGGTGGTCTGCGTACGGGTGGTCTCCGTAACGGGCGGTCCCCGCAACGGGCGGTCTCCGTATACGGGTGGCTTGGTGTGCAGGTGGTCTCCGTATGCGGGCGTCCGGTGGCGCGGCGAGAATGAAGGACGCCGGGACTCGCGGTGCGTCCCCGCGCCGCGCCGGCCGTCCGGCACCGGGAGGTACTTCATGACCACCGCCGGAGACATCATGCACCGCGGCGTCCAGTGGATCCCCGCCCACGAGACCCTCGACCGCGCGGCCGAGCTCATGCGCGAGCTGAACGTCGGCGCCCTGCCCATCAGCGACGAGAACGAGCGGCTCTGCGGCATCCTCACCGACCGCGACATCGTCGTCGGTTGCGTCGCCCTGGGCCACGACCCCGCCAGGGTGACCGCGGGCGAGATGGCCAAGGGCACGCCCCGCTGGATCGACGCGGACGCCGATGTCAGCGAGGTGCTGCGCGAGATGCGCGAGCACCGGATCCGCCGCCTGCCCGTGATCCAGGACAAGCGACTGGTCGGCATGATCAGCGAAGCCGACCTGGCCCGGCGTCTGGCCGACGACCAGATCGCCTTCTTCGCCGAGGGTGTCTACGCCAGGAACACGACCACGGCCTGACCCGCGTGCCCCTGCGGCGGGGCACGGCCATCGTCAGAGCCAGCCGCTGCGCCGGAACATCCGGTACAGCGACAGACACGCCACGGATATGACGCCGACGACCATGCCGTAGCCGTACCGCCAGTGCAGCTCCGGCATGTGGTCGAAGTTCATGCCGTACACCCCGCAGACCATCGTCGGCACGGCGATGATCGCGGCCCACGCCGTGATCTTCCGCATGTCCTCGTTCTGTGCGACGGTGACCTGCGCGAGATGTGCCTGCAGGATGGAGTTGAGGAGCTCGTCGAACGCGGCGATCTGCTCCTTCGCCCGCAGCAGATGGTCCGAGACGTCGCGGAAGTACGCCTGTATCTCGGGATCCACCGCGCGGATCGGCCGGGTGGCGAGATCCTCCAGCGGCCGGCTGAGCGGCACCACCGCCCGCTTCAGTTCGAGCAGTTCACGCTTGAGCTGGTAGATACGGCCCGGGTCGGCCCGCGCGCCGTCCTGCGCGAACACGTCCGTCTCGACCTGGTCGATGTCCAGCTGCACCGAATCCGTGACGGTCAGATAGTCGTCGACCACGTGGTCCGCGATCGCGTGCAGCACCGCGGACGGGCCCTTCGCCAGCTGCTGCGGGTCGGACTCCAGCTCCTCGCGCAGCGGACCCAGCGAGCCGTGCCGGCCGTGCCGCACCGTGATCACGAAGTCGTGGCCGACGAACACCATGATCTCGCCGGTGTCCACCACCTCGCTGGTGGCCGTGAGCTCCTCGTGCTCGACGTAGCAGACCGTCTTGAACACCGCGAACAGCGTCTCGCCGTAGCGCTCCAGCTTGGGGCGCTGATGGGCCTCCACGGCGTCCTCGACGGCCAGCGGGTGCAGGTCGAAGAGCTCGGCGATGCCCGCGAACTCCCGGTCCGTCGGCTCGTGCAGGCCGAGCCAGACGAAGCCCTCCCGGTGCTTGCGCACCCGCTCCACCACGTCCACCAGATCGCCGCGCAGGGGGGTGCGGACACCGTCCCGGTACGCCACGCAGTTCACCACCGAGGAACCCAGCGGGGAGCGGGCCGGGTGGCTCAGGTCGACGCGCGGACGCCGCCGGGCCAGCCGAGCCACCCTGCGCAGGCCGCCGACCCCGCCGAGGCTCGTGACCTTCCGCAGATTCCCTGCCATGGACATCCGGATCTCCTTGCGTGGAACCCCTCGCGCCGTCCCTGCGCCCTGGCCCGCCAGTCTGCCAGGCCCGGATGAGCTGCGGGTAAGCCTGTGGATACGACCCGTTCCGCTTGGTTCCCGGCTGTGGACGAACGGCGCGCGGAAGTGAGGCCCTGACGCTTCGACGCCCGCCGGCGCCGGGTGGTTCTGCGGGGCGGGCGGAGGAGGTTCTGTGAGGCGCGCTGGGCAGGTTCTGGGGGATAAGTCGGACAACTGGGATGATCGGCGCATGATGCAAACCGATGGGTACCTCCTCGACACCCGGCAGACCGAGGAGGCCGAGCACTTCAGCGCCTTCGCCGCCCTCTTCGACCCGACGACGTTCCGGCATCTGGAGACGCTCGGCGTCGGATCCGGCTGGCGCTGCTGGGAGGTCGGGGCCGGCACGACCGTGGTGTCCTGGCTGGCGAAGAAGGTCGGCCCGACCGGGCGCGTCGTCGCGACCGACACCGACACCGCGCGGCTGGCCTCCGCGGCCCGGCCGCCCGTCGAGGTGCGCGCCCACGAACTCGGGTCGCACGAGCCGCCGGGGGAGGGCTTCGACCTGGTGCACGCCCGTCTCGCCCTCGTCCACGTCACCGACCGGGAGCGGGCCTTGCGGTCCATGGTCCGGGCCCTGCGCCCCGGCGGCCGCCTCCTCGTCGAGGACGCCGACCCCGGACTCCAGCCCCTGTTGTGCCCCGACGAGTCCGGCCCCGAGCAGCAGCTCGCGAACCGGCTGCGGAGCGGTTTCCGCAAGCTGCTCGCCGACCGCGGCACCGAACTGCCCTGCGGCCGCACCCTGCCCCGCATGCTGCGCGACGCCGGTCTGACCCGTGTCCACGCCGACGCCTACTTCCCCCTCGCCTCCCCGGCCTGCGCGGCCCTGGAGTCCGTCACGATCCGCCAGATCCGCGACCAGCTCGTCGCGGCCGGGTTCGCCACGGACCAGGAGATCGACCGGCACCTCGCGAACGTCACGTCCGGCGCGCTCGATCTGACGACCCCGCCCATGATCTCGGCGTGGGGGCGCCGGGGATAGTCGTCAGGAACGCGAGCGCCGAAGGCAGGACCAAGGGTCCAGGACGACCAGTCGCATCAGGGACACAGGCCGCGCCGTCACTCCGGCACAGGCGGCCGCCCACCCACCCGTTCCACCGCCCGCGCACCGGCCCGGCAGCCCTCCGCCGCCGCGGCCTCCGGATCGGCGCCCGCGAGCAGGGCGGCGAGAAACGCGCCGGTGAAGGCGTCTCCGGCGCCGGTGGTGTCCCGCGGCCTCGCCGGCACGGCCGGAACGCGGGCGCACACCCTCCCCGCACGCGCCACCAGCGCTCCGTCGCACCCCTGCTTGGCGACCACCAGCGGAACGCGCAGGCTCAGCGCGGCCGCCGCGTCGGCCGCGTCGGTGATTCCCGTCAGCAGGCAGGCCTCGTCCCGGCTGGGCAGCAGTACGTCCACGCCCTCGACGAGCTCCAGGAACCGCCCGGCGCCCAGCTGTCCCAGGAACCCGGCCGAGGCAGGGTCCAGACTCACCGGCACGCCACGTGCGCGTGCCGCCTCCAGGGCCACGGTCGCCAGTGCGCGACTCGATTCCGCGAACAGGAGATAGCCCGACAGGTGGAGCCGGGCCACGCCGTCGAGCAGCGCGTCCGACCAGTCGGCGGGTTCGAGCCGCAGGGACGCGCCGCTGTCGGTGAGGAACGTCCGCTCCGCCGAAGCGCCCTCGTCGACCAGGCAGATCACCGTGCCGGTCGGTGCACGCGGGTCCACGACGAGGCACGGACGCACGCCCTGCGCAGCCAGTTCCCGCTGGTGCCAGGCAGCCGTCTCCACCCCCACCCGCCCGAGCAGCCGCACGTCCGCGGCGCCTTGGTGCGCGGCCCAGCACGCCACGTTCGCGCCCGCACCGCCCGGCACCGTCCGGATGACGGCGGCCGTGTCGGTACCGGCGGCGAGCGGCGCCCGATGCCGCGCGACGACATCCGTGACGACGTCCCCGACGACGAGCAACGCCCGGGCCTCCATCGAGCCCGCGCCGCCCGGCGATCCCACGCCCTCCCGCGCGCGGGCACCGGCCGGCGCGGAGCCCGCTGCGGCACTGCCCATCGAGACCACGCCGTCCGTCGGGCGCACGCCGTCCGTCGAGCCCACGCTGCCCGTCGGGCCGGCGGCGTTCGCTGAGCCCACGCTGCCCGTCGGGCCGGCGGCGTTCGCTGAGCCCACGCTGCCCGTCGGGCCGGCGGCGGCCGATGCGGAGCCCGCTGCGGCATCCCCCATCGAACCGGCACCGTCCCCAGCGGAGCCCGCTCCGGCACCACCCCCGGATCCGCCCCGGCCCTCGCCCCCGCTCATCCCCGCGCCCGGGCCGCCGCGATCCGCGCCGCCAGGCGGACATTGCCGCGGACCGCCGCCAGGTTGGCGCTCAGGGAAGCGCCGTCGGTGTGCCGCACCAGATAGTCGAGCAGGAACGGCGTGACGGCCTGGCCGGTGATCCCCTCCGCCTCGCACGCGTGCAGCGCGTCCGCGAGCACGCGTGCGTGCAGGTCCGGATCGAGCTGTTCCTCCTCGGGAACGGGGTTGGCGACGATCAGCGCCGACTCGGGACCGGCGAGCGCGTCCTGGGCCCGCATGACGTCCGCCACCTGCTCCGGCGTGTCAAGCGTCCAGTCCACCGGATGCCCCGAGTCGGACAGGTAGAAGCCGGGGAACCGGTCCGTGCCGTACCCGGCCACCGCGACGCCGAGCGTCTCCAGCCGCTGCAGGGTCGCCGGCACGTCCAGGATCGACTTCACCCCGGCGCACACCACCGTGATCCGCGTCCGGGCGAGCAGGCCCAGGTCGGCCGACTCGTCCTGCGTCACCGTCCACTCCCGGTGCACCCCGCCGAGCCCACCCGTCGCGAACACCCGTACCCCGGCCAGCGCCGCCAGCAGCGCCGTCGCCGACACCGTCGTCGCCCCGCTGGCTCCGGTGGCCATCGCGAGCGGCAGGTCGCGATGGCCCAGCTTGCGGATGCCGTCCTCGTTCGCGACCCGCTCCAGCTGCTCCTTGTCCAACCCGACATGGGGCCGCCCGTCGAGTACGGCGATCGTCGCGGGCACCGCGCCCTCCTGCCGCACGGCCGTCTCCAGCTCCACCGCCACCCGGAGGTTGCGAGGCCGCGGCAGCCCGTGGGCGATGATCGTGGACTCCAGCGCCACCACGGGCCGACCCGCGTCGAGCGCCTCCCGCACCTCTTCGGACACCACCAGCACCACGCGCCTGCCTCCTGTCAGTCGGCCAGTCGGTCTTCCCTCATCTCTGGCGGGCGGCACACCGGGCCAAACCCTTGCGGCCCGTCGGACACCCCACGAGCCTGAGGTGCATGACGGACCACACAGCACGTCTCGACCACGTCGTCCTCTGGGTGCGCGACCCGCTCGCCGCCGCCGACTTCTACGAGAAGGCCGTCGGCATGGAGCCGCTCAGGCTCACCGAGTTCGCCGCAGGCGAGGTTCCGTTCCCCTCCGTGCGCGTCAACGACGAGACGATCCTCGACCTCATGCCGCTGGCCTTCGCCGCACGCATGACCATGCTGCCCGGCGCCGCGGACAGCGCCGGCCACCCCGTGAACCACGTCTGCCTGTCCCTGTCCCGCGGCGACTTCGACGCGCTCCTCAGCCGTCTCCGGGAACGCTCCGTGCCGCTGTCGGATCTGTCGTACGACTCCTTCGGGGCCCGGGGCAAGGCCACCCGCAGCTTCTACTTCCGCGACCCGGACGGCAACGTCTTCGAGGCACGGCACTACGACTGAGGGGCCGCCTCAGAACAGCGGCTCCGGCAGCACTCCTTCCAGGGCAAGCAGCTTCCGCTTGGTCTCCAGCCCGCCCCCGAACCCGCCGATGCCGCCGCCGCTCTCGACGACCCGGTGGCAGGGCACCACCACCGGCAGCGGATTGGCCCCCATCGCCATGCCCACGGCCTGCGCGGCGCCCGGCTGCCCGACCCGCCCGGCGAGATCGCCGTACCCCACGACCGAGCCGTACGGCACACCGGCGGCGAGCGCGCGCAGGACCTGCCGGTTGAAGCCGGAGATGAGCGACCAGTCCAGCGGCAGGTCGAAGTCCCGGCGCTCACCGGCGAAGTACGCCTCCACCTGGCGTATCGCCTCGGCCAGCAGCGGGGAACCGGGTGCCTCGACGGGCTCGGTGCCGAACCGCGACGCCAGCCGCTCGACCGCCCGGTCCCGCACCGCGTCCGTGGCATGGAACACGACGTTGACCAGGCCGTCCTTGGTCGCGGCCAGCAGCAGCGGACCGATCGCGGTGCCGACCACGGCCCACACGACCCGCTGCTCGCCCTGCTCCTGACTGTCCATGCGCCCACGGTACGACCCACCACCGACAACGCCGTCCCGTCGGCCGCGGCTCACCGCCGGACCACGGATCACCGCCGTGACGACCGGGCGACCACCAAACCGCCGGTCACCCGCGGACGCGGCCGATCACCCGTCCGCCCAGCCGCTCACTCCCCAACGGCCCTCCGGACCACGTCCGGCCGGTTCGTGATGATCCCGTCGACGCCGTACGCGGCGACCCGACGGGCCGTCGCCGCGTCGTCGACCGTCCAGGTGTAGACCTTCAACGGTCTGCCGTGCGGTCCCGTGAACGCACGGACGGACGAGACGTACGCCAGCGTGAGCGAACCGTGCGACGGATTGATCTGGTCGGCGTAGCCGGCCAGGCCCGGCAGGTCCGACACGGGCGGCGTCCCGAGGAGCCCCGTCCTCACCCCGGGCTTCAGCGCGTGCACCGTCCGCACGCTGTCCGCGCTGAAGCTCTGCACGATCAGCCGGCTCGCCCGATGCGACCGGTCGAGCCAGCCCTCGTTGCTGAGGACCTTCAGGGTCTGCCGCTCGATGCCCGGATACAACTCCGGGTTCTTGATCTCCAGCAGCAGCTTCTGGTGGTGGAGCTCGACGCGGCGCACGAACTGTTCCAGCGTCGGCACGCGCGCACCCGCGTAGGCGGGGCCGAACCAGCTGCCCGCGTCCAACCGGGCGATCTCCGCTGCGGTGAAGTCCCTCACCTTCCAGGGAGCCCGGCCGGGGAAGACCTCCTCGACGTCGGTGGTACGCCGCAGGTTGTCGTCGTGGAGGACGACCAGTTCGCCGTCCCTGGTCCGCTGGACGTCGTTCTCCACCCAGCCGATGCCCAGCTCCGCCGCCTTGTCCACCGCGGCCAGCGTGTTCTCGGGCGCGTACGCGGAGGCGCCCCGGTGGGCGATGACACGGGGCGGGCCGCCATCGTCGGTGGCGGCCCGCGCGGGGGAGACGGGGAAGAGGAGGGCGGCGGTCCCCAGGAGCGCGGTGGTCGAGGCGGCAACGGCGCGCGCGTGCATGCGTACTCCTCGCGTCGAACGGTCATCGGCGTCATCACGGACAGCTCAACTCTGACAGCAGAGGGTCAACGCGAGGGGGGTGCGGGATGGCCACAGGCCGAACGGAGGTGACCCAACTCCGCTCACTGGTACCGCACAACTGGGGCGGGGCCGTGTTTCTTTGCCGGAAAGTCGTTCGACCATTCCGGTGGGGGTCATACTCTCTGCGTCGACCCTGACCGCTCGTGCGGTCCTGGGAGGGGGCGCACATCAGGTATTCCGGGACGCAAAGGGCGGGAAGGGCAGCCGCGCATGCAGGGCACGGTCGACGGATTCAGCTACGGCCTGGTCACACCCCTGGTCGCCTACCTCATGGCCTGCCTCGGCGGCGCCCTGGGACTGCGCTGCACCACCAGATCCATGCTCGTCGCCCAGTCCTGGCGCCCCGGCTGGCTCGCCCTCGGCTCGGCCGCCATCGGCTCCGGCATATGGACCATGCACTTCATCGCCATGATGGGCTTCACGGTCCGCGGGACGCCGATCCACTACGACAAGGCGATGACCTTCGCGAGCCTGGCCGTCGCGATCGTGATGGTGGGCGTAGGGATCTTCATCGTCGGCTACAGGGGCGCCCGCGGAACGGCCCTGTTCACCGGGGGCACGATCACCGGCCTGGGCATCGCCTCGATGCACTATCTCGGCATGGCGAGCATGAGCCTGGACGGGACGTTCGAGTACAACACCCTCACCGTCGGCGCCTCCGTCGTGATCGCCATGTGCGCCGCCACCGCGGCCCTGTGGGCGGCCGGCCAGGTCCGTGGCCTGCTGTGGAGCGTCGGCGCCAGCCTCGTCATGGGGCTCGCCGTCAGCGGCATGCACTACACCGGGATGGCCGCCCTCGACGTCCACCTCCACGGCGCGGCCGAGCCCACCACGGGGGAGTCGCCCGCCACCCTGCTCGCCCCCATGCTGATCGGCCCCCTCGCCTTCCTCCTGCTCGCCGGCGTCGTGGTGATGTTCGACCCGCTGATGGTCATGGGAAAGCCCGCCGTCGCACTCGTCGAGGACAAGCCCGGCATCCCCGCCCGCACGCACCACACCGTCCACCACAACCCGGACCGCCTGCGGTTCCGCCCCCGCCGCCCCGTGCGGCACCCGGGCTCCCGCACCCCGCAGAACCGCTGATCAGAGCAGGTTGTCAGTGGGAGGTCGTACGGTGGAACCCATGCGGCCCGTTTCCCAGATCGAACGCACGGTGGCGCCCTTCGAGGTCGTCAGCCCCTACCAGCCCAGCGGCGACCAGCCGGCGGCCATCGCCGAGCTCGCCCGGCGCATCCAGGCGGGCGAGAAGGACGTCGTCCTGCTCGGTGCGACCGGCACCGGCAAGTCCGCCACCACCGCGTGGATGATCGAAAAGCTCCAGCGCCCCACGCTCGTGATGGCGCCGAACAAGACGCTGGCCGCCCAGCTGGCGAACGAGTTCCGCGAGCTGCTGCCGAACAACGCCGTCGAGTACTTCGTCTCGTACTACGACTACTACCAGCCCGAGGCCTACGTCCCGCAGTCGGACACCTACATCGAGAAGGACTCCTCGATCAACGAGGAGGTGGAGCGCCTGCGCCACTCCGCGACCAACTCGCTGCTCACCCGCCGCGACGTCGTCGTGGTCGCCTCGGTCTCCTGCATCTACGGCCTCGGCACCCCGCAGGAGTACGTGGACCGCATGGTCCCCCTCCGGGTCGGCGAGGAGATCGACCGGGACGATCTGCTGCGCCGCTTCGTGGACATCCAGTACACGCGCAACGACATGGCCTTCACCCGCGGCACCTTCCGCGTCCGCGGCGACACCATCGAGATCTTCCCGGTCTACGAGGAGCTCGCCGTCCGCATCGAGATGTTCGGCGACGAGATCGAGGCGCTCTCCACCCTGCACCCGCTCACCGGCGAGATCATCAGCGACGACCAGCAGCTGTACGTCTTCCCGGCCTCCCACTACGTCGCGGGCCCCGAGCGCCTGGAGCGCGCCGTCAACGACATCGAGAAGGAGCTGGGCGAGCGCCTGGCGGAGCTGGAGAAGCAGGGCAAGCTCCTGGAGGCCCAGCGGCTGCGCATGCGCACCACCTACGACATCGAGATGCTCCGCCAGATCGGCACCTGCTCCGGCGTGGAGAACTACTCGATGCACTTCGACGGCCGCCTGCCCGGCTCCCCGCCCAACACGCTGCTGGACTACTTCCCGGACGACTTCCTCCTGGTGATCGACGAGTCGCACGTCACCGTGCCGCAGATCGGCGCCATGTACGAGGGTGACGCCTCCCGCAAGCGCACCCTCGTCGACCACGGCTTCCGGCTGCCCTCCGCCCTGGACAACCGCCCCCTGAAGTGGGAGGAGTTCCAGGAGCGCATCGGCCAGACGGTCTACCTGTCGGCCACCCCGGGCACCTACGAGATGTCCCGCGCGGACGGCTACGTCGAGCAGATCATCCGCCCCACCGGCCTCGTCGACCCGGAGGTCGTCGTCAAGCCCACCGAGGGCCAGATCGACGACCTGGTGCACGAGATCCGCCAGCGCACCGAGAGGGACGAGCGCGTCCTGGTCACCACGCTCACCAAGAAGATGGCCGAGGACCTCACGGACTACTTCCTGGAGCTCGGCATCCAGGTGCGCTACCTGCACAGCGACGTCGACACCCTCCGGCGCGTCGAGCTCCTGCGCGAGCTGCGCGCCGGCGAGTACGACGTGCTCGTCGGCATCAACCTCCTGCGTGAGGGCCTCGACCTGCCCGAGGTGTCCCTGGTGGCGATCCTGGACGCCGACAAGGAGGGCTTCCTGCGCTCCGGCACGTCCCTGATCCAGACCATCGGCCGCGCCGCGCGCAACGTCTCCGGCCAGGTCCACATGTACGCCGACAAGATCACCCCGGCGATGGAGAAGGCCATCGACGAGACCAACCGGCGCCGGGAGAAGCAGATCGCGTACAACACGGAGAAGGGCATCGACCCCCAGCCCCTCCGCAAGAAGATCAACGACATCGTCGCCCAGATCGCCCGCGAGGACATCGACACCGAGCAGCTGCTCGGCTCGGGCTACCGCAAGTCCAGGAAGGACGGCGGCGGCACCAAGGCGCCCGTCCCCTCCCTCGGCAAGGCGGCCGAGGCGGCCAAGCCCGCCAGGGGCAAGGGCAAGGCCAAGGAGACCGTGCCCACCGACCGCCCCGCGGCCGAACTCGCCGAGCAGATCGAGGAACTCACCACGCGGATGCGGGCCGCCGCCGCGGACCTGCAGTTCGAGATCGCGGCCCGGCTGCGCGACGAAGTGTCCGAAATGAAGAAGGAGCTGCGCCAGATGAAGGAGGCAGGCCTGGCCTGACAGCGCACCGCGTACTCGCTGTGTTGCAAGACCGACACAAAGTGCGGACCGGGGTGGGGCGCTGTCAGTGCCCCTGCGTAAGGTGCTGGTCAACCGCGATGCGCGGCAACAGGGGACGTTCGAGAGGGGAATCGGCGCGTGACCGTCAACATGACCAAGGGTCAGGCCATCAGTCTGCAGAAGAACGACGGGGGCAGCCTGAACGCGGTGCGCATGGGCCTCGGCTGGCAGGCGGCTCCCCGGCGCGGCCTGTTCGGCTCGCGCACGCGAGAGATCGACCTCGACGCCTCCGCCGTGCTGTTCGCCGACAAGCAGCCGGTCGACGTGGTCTTCTTCCGCCACCTGGTGAGCGACGACGGCTCGGTCCGCCACACCGGTGACAACCTCGTCGGCGGTGTCGGCCAGGGCGGCGACGACGAGGCGATCCTCGTCGACCTCGCGCGGGTCCCGGTCCACATCGACCAGATCGTCTTCACCGTGAACTCCTTCACGGGCCAGACGTTCCAGGAGGTGCAGAACGCGTTCTGCCGCCTCGTCGACGAGACCAACGGCCAGGAGCTCGCCCGCTACACGCTGGCCGGCGGCGGCCAGTACACGGCCCAGATCATGGCCAAGGTGCACCGCTCGGGCACGGGCTGGACGATGACGGCCCTGGGCAACCCGGCCAACGGCCGCACCTTCCAGGACCTGATGCCGGCGATCCTGCCGGTGCTCTGAGAGCGCCCGGGACCGGCGGGGGGACCGCGGGCCCGGCGGGCAGCACACGACACCACACAACGACACAGGGGGACGAAGGCGATGACGGCCGAGCTGGTGCGGGGGCAGAACCACCCGCTCTCCCAGGCCCGTCTCGAGATACGGATCTCGGCCGGCACGCCGATCGTGGCCGCGGCCGCGCTCAGCGACGAGAACGGCCGGATCCACGGCGTGGAGTGGGTCGCCCACCCGGGGGCGCCCACCCAGCCGGGTCTCGAGGTCTCCCGGCAGGCCGCCGCGGACCACCGCCTCGCGGTGGACCTGGACGCCATGCCCGAGACCGTCCACCGGGTCGGCGTGCTGCTCGCCCTGCCCACCGGCGGGGCGGGCCCGGTCCGCTTCGGCTCCGTGGCCGCCCCGTTCGTCGCCGTCACCGGCCTGGACGGCGCCGAGATCGTCACCTACACCATCCACGGCCTGGACGCCGAGTCGGCCGTCGTCGCCCTGGAGCTCTACCGCCGCCAGGGCGCCTGGAAGGTGCGCGCCGTCGGCCAGGGCTACGCGGGGGGTCTCGCCGAACTCCTCAGCGACCAGGGCCTGGCACAGGCGCAGCAGCTCGCCGGCAGCGTCAACGAGGCGGTGGCCCAGGGGCTGGCCCGCTCGGTACAGGCACCTCCCCCGCGCACGGCGGAAGGCGACCGCTCCCGGCAGGCCGCGGCTCCGGCCCTCGGCCCGGACCAGGGCGGCACCGCCCCTCAGCCCAATCCCGTCCCGCCGGTCTCCCCGTACGGAGGCCAGACGTCCGGGGGACCTGGGCAGACTGCCCCCCAGTCGCCGTCCTACCCCGGCGCCACGCCGGACCCGAGCGCCGTCACCCAGCCGTCCGCGTCCACGTCCGCGCCCACCGCGGGCGGACCGATCGACTACAGCCACCCGCGCCGGCAGAACTCCGCGCCGCCCCCGCCGCCGCCCACCGCGCCCCCGGCCGCGCCCGGGCAGCCCGCCCAACCCGTCGCGGGCGACGCGACCGGCTGGTCCATGGAGGAGCGGCTCTACAACCAGGTGTGGGGCATGTTCGAGGACCTCGCCCGCACCACGGCCGCCTACCGCAGCGCCGTCGACTTCGCCGAGTCCCGCATGGACAAGGAGCTGGAACAGGTCCTGTCCGACCCGCGCAGCCGGATCGGCGGGCAGGGCGACGCCGCCCGCGAGGCGGCCCGCGCCCGGTACGCCCAGCTCGTCGAGCGGGCCCGGGAGGCCCTCGACCGGGACCTCGTCCAGCTGCAGGCCGAGGCCGACGTCGTCGAACCGGCCCTGCCGCCGGCGTACGCGCGGTGGGACAACCCGGTGTGGCACGCCTACCGGGTGCCCATGGAGATCCCCATGGCCCTGCGCCTGGGCGATCTGCACCTCCCCGAGGCCGAGCAGATCCGCATTCCCATGCTGGTCCGGCTGCCCCTGGAGCGCGGACTGTGGATCGACAGCGGTCGCACCGCGTCGTCCGACGGATCGTTCGCCGACGCCCACTCCCTGGGACGTCTCGCGCTGGAGACGGCGGTCGCGCACGCGGCCCGGCTGCTCGCCGTCTACCCGGCGGGCGAGTTCACCGTCCACGTCATCGACCCGGCCGGTTCCGGAGCACAGCCGCTGGCGCCTCTGGTGCGGACCGGTGTGCTCGCGGCCCCGCCCGCCCTCGGCGCGGCGGGCGTGACGGACGTGCTGACGCGGCTCACCCAGCGGGTCGACCTGGTGCAGATGGCGGTCCGCGGCGGCGCCGCGGACGCCCTCCCGCCCGGCTTCGACACCGCTCAGCAGCTGTTGATCGTCAACGACTTCCCGCACGGCTTCGACGACCGGGCCGTGAACCAGCTGCGCTACCTCGCGGACGAGGGCCCCGCCTTCGGCGTCCATCTGATGATGGTGGCCGACCGCGAGGAGTCCTCCGCGTACGGGCCGTTGCTCGACCCGTTGTGGCGTTCCCTGCTGCGACTGACCCCGGTGGCCGACGACCACCTCGCCGACCCGTGGGTGGGCCACGCCTGGACGTACGAGCCGTCGCTCGTGCCGCCCGGCAGCCAGATCCTTCACCAGGTGCTCGCACAGGTCGCGGCCGCTCGTACCAAGTATGCGTAAAGCCAGCTGACCAGGGTTTTTGGTCTTTCTTTTGCCAAGCGCTTTACCTGTTCTTGGTGATTGGGTACTGTTGAGGGCACGGAGGGGAGTACTCCCTGTCTGCTGCGGCGTACCCGTCAATACGGAACAGGTCGGTAGAGATCGGACCTGGGCCCGGGGCGTCGGCCCATCTCTGGGTGGAAGAGACCTCCGGCAGCTACGACGCTGACATTTGCCGTTACGACTGCCGGAGGCGCAGTGGATGTTTCCATGACCCTATGGGTCCTGACGATCGTGGGCCTGGCCGCCCTCATCGCGGTCGACTTCTTCATCGGCCGCAAGCCGCACGACGTGTCGATCAAGGAAGCCGGCATCTGGACGGTCGTCTGGATCGTCCTCGCCGTGCTCTTCGGGCTCGGCCTGCTGATGTTCGCCGGCGGCCAGCCGGCCGGTGAGTTCTTCGCGGGCTTCATCACCGAGAAGTCGCTGAGCGTCGACAACCTCTTCGTCTTCGTCCTGATCATGGCGAAGTTCGCGGTGCCCACGCAGTACCAGCAGCGCGTCCTGCTGGTCGGCGTCCTCATCGCCCTGGTCCTGCGCGCGATCTTCATCGCCGCCGGTGCCGCGATCCTCGCCAGCTTCTCGTGGGTGTTCTACCTCTTCGGCGCCTTCCTCATCTGGACCGCCTGGAAGCTCATCCAGGAGGCCCGCGCGGACGAGGAGGACGAGGAGTGGGAGGAGAACAAGCTCCTCAAGGCCGTCGAGCGCCGCTTCGGCGTGGCCGACCGCTACCACGGCACCAAGCTGTGGATCCAGCAGAACGGCAAGCGGGTCATGACCCCGATGCTCGTCGTGATGCTCGCGATCGGCATGACGGACGTGCTGTTCGCCCTCGACTCCATCCCCGCGATCTTCGGCCTGACCCAGGACCCGTACATCGTCTTCACCGCCAACGCGTTCGCCCTGATGGGTCTGCGCCAGCTGTACTTCCTCATCGGTGGCCTGCTCAAGAAGCTGGTCCACCTGAGCTACGGCCTGTCGATCATCCTGGGCTTCATCGGCGTCAAGCTGGTACTGCACGCGCTGCACGAGTCCGGGGTGCACGTCCCCGAGATCAGCATTCCGGTCTCCCTCGGCGTGATCTGCGCCGTCCTGATCGTCACCACGATCACCAGCCTGATGGCTTCCAAGAAGCAGGCGGCTGCCGAGGCGGCGCAGGGGCAGGGCGGAAGCACTCCGAAGGACAGCATCGACGTCTGACCCCGTCGGACGCAGGGCGACCCTCACCCGGACCGGTGCTCGGCGAATTGCCGAGCACCGGTCCCGGTGCTTGCTTGGTCCTGAGCGCGTTCCCCGGCCCGGGGACGCCACGGCCGGCGGGAGACGCCATGAAGTTCGTTCAGATCATCGACTTCGAGACCGAGCGTCTGGACGAGATGGAGCAGATCTTCGAAGAGGCCGGGCAGCGCAGCGGCGGGCGTGCGGGCGGCCCCACCCACCGGACGCTCCTGAAGGACCGCGACAACCCCAACCGCTACCTGGCCCTCATCGAGTTCGACTCGTACGAGGAGGCCATGCGCAACAGCGACGACCCCGAGACCGGCAGGATGGCGGAGCGGCTGGGCGCCCTCTGCATCGGCGACCGGGTCTACACCAACTGCGACGTCCTGGACACCCGCGACCTCGCGTAGGACGCCCCGCGAGTGACGGAGCCCGCACGACCGGAATGCAGGTCTCCGTCGCCTCTGGGACGATCACTGCATGATCGCTCGGCGCCGGCCGCTCGCGGCACAGTGGACGACCCTGGCGCCCCTGCTCGCCGCCGTGCTGCTGGTGTTCACCTGGGGGCGCGATCTGCCCGGCCCGGTCGTCGCGCTGGTGACACTGGTCCTCGCGGGAGCCGTCCTGGCCGCTGTGCACCACGCCGAGGTGGTGGCCCACCGGGTCGGCGAACCGTTCGGTTCCCTCGTCCTCGCCATCGCCGTCACGATCATCGAGGTCGCCCTCATCGTCACCCTGATCGCCGACGGCGGGGACAAGAGCTCGACGCTGGCCCGCGACACGGTCTTCGCGGCCGTGATGATCACCTGCAACGGCATCGTCGGACTGTGCCTCCTGGTCGCCTCACTGCGGCACGGCACGGCCGTGTTCAACCCCGAGGGCACCGGCGCCGCCCTCGCGACCGTCGCCACCCTGGCCACGCTCAGCCTGGTCCTGCCGACGTTCACCACGAGCAAGCCGGGCCCGGAGTTCTCCACGGTCCAGCTGACCTTCGCGGCGCTGTCCTCCCTGGTGCTGTACGGCCTCTTCGTCGCGACGCAGACCGTGCGGCACCGGGACTACTTCCTGCCGATCACCCGGCACGGCGAGGTGATCACCGCGGAGGCCCACGCCGAGGCGCCGACCGCCCGCACCGCCTCGATCAGCCTGGGACTGCTGGGCCTGGCGCTGATCGGCGTGGTGGGCCTGGCCAAAGGGGTGTCGCCCACCATCGAGTCCGGGGTGGAGGCCGCCGGTCTGCACCCCGCCGTCGTCGGTGTGATCATCGCGCTGCTGGTTCTCCTGCCGGAGACCATCGCCGCCCTGCGCTCGGCCCGCCGCGACCGTGTCCAGACCAGCCTGAACCTCGCACTCGGTTCGGCGATGGCCAGCATCGGCCTGACCATCCCCGCCGTCGCACTCGCCTCGCTCTGGCTCTCCGGCCCGCTGGTCCTCGGCCTCGGCGCCACGCACATGGTGCTGCTCGCCCTGACGGTGGTGGTCGCCTCGCTGACGGTCGTACCGGGCCGGGCCACGCCACTCCAGGGCGGTGTCCACCTGGTGCTGTTCGCGGCGTACCTGGAGCTGGCGATCAACCCGTGAGTGGGTGGTAAACGCTTGCGCAAGCGCTCGCGCACGGTTTACGCATCCGGCCGGCCCTGCATCACCCCGTACCCACACCTTCCCGACGCCACCCCCGGCTCAAGCCGCCTCCGCAGCCGCCCTCACCGGCACCGGCCGGGTCTCCGGAAGCATCGCGAAGCAGGCCAGGCTGCACAGCGCGATCACCGTCAGGTACGCGGCCACACCCCAGGGCACACGCCCGCCCTGTTCGGCGAGGGCCGTGGCGACGATCGGGGTGAGCGCGCCACCGAGGACCCCGCCGAGGTTGTAGCCGACGGCGGCGCCGGTGCAGCGCACCCGCGGCTCGTAGAGCTCCGGCAGGTACGCCGCGATCACGGCGAACATCGTGATGAACGAGAGCATCGCGCCGAGGAAGCCGAGGAACATCGGCAGCGGCGCGCCGGTGGCCAGCAGCGCGACCATCGGGAACATCCACAGGGCCGCGGCCGCGCACCCGATCAGGCACAGGGGCCGCCGTCCGTAGCGGTCCCCGAGCAACGCCACCAGGGGGGTGAGCGCGCCCTTCACGACCACCGCGCCCATGATGCAGGTCAGCATGACACCGCGGCTGACACCGAGCCGCTCCGTGCCGTAGGCGAGGGACCAGGTCGTCACGGCGTAGAAGATGGCGTAGCCGATGGCGAGGGCGCCGCCGGTCAGCAGGAGCAGGCGCCAGTGGTGGCGTACGACCTCGACCAGCGGCACGCGCGCGTGGTCGTCCAGTTCCAGGAAGCTCGGGCTCTCGGCGAGCGACGAACGCAGCCACAACCCCACCACGGCCAGCACCCCCGCCGCCCAGAACGGCACCCGCCACCCCCACGCGGCGAACTGCGCCTCGGACAATGCCGAGGACAGGCCCAGAACCACCCCGTTGGCGAGCAGGAAGCCCAGTGCGGGCCCGACCTGCGGGAAGCTCGACCACAGCCCGCGCCGCCCGGCGGGCGCGTGCTCCACCGTCAGCAGCACCGCCCCGCCCCACTCCCCGCCGAGCCCCAGCCCCTGCAGGAAACGCAGCACCAGGAGCAGCAGGGGAGCGGCCACGCCGATCGTGTCGTAGGTCGGCACGCAGCCCACCGCGACGGTGGACGCGCCGGTCAGCAGCAGGGAGGCGACGAGGACCGGCCGCCGCCCGCGCCGGTCGCCGATGTGCCCGAACAGCACCGACCCCAGCGGCCGGGCCACGAAGCCCACGCCGAAGGTGGCGAAGGCGGCCAGCGTCCCCGCCACCGGTGAGAAGGTCGGGAAGAACAGCGGCCCCAGGATCAGGGCCGCCGCGGTGCCGTAGACGAAGAAGTCGTAGAACTCGATGGCCGTTCCGGCGAGTGAAGCGGCCGCGAGGCGCGGCATGGAGGGTGCCTTCACGGTGCGTACGTCGTGCATGCCGCGTCAACTACCCACGGTGACGGGCGGTTACGGGGGCGCGCGGAGGGCGCGCAGGGCTCGGGGCCTCAGTACATGACCGTGATGCGCCGGGCCGGTCCGTCCACGCGCACGGTGCCTCCGTACGGGATCACCAGCTGCGGGTCCGTGTGCCCGAAGTCCACGTCGAAGACGATCGTGGTGCCGGGCGCGTAGGTCCGCATGGCGCGCAGGACGGCCTCGCGCTGTTCGGAGGCGTAACGGGCGGATTCCTGCGGGCTGTTGCGGCGTTCCAGGGACCAGGTCTTCGCACGGCCCATCAGCAGGGCCGAGAAGCGCTGGAGCAGCCCGCGCTCGCCCATGCTCCGGATCGCGCGGTACACCTCCGTGGCGCTCGGCATGTCCTCGGAGGTCTCCAGCAACAGGACACCGCCGTCGTACACGGAGAGGTCGTGCGCGACCTCCCGGTCGGCCATCAGCAGCCCTCCGAGGATCTCCAGGCAGCCGCCCCAACTGCGCCCCTCCACCACCCGGTCGGGGTTCACCCAGGTCCAGCCGGTGCCGGGACGGGTCTCCGGCTCGGCCTCAAAGGTCGCCGGGTCCGCCCAGTCGCGGTCGACGTCCCGCCACCGCTCGGCGGGCCTCAACTCGTAGGGGCCCGACGTGAACAGGGCCGCCCGCAGGGACTCGGCGGTCTGCGGATGCATGGCCCCGGGGCGGCCCAGCTCGCACATGACGCTGCCGCCGTGGTAGCCGACGATGCCGCTGTTGCGCAGGAACGCCAGCAGGTTGGTGTTGTCGCTCATCCCGAAGAACGGCTTCGGGTTCGCCCGGAACACCTCACGGTCCAGGTGCGGCAGCACGGTGATCTGGTCGTCCCCGCCGATCGAGGCGATGACCGCCCTGATGCCCGGGTCGGCGAACGCGGCGTGGAGGTCGGCGGCCCGCTCCCGGGGCGTGGAACCCATCCGGCGGGTCGCCGGATACTCGACCGGCTCCAGCCCGTACTCCTCGCGCAGCCGCTCCAGCCCCAACTCGTAGGGGAGCGGGAAGAGGCTTGGCAGACCGGACGAGGGCGAGAGCACGGCGATGCGGTCGCCGGGCGACGGCTTGGGCGGATAGGCAGGGCTCGTCATGCCGGGAGGCTACGGCCCGGCGGGCTGCCGGCGCACCGTGATAAACCGGCTGTGAGCAGCGGTCCGTCACGGGCCGCCCGACCCCGAACGGACCGGAGGAACCGTGCCCCGCACCCTGGCCAACGCCCCGATCATGATCCTCAACGGCCCCAACCTGAACCTGCTCGGCCAGCGCCAGCCGGAGATCTACGGCTCCGACACCCTCGCCGACGTCGAGGCGCTGTGCGCCGAGGCGGCCGCCGCGCACGGCGGCACGGTGGACCTGAGGCAGTCCAACCACGAGGGGGAGTTGGTGGACTGGATCCACGAGGCACGGCTGAACCACTGCGGGATCGTGATCAACCCGGGCGCCTACTCGCACACCTCGGTCGCCATCCTGGACGCTCTCAACACCTGTGACGGCATGCCCGTCATCGAGGTCCACATCTCCAACATCCACCGGCGGGAGTCGTTCCGCCACCACTCCTACGTCTCGCTGCGAGCCGACGGCGTCATCGCCGGATGCGGAGTCCAGGGGTACGTGTTCGGCGTGGAGCGCGTCGCGGCACTGGCGGCGGCCGGCCAGGCGGAGGCGTAAGGACCGACTGCCTGGCGTGCGGCCCTTACAACCGCCCCGATTCCACGATCCGCCGCAGGAACTGCCGGGTGCGCTCCTGCCGAGGCGCTTGGAAGACCTGCTCGGCGGTGCCGCGTTCCAGCACCACGCCGCCCTCCAGGAAGCACACCTGGTCGGCGACGTCCCGGGCGAAGCCCATCTCGTGCGTGGCCAGCACCATGGTCATGCCCTCGTCCTTCAGGCCGCGCACGACGGTGAGGACCTCGCCCACCAGCTCGGGGTCGAGGGCGGCGGTGATCTCGTCCAGGAGCAGCAGCCGGGGGCGTACGGCCAGGGCGCGGACGATCGCCACGCGCTGCTGCTGGCCTCCGCTCAGCCGGTCCGGGTACTCGCCGGCCTTCCCGCCGAGTCCCAGCCGTTCCAGCAGCTCACGCGCGCGTGCCTCGGCCTCGGCGCGGGACATCCCGTGCACCCGGCGGGGAGCGAGCGTGATGTTCTCCAGGACGGTCATGTGCGGAAACAGGTTGTACGCCTGGAAGACCACACCGATCCGGCGGCGGACGGCGTCCTGGTCGGCGCGCGGATCGGTGATCTCCTCACCGTCCAGCCAGATCGCCCCGTCGTCGATCTCCTCCAGCAGGTTGGCGCATCGCAGCAGCGTGGACTTGCCGGAACCGGAGGCGCCGATCAGCGCGGTCACCGTGTGCGGGGCGACCTCCAGGTCGACGTCCCGCAGCACGACCGAATCGCCGAAGCTCTTGCGGACCGACTCCATCCGCAGCACGGGCCTCCCGCTCACGCGACTCCTCCCTGCGCCCGACGGCGGTCCATGCGTGCCGTCACCCAGTCCGTGAAGCGGGTCATGGGGATGGTCAGCGCGACGAAGACCAGGCCGGCGACGATGTACGGCGTGTAGTTGAGGCTGCGCCCGACGATGATGTCGGCGGCCCGCACCGCGTCCACCGCCCCGCCGATCGAGACCAGCCCGGTGTCCTTCTGCAGCGACACCAGGTCGTTGAGCAGCGGCGGCACCTGGCGGCGCACCGCCTGCGGCAGCACCACGTACCGCAGCGCCTGCCGGTTGCTGAGTCCGAGCGAACGGGCCGCGGCGCGCTGCGAGGGGTGCACGGACTCGATGCCGGCCCGGAACACCTCGGCCACGTACGCCGAGTAGGTCAGGGTGAGCGCGGTGCCGCCGAGGATCACCGGGTCGACGGTCACGCCCTGGAGCCGCAGCGCAGGGACGCCGAGGACGACGATCATCAGGTTGATGATGAGCGGCAGTCCCCGGAAGAAGTCGGTGTACGCGGCGGCCAGGAACCGCAACGGGAAGAACACCGGGCCGCGCAGCGTCCGGGCGACGGCGATCAGCATGCCGAGGACGAGCACCGCGGCCCCGCAGACCAGCAGCAGCCGGACGTTCAGCCACAGTCCTTCGAGGACCTTCGGGAACGCCTCGCGCGCGTACCCCCAGTCGAAGAAGGTCTCCCTGGTGCGCGGCCAGCCCGGGGCGTTGACGACCACCAGGTAGAGCACGGCCCCGGTGACCAGCGTCGACACCGCGCCGATCGCCGTGGCGCGCCGGGCGCGGCCGCGCCGGTGACGCTCACGCTCCAGGCGCCGCTCGGAGGGGACGTAACCGTCGTGCCCGGAGCCCGCGCTGAGCTCCTTGTCGTCCACCGTCACTTGAGCACCGGCGCGTCGACGGCGTCCGACAGCCACTGCTTCTCGATCCTCCCGAGCGTGCCGTCCTCGCGCAGCGCGTCCACCGCTCGCGAGACGCAGGAGGTGAGCGCGCTGCCCTTGTCGAGGACGAGGCCGAACTGCTCCGGCGTGCCGCCCCGGTGCGCGAACTGGCCGACGATCTTGGCGTCCGTCACCTCGGCCCCGGTGATGTAGAAGGCGGTCGGCAGGTCCACGACGATGGCGTCGACCTGGCCGTTCTTCAGGGCGGACTTGGCCTGGTCGTTCTTGCCGTACACCGCGGGCGCCCGCGTGGGCCGCACCACGTCGTTGATGTAGTCGAGGCTCGTGGTGCCGACCTGGGCGCCCAGCTTCACGTCCTTCAGATCGGCGACGCTCCTCGCCTTCGCCGCCGTGGAGCCCTTCAGCGCGACGACGGCCTGGCGCACGTCGTAGTAGCCGGACGAGAAGTCCACGGCCTTCTTGCGCTCGTCGCTGATGGACACCTGGTTGATGTCGAAGTCGAACGTCTTCTCACCGGGCGCGAAGGCCTTGTTGAAGGGCACGGTCTGCCAGACGACCTTGTCCTTGCCGTACCCGAGCCGCTCGGCGACGGCGTAGGCCACCGCCGACTCGAATCCCTTGCCGCCGGCCGGATCGTCGTCCTTGAACCAGGGCTCGTAGGCGGGCTCGTCGGTCGCGATCGTGAGCCTGCCCGGTGTCTCGGTGGCCAGCTCGCCCTTGTCGCAGGCACCGGAGGCCGATGCCGACGGCTTGCCCGAGCTCTCCGGCTGCGGAGCGCAGCTCACGGCGGCTAGGAGAACGACGGCGGCGGCGGTGCGGCGCAGGGCTCGCTGGGCAGGTCGCATGGCGGGAGATTGGCAGCCGACGGTCCTGTTTGTCGAGGTCACGGCAACAGATGTCCGGATAGTGGGAACGGGTGTTGCGGCCGTGTGAACTGCTCCCGCCGCACGCCGCGTTCGGCAGTCGCCGGGGCCGCCGGCCGCGGGCGGGGACCGACAGACCGGCGGCCCGTCACCACCCGCGCGCGTGCCACTCCGGCAGGTGCGGGCGCTCCGCGCCCAGGGTCGTGTCGTTGCCGTGTCCGGGGTAGACCCACGTCTCGTCCGGGAGGACGTCGAAGATCTTGGTCTCGACATCGCGGATGAGGCTGGCGAACGCCTCGGGATCGTCGTGGGTGTTGCCCACACCGCCGGGGAACAGGCAGTCCCCGGTGAACACATGGGGATGCCCGTGCGGGTCGTCGTAGACGAGGACGATCGAACCGGGGGTGTGCCCGACCAGGTGGCGTGCGGTGAGCTCCACCTGTCCCACCCGGATCGTGTCGCCGTCGTCGACGGGCACGTCGGTCCGTACGGGGATGCCGTCGGCGTCGTCGCGGCCCGCGTACGTGCGGGCGCCGGTGGCCGCCACGACCTCGGCGAGCGCCTGCCAGTGGTCGCCGTGCCGGTGGGTCGTGACGACCGACGCGATCCCGTCGTCGCCGATCATGCCGAGCAGCGTGCCCGCCTCGCCGGCGGCGTCGATCAGCAGTTGCTCGTCCGTGGCCCGGCAGCGCAGCAGATAGGCGTTGTTGTTCATCGGACCGACCGCGATCTTCGTGATCATCAGGTCCTTGAGCTCGTGCACGTCGGCAGGCCCGCCGACCGTCACCTGTCCGCTGTACGTCATGACCGCCAGCCTATAGCGGGGGAGGGGCCCGGGTCCTACAACGGGGGCAGCGGCGGAAGCGGACCGCCGTCCACCGTCAGCGCGGCCCCGTCACGGCGTCCCGCGAGCCACCCCAGGAGGTCCGCCGGGGAACCCGTGACGGTCACCTCGGGTCCGTCGTCCGGCCGGCGTCCCGTGCTCCACGCGCGCGTGCCGTCCGTCACACGGGTGGACGGCACATCGGGACGCCCGGCGAACCGGTCCGCGAGGAAGTCGATCTCCCGCTCCGTGAACTCCGCCGGCAGGTCCTCCAGCTCGTACCCGATGCCCAGGTCCACGTGGTGCAGCTCCACCTCCACCCACCGCCGGAACGGCACCCGGGCCGCGGTGTCCTTCACCCCGTTGCGCAGCTCCACCGTGCGTGACCAGTCCGCCGGAGCGTCCCCGGCCTCCTGGAAGCGGGCCGCGCTCTCCCGCAGGTCCGTGAGCTGGACGTCGAGGGCACGCGGGGCGTCCCGCTCGATGTCGGCGTCCCGGGCCTCGCCGGAGACGTACATGGGGCGGCCCTCCAGGACGTTCACGAGGGCGTCCGCGTTCCGGGCGAGGTGGGCCAGGACGTGGCCCCGGGTCCAGCCGGGCAGCCGTGACGGCTGCGTCACAGCGGCGTTGTCCAGGGTGCCGACTGCGGTCAGCAGCCGTTCCGTCGCGACACGTACAGACGCCAGGTCATGAGCGTGATCAATCATGGTGCTGACCCTAGCCTCGCCACTCCTTCGGGTGAAGGTGGTGAAGGAGTGCCGTAATTCGAAAGCACGTGCTATATGGTCGGACGTGGCGTCGGGCATGCTGGAGAGCCGGGGTTTGTTGGCAACCCGTGAATCCGACCGGCGTTGTCAGTGGCTCCCCCTAGTCTGGGAAAGACGGGGGCCCCGCCCCTGTCACTTCTCTCAAGAAAGGTGCGGACCGGCGTGGCCGACCGTCTCATCGTTCGTGGAGCGCGCGAGCACAATCTGAAGAACGTCTCGCTCGACCTCCCGCGCGACTCGCTCATCGTCTTCACGGGCCTGTCGGGGTCGGGCAAGTCCTCGCTGGCCTTCGACACCATCTTCGCCGAGGGGCAGCGGCGCTACGTCGAGTCCCTCTCCTCCTACGCCCGGCAGTTCCTCGGCCAGATGGACAAGCCGGACGTCGACTTCATCGAGGGCCTGTCCCCGGCCGTCTCCATCGACCAGAAGTCGACCTCGCGCAACCCGCGCTCCACGGTCGGCACGATCACCGAGGTCTACGACTACCTGCGCCTGCTCTTCGCGCGCATCGGCAAGCCGCACTGCCCCGAGTGCCACCGCCCGATCTCGCGCCAGTCGCCGCAGGCCATCGTCGACCGGGTCCTGGAACTGCCCGAGGGCAGCCGCTTCCAGGTGCTCTCGCCGCTGGTGCGCGAGCGCAAGGGCGAGTTCGTCGACCTCTTCGCCGACCTGCAGACCAAGGGCTACTCCCGCGCGCGGGTGGACGGCGAGACGGTCCAGCTGTCGAACCCGCCGACCCTGAAGAAGCAGGAGAAGCACACCATCGAGGTGGTCGTCGACCGCCTCACGGTCAAGGACGGTGCCAAGCGCCGCCTCACCGACTCCGTCGAGACCGCCCTCGGCCTGTCCGGCGGCATGGTCGTGCTCGACTTCGTCGACCTCCCCGAGGACGACCCCGAGCGCGAGCGCATGTTCTCCGAGCACCTTTACTGCCCGTACGACGACCTGTCCTTCGAGGAGCTGGAGCCGCGTTCCTTCTCCTTCAACTCGCCCTTCGGCGCCTGCCCGGACTGCACCGGCATCGGCACGCGCATGGAGGTCGACCCGGAGCTGATCGTCCCGGACCCGGACAAGAGCCTCGACGAGGGCGCCATCCACCCCTGGTCGCACGGCCACACCAAGGACTACTTCGGCCGCCTGATCGGCGCCCTCGCCGACGCGCTGGGCTTCCGTACGGACATCCCCTTCGCCGGGCTGCCGCAGCGCGCCAAGAAGGCCCTGCTGCACGGTCACAAGACCCAGGTAGAGGTGCGCTACCGCAACCGCTACGGGCGCGAGCGCCGCTACACCACGGCCTTCGAGGGCGCCGTCCCCTTCGTCAAGCGCCGGCACAGCGAGGCCGAGAGCGACTCCAGCCGCGAGCGCTTCGAGGGCTACATGCGCGAGGTGCCCTGCCCCACCTGTGAGGGCACGCGCCTGAAGCCGATCGTCCTCGCGGTGACGATCATGGGCAAGTCCATCGCCGAGGTCTCCGCCATGTCGATCAGCGACTGCGCGGACTTCCTGGGCGAGCTGAAGCTCACCGCCCGCGACAAGAAGATCGCCGAGCGCGTGCTGAAGGAGGTCAACGAGAGGCTGCGGTTCCTCGTCGACGTCGGCCTGGACTACCTCTCCCTCAACCGCGCGGCCGGCACCCTCTCCGGCGGCGAGGCCCAGCGCATCCGCCTGGCCACCCAGATCGGTTCCGGCCTGGTCGGCGTGCTGTACGTCCTGGACGAGCCGTCCATCGGCCTGCACCAGCGCGACAACCACCGGCTGATCGAGACCCTGGTCCGGCTGCGCGACATGGGCAACACGCTCATCGTCGTCGAGCACGACGAGGACACCATCAAGACCGCCGACTGGATCGTCGACATCGGCCCCGGCGCCGGTGAGCACGGTGGCAAGGTCGTGCACAGCGGCTCCCTGAAGGAACTCCTCGCCAACGAGGAGTCGCAGACCGGCCAGTACCTGTCCGGCCGGAAGGCCATCCCGCTGCCCGACATCCGGCGCCCGCTGGACCCGTCCCGGCAGCTCACCGTGCACGGCGCCCGGGAGAACAACCTCCAGGACATCGACGTGTCCTTCCCGCTCGGCGTGTTCACCGCCGTCACCGGCGTGTCCGGTTCCGGCAAGTCGACCCTGGTCAACGACATCCTGTACACGCACCTGGCCCGCGAGCTGAACGGCGCGAGGAGCGTGCCCGGTCGGCACACGCGCGTGGACGGCGACGACCTCGTCGACAAGGTCGTCCACGTCGACCAGTCGCCCATCGGCCGCACCCCGCGGTCCAACCCGGCGACGTACACCGGCGTCTTCGACCACATCCGCAAGCTGTTCGCCGAGACCACCGAGGCGAAGGTCCGCGGCTACATGCCCGGCCGCTTCTCCTTCAACGTCAAGGGCGGCCGCTGCGAGAACTGCGCGGGCGACGGCACCATCAAGATCGAGATGAACTTCCTCCCGGACGTCTACGTCCCGTGCGAGGTCTGCCACGGCGCCCGGTACAACCGGGAGACCCTGGAGGTCCACTACAAGGGCAAGTCCATCGCCGAGGTGCTCAACATGCCGATCGAGGAGGCCACCGAGTTCTTCGCGGCCGTCCCCGCCATCGCCCGGCACCTCAACACGCTCAAGGACGTCGGCCTCGGCTACGTCCGCCTCGGCCAGGCCGCGACGACCCTGTCCGGCGGCGAGGCACAGCGCGTGAAGCTCGCCAGCGAACTGCAGAAGCGCTCCACCGGCCGCACCGTCTACGTCCTGGACGAGCCGACCACCGGTCTGCACTTCGAGGACATCAGCAAGCTGCTGAAGGTCCTGTCCGGCCTGGTCGACAAGGGCAACACGGTCATCGTCATCGAGCACAACCTCGACGTGATCAAGACCGCCGACTGGATCATCGACATGGGCCCCGAGGGCGGCGCCGGCGGCGGTCTGGTCGTCGCCGAGGGCACGCCCGAGGAGGTCGCCGCCGTCCCGGCCAGCCACACCGGCAAGTTCCTCCGGGAGGTCCTCGGCGCCGACCGCATCAGCGACGCCTCCTCGGTCCGGGCACCGCGCCGGGTGGCGAAGAAGACGGTCCCGGCCCAGGCCACGGCGAAGAAGACCGCCAGGACCACGAAGGCGACCGCCACCACCGCCAGGACCACGAAGGCGACCGCGAAGAAGACCACGCGGACGACCAAGGGCTGACGGCTCACGACGGACGCGCCGTGCCCCACGGGTGACTCCCGTGGGGCATGGCGCGTCCGTGTGCCGGGGGTCAGTCGCCCTTCGGCTCCACGAACTGCATGTCGAGCTGGATCTTCACCACCTCGCCGAGCAGCCCCGGGGCGAAGTCGAGCCCGAACTCGCTGCGCCGGATCTCGCCCGTCGCCTCGAACCCGGCATGCCGGCTGCCGTCCATCGGCACGTCGACCAGCCCGCCGAACTCCACGGCGAGCGTCACCGGGCGGGTCACGCCGCCGATCGTCAGCTCGCCCTCCATCGTCCAGTCCTCGCCCGCGCCCGACACCCGGGTCGAGCGGTACGTCATCGTCGGGCGCTTCGCGACGTCGAGCAGGTCGGAGGCGCGCACATGGGCGTCCCGGTCGGCGTTGCCGGTGTCGATCGAGGCCAGGTCGACGGTGGCACGGACGCGCACGTCCTCGATCCGCTCCCCGACGAACAGCTCGGCCTCCAGCCGCTCGAAACGGCCCCGCACCTTGGCGATGCCCAGGTGACGGATGGTGAAGTTCACGGAGGAGTGGAACGGGTCCAGGGCCCAGTGCCCGGGGGCCAGCGGCAGGGTGGTGGTGGCGGTGTCATTCGTCATGCCCCCCACCCTGCGGGCTGCGCGGCCGGACAGGGAGACCGGCCCGAGGCTGGTAGTGACAGGGCCATCCTCCGCGCCCGTGGGCGAGGTACGTTCCTGTGGGTGAGCGACAACGAGTTGGGCACCTACCTGCGCACGTGGCGTGAAGCCGTCACCCCCGCCGAGGCCGGGCTTCCCACCGGCCCGCGGCGCCGCACGCCGGGCCTGCGGCGCGCCGAGCTGGCCACGCTCGCCGGCATCAGTGTCGAGTACCTCACCCGGCTGGAACAGGGCCGCGACCGCAACCCGTCCGCCCAGGTGCTCGGCGCCCTCGCCGACGCGCTGAACCTGTCCCTGGCCGACCGGATGCTGCTGCGCCGCCTGACCAAGGAGGCCGACGGCGGCGACCCCCTGGTCTGCGGCGCCGCCCCGGACCTCAGCCGCACGGCCCGCCCCACCGTGCGGGCCGTGCTGGACCGCCTGGAGCCGGCTCCCGCGCTGGTGGTCAACTGGATCGGCGACGTCCTCGCGTACACGGCCGGCTACGCGCGGCTGGTCGGCCCCATCGGCCTGCTCGACGACGAGCGGCCGAACCTGCTGCGCTACCTGTTCACCGACGAGCGGGCGCGGAGCGCCTACCGCGACTGGGACCGGGTGGCCGACGACCTCGTCGCCCGGCTGCGGCACGGCGTCCCCCTGAGGGACCCCCACCTCACGGAGCTGGCCGACGAGCTGACGGTGACGGCGGGGGCGGACTTCGCCGACCGGTTCGCCGACCTGACCATGGCACCGCGGTTGACCGGCTCGCAGCACCTCGACCACCCGGAGGCCGGCTCCCTGCGGCTGCTGCACGAGACGCTCGCGCTCCCCGACGAGGGACAGCGCGTCATCATCCACCTGCCCGCCGACGACGCCACGGCCGCGGCCCTGGACCGCCTCGACGGCCGCCGCCCCGGCGCGCTGCGGGCGGTGGGGGAGACGGGCTGAGCGACCGGACGGCTCCGGCGCTCGTCAGCCCTCCAGCTCACGCGCGTACGGCGGCTCCGCCCCCGCGCGCGAGCAGGTCACGGCCGCCGCACGCGCCGCGAAGCCCAGCAGCTCCGACCAGCCGTCCGGCCCCAGTGCGGCCAGGGCCGCCCCGCTGAGCGCGTCACGTACCGCGAGTCCGTGCAGCAGGGCCGCGTTCACCGTGTCGCCCGCGCCGATCGTGTCCACGACCTCCACCCGCTCGCCAGGCACGGAGTACGTGCCGCCATCGGCCGTGAACGCGGTCAGCCCCTCCCCGCCCCGGGTGATCACGACCGCGGCCGGACCGGCCGCGAGCCACTCCTGGGGGGTGCCGCCGAGCCACCGGGCGTCCTCCTCGGACAGCTTCAGCAGCGTCACCGACGGCAGCCAGCTCATGAAGCGAGCCCGGTAGGCGTCCGCGTCCGGAATCAGCCCGGCCCGGATGTTCGGGTCGAGCGCGGTGAAGACGCCCCGGGTGGCTGCCGCCCGCATCAGCTCCTCGTACGCGCTCGCCCCCGGCTCCAGCACCAGCGAGCAGGTGCCGAAGGAGATCGCGCGCGTGCCGTCCGGCAGCGCGGAGGGCGCCGTGAACAGCCGGTCCGCCGTCCCCTCGACGTAGAAGGAGTACGCCGCCGAGCCGTCCGCGCCGACCGTGGCGACGGCCAGGGTCGTGGGCTCGGAGCCGCGCTGCACCGCCGACACGTCCACCCCGGTCTCGCGCAGCCGGTCCAGCAGGGCCTGCCCGAACGCGTCGGACGAGAGCCGGGAGCAGAAGGCGGCGGGGGAGCCGAGGCGGCCCAGGGCCACCGCCGTGTTGTAGGGGCCGCCGCCGAGCGCCGGCCGCAGTGCGGCCAGGGCACCCGTGCCCTGCGGTACCAGGTCGATCAGTGCCTCACCGGCGACGACGATCACGACGGGGTTCCTTCCTCGGACGGGCAGCCGCACGACGTGCGGTGGACGAAGGTGCAGGGAAGCCGCAGGGTCCGGGCGGGCCGGTCCGGCTCGGCGAGCCGCTCCAGCAGCACGCCCACGGCCCGGGCGCCGATGTCCCTGCTGGGCTGGGCTATCGCGGTGAGCCGGGGCGAGAACAGATCCGCCCAGGCGAAGTCGTCGAAGCAGCACAGCGCGATGTCCTCCGGCACGGCGAGGCCGTGGGCGCGCAGGGCGCGCAGCGCGCCGATGGTCATGGCGTTGTTGCCGGTGACCAGCGCGGTGGGCGGCACGGCGAGCGACAGCAGGGCGGCGACGGCCTCCTCGGCACCGGCGGACGCCGAGTCGCCGTGCACGAGGAGCCGCTCGTCGTAGGGCAGCCCCGCGAAGGCGAGGCCGGTGCGGTAGCCCATGATCCGCTCGGTCGTGGTGCTGAGCCCCGGCAGCCCCGCCACCAGCCCGATCCGCCGGTGCCCGAGCCCGGCGAGATGGCCGACCAGCCGGGACGTCGGTTCGGCACTGTCCGCGCACACCTGGTCGAACCGCGGACCGCCGTCCGCCTCCGGGGCGTCCACCAGCCGGTCGAGGAACACGGCCGGTACGTCGTGCCGCTCCAGGTAGGCCAGCAGCCCGCGCGGATCGGCGGAGGGCGCGACGATCATGCCGTCCACCCGGCGCTCGTGCAGCAGCTGCACCACCTTGCGTTCGTGCTCGGGGTCGTCGTGCGGATCGGCGATCAGCAGGCTGTAGCCGGCCTCCAGCGCGGCGGCCTCGACGCCCTGGAGGATCTCCGTGAAGTACGGGTTGCTGATCGCCGACACCGCCAGTCCGATGGACCGGGTGCGGGACGTCACCAGGGCACGGGCCAACGTGTTCGTGGTGTAGCCGAGCTCCTCGACGGCGTCCAGGACCGCCTGGCGGGTGTGCGGCAGCACCGGCCGGGTGCCGTTCAGCACGTGCGAGACGGTCGCCACGGAGACACCGGCGCTCCGCGCGACGTCGGCCATCGTCGCCATGCCGCTCCCTTCCTCCGCTGCTCCGGCAGGGCCCTCAGGCGGGGAACGTACCGCATCCGGCGACAGGCGTAAACGTTTGCGCAAGCGTTTACGTCTCAAGGGGTGCCGCAGTGGGCGACCGCGGACACCGCCGTCAGACTCCCGCCTCCCAGTCCCAGCCGATCCCCAGGAAACCCGTCCGCACCCGGGGCTCGACCAGATGCACCGACCGGTGCCGCCCGCTCAGCGTCAGCTCCTGGCAGCCGCTGCGGGGCGCGGCCGCCGAGTGCTGGGCGAACCGGTGGCAGCGCAGCGGGAGGGCCGTCGGGTCGAAGGAGACCTGGAGCGCGTACTGGCCTCCGGGGGAGTCGAAGCCGCGGACGTACTCGCGCGACACACCCGCGGTGCCGTCCTCCACGCCGTAGCGGAACAGGAACGTGTCCCCGGCCCGCAGCCGGGTGTCGAAGAGCAGTTCGGCCGCGAGCACCCCCGTGTCGCCGTGCCAACGGACGCGTCCCGTACGGCAGTTCTCCAGGGCGTGCACCCGCATGCGCTGCGGCACGGCCCCCCGCTCGCCGTGGTGGACGGCGACGAAGCGGTCGACGCCGTCGCGGTGGGCGCGCACGATGTGGTGCGACTCGCGCTCGGCCAGCTCGCGCCGCGCCCCGATCCGCAGCCGCTCGTGGTGCCCGAGGGTGTGCAGGCCCCCGTCCGGCGGGCACTCCAGCTCGGCCAGCAGCTGGTCCAGGACCCCGGAGGCCTCGACGAGGGAACGGTAGGACCGGGCCGCGGACCGCTGCCCGGAGGGGCCGTCGCCGGACGCGGCGAGCAGCCGGAGCAGCGACTCCTCGGGCAGCTGCAGGATCTCCTCCAGCGCGCGGACGGCCCGCAGCGACTCGGGCCGCTGCGGGCGCCGTGCCCCCTGCTGCCAGTAACTGAGGCTCGTCACGCCCACCTTCACCCCGTGGCGGGACAGATGGTGCTGCACCCGCTGCAGCGGCAGCCCGCGGGCGGCGATCGCGGCACGCAGGGCGACGTGGAAGGGGCCGCCCCGCAGGGCCGAGTCCAGCTCGGCGGTGACGGCGTCCGCGTGCTGTGGGGCGTGCGGCATGCAGGGGCCTTCCTGTGAGTCGGCGACGGCTGGTCAGACCGTTCGCGCGGGCCGCCCGGGGCCGTTCCGCCGGCGCCGGGCGGGTCCTCACATCCGTACGCCGTCGTTCAGGGTCCCGAGTTCCCCCGCATTGAAGCGTGTTGACCTGGTCCCGACAACCACCTGATGCCGGACAGTGACGTACGCCCGGCCGCCCGGATCCGGACATGCGAACGCCCGGGGCGGTGTGCCCCGGGCGTCCTCGGCGGACGACGGCCTCTAGTTGCGGTCGCCGCCGCCCCGCTCCTCGAGCGACAGGCGCTTGGCCCGCACTATGTCGGCGTCACGCGGGTCCAGGAGGTCGCGCAGCCCGAACGTCTCGTCCGCGTGCCGGCGGGCACGGACCGTCCGCCGGTTCTTCTCGATCCGCATCCGCTTCATCTGCGCAGCCCTCCGACCCGTGGCCCGAGCCGCTCCGCGTGGGAGACGGCCGGTCCGCACCGACAATCCGTGCCCGCACCGGCACGGCCTGCGTCCTGCGGACGCCGCCGTGCCCGTGGGAAGCTGGCATTCCCGCTCCCGGCCCGCCGTAACCCCGGGGCGGCACATGCCGTTGAAAAGCGCCCCCGGGCCGGGACCGTGATCACGTCCCGCCGCGCGCTCGGCTGTCGGTGCCCGCCAGTAGGGTGTGAGACATGGCCGACCCCTCCAGCTACCGCCCCAAACCGGGTGAGATCCCCGACTCGCCGGGGGTCTACAGGTTCCGCGACGAGCACCGCCGGGTGATCTACGTCGGAAAGGCGAAGAGCCTGCGCCAGCGCCTGGCGAACTACTTCCAGGACCTGGCGGGCCTGCACCCGCGCACCCGCTCCATGGTCACCACGGCCGCGTCCGTGGAGTGGACGGTGGTGTCCACGGAGGTCGAGGCACTCCAGCTGGAGTACTCCTGGATCAAGGAGTACGACCCCCGGTTCAACGTCAAGTACCGCGACGACAAGAGCTACCCGTACCTCGCGGTGACGATGAACGAGGAGTACCCGCGCGTGCAGGTGATGCGCGGTCACAAGAAGAAGGGCGTGCGCTACTTCGGCCCGTACGCGCACGCGTGGGCCATCCGCGACACGGTCGACCTGCTCCTGCGCGTCTTCCCCGTGCGCACGTGCTCGGCGGGCGTGTTCAAGAACGCCGCCCGCACGGGCCGCCCCTGCCTCCTCGGCTACATCGGCAAGTGCTCGGCCCCCTGCGTGGACCGCGTCTCCGCCGAGGAGCACCGCGAACTGGCCGAGGAGTTCTGCGACTTCATGACCGGCCGCACGCACACGTACATCCGCCGCCTGGAGCGGCAGATGGGCGAGGCGGCCGAGGAGATGGAGTACGAGCGGGCGGCCCGCCTGCGCGACGACATCGGGGCCCTGAAGAAGGCCATGGAGAAGAACGCGGTCGTGCTCGCCGACGCGACCGACGCCGACCTGATCGCGGTCGCCGAGGACGAGCTGGAGGCGGCCGTCCAGATCTTCCACGTGCGCGGCGGACGCGTCCGCGGCCAGCGCGGCTGGGTCACCGACAAGGTGGAGGAGATCACCACCGGCGCCCTCGTCGAGCACGCCCTGCAGCAGCTGTACGGGGAGGAGACCGGGGACGCCGTCCCCAAGGAGGTCCTCGTCCCCGCCCTGCCCGACCCCGTCGAGCCGGTCCAGGAGTGGCTCGCCGGACGGCGCGGCTCCGGCGTCTCCCTGCGGATCCCGCAGCGCGGCGACAAGAAGGCGCTCATGGAGACCGTGCAGCGCAACGCCCAGCAGGCGCTCGTGCTGCACAAGACCAAGCGCGCCTCCGACCTGACCACCCGCTCGCGCGCCCTGGAGGAGATCGCCGACGCCCTCGGCCTGGACAGCGCCCCGCTGCGGATCGAGTGCTACGACATCTCCCACCTCCAGGGCGACGACGTCGTGGCCTCCATGGTCGTCTTCGAGGACGGGCTCGCCCGCAAGAGCGAGTACCGCCGCTTCCAGATCAAGGGCTTCGCCGGGCAGGACGACGTCCGCTCCATGCACGAGGTGATCACCCGCCGCTTCCGGCGCTACCTCGCCGAGAAGGAGAAGACGGGCGAGTGGACCGACGGCGACAACGGCGGGGGCACCGGGGGCGGCGACGGCACCCTCGCCGGCCCGGACGCCCTGACCGGCACGCAGGCACCGGCCGGCCCCGACGTCCTCACCGCCTCGGGCGCCCCGGTCGGCCCGGGCGGGCTCACCGAGGACGACGGCCGTCCCAGGAAGTTCGCCTACCCGCCCCAGCTCGTGGTGGTCGACGGTGGCGCCCCGCAGGTCGCGGCGGCCCGGCGCGCCCTGGACGAGCTCGGCATCGACGACATCGCCGTCTGCGGCCTCGCCAAGCGCCTGGAGGAGGTCTGGCTGCCCGGCGACGACGACCCGGTGATCCTGCCCCGCACCAGCGAGGGCCTCTACATGCTCCAGCGGGTCCGTGACGAGGCCCACCGCTTCGCGATCACCTACCAGCGCGCCAAGCGCTCCAAGCGCTTCCGCTCCAGCCCCCTGGACGACGTCCCCGGCCTCGGCGACACGCGCAAGCAGGCACTTCTGAAGCACTTCGGCTCGTTGAAGAGACTGCGATCCGCCACCATCGACCAGATCTGCGAGGTCCCCGGCATAGGCCGCAAGACGGCGGAGACGATCGTCGTGGCCCTGGCCCGCTCGGCCCCGCCCGCACCCGCCGTCAACACCGCGACTGGAGAGATCATGGAAGAGGAACCCGGCACCATGGGTTCCAGCGGCGAGCCCGTACGGACGGGCGCACCGGACGAACGACGGGGGCAGGAGACATGAATGTGAACGAGCACCACCAGCAGCAGGAACAAGCCGGAGCGGGAGCACAGGTGAGTACGGGCACGGCGAACGACAAGGCCCCGGTCCCGGACGCGGCCATCCCCGAGCTGGTGATCATCTCCGGAATGTCGGGGGCGGGCCGCTCGACGGCCGCGAAGTGCCTGGAGGACCTCGGCTGGTTCGTCGTGGACAACCTGCCGCCCGCGCTGATCCCCACCATGGTGGAGCTCGGCGCCCGCTCCCAGGGCAACGTGGCCCGGATCGCCGTCGTCGTCGACGTCCGCGGCCGCCGCTTCTTCGACAACCTCCGCGAGTCCCTCGCCGACCTGGAGGCCAAGCACGTCACCCGGCGGATCGTCTTCCTGGAGTCCTCAGACGAGGCCCTGGTGCGCCGCTTCGAGTCGGTGCGCCGCCCGCACCCCCTCCAGGGCGACGGCCGCATCGTCGACGGCATCGACGCCGAGCGCGAGCTGCTGCGCGAGCTGCGCGGCGACGCCGACCTGGTGATCGACACCTCCAGCCTCAACGTGCACGAGCTGCGCGCCAAGATGGACGCCCAGTTCGCCGGCGAGGAGGAGCCGGAGCTGCGGGCCACGGTCATGTCGTTCGGCTACAAGTACGGCCTGCCGGTCGACGCCGACCTCGTCGTCGACTGCCGCTTCCTGCCGAACCCGCACTGGGTCCCGGAGCTGCGCCCGTACACGGGCCTCAACGAGGAGGTGTCGGGTTACGTCTTCAACCAGCCCGGCGCCAAGGAGTTCCTCGACCGGTACACCGAACTGCTCCAGCTCGTCGCCACCGGCTACCGCCGCGAGGGCAAGCGCTACGTGACCATCGCCGTGGGCTGTACGGGCGGCAAGCACCGCTCGGTCGCCATGTCGGAGAAGCTCGCCGCCCGGCTCGCCGCCGAGGGCGTGGAGACGGTGGTCGTACACCGGGACATGGGACGCGAATGACACGACGTACTCCGCGGCTGAGCCGGCTGCGCCGGGTGGTGCCCGAGGGCAACACCGGAGGCAGGGGGGCCCGGCCGGCCGAGGCCCGGGGCGGCCGCCCGCGCCGCCGCGGCACCCAGCCCAAGGTCGTCGCCCTCGGCGGCGGCATGGGCCTGTCCGCCTCGCTCGCCGCACTGCGCCGGATCACCGGCGACCTCACCGCCGTCGTCACCGTGGCCGACGACGGCGGCTCCAGCGGGCGCCTGCGCGACGAGCTGGGCGTGCTGCCGCCCGGCGACCTGCGCAAGGCGCTGGCCGCGCTGTGCGGCGACGACGACTGGGGCCAGACCTGGGCCCGGGTCATCCAGCACCGCTTCCAGTCCCAGGGCGACCTGCACGAGCACGCGGTCGGCAACCTGCTGATCGTCGCCCTGTGGGAGCAGCTCGGCGACCACGTCCAGGCCCTCGACCTGGTCGGACGCCTGCTGGGCGCCCAGGGCCGCGTACTGCCGATGTCCGCGGTGCCGCTGGAGCTGCAGGCCCTGGTCAGGGGCCATGACCCGGCGCGCCCCGACGAGGTCGACACGGTCCGCGGCCAGGCCACCGTGGCCCTCACCCCGGGCGAGGTGCAGTCCGTGCACCTGGTGCCGTGCGACCCGCCGGCCGTGCCCGAGGCGGTCGAGGCCGTCCTGGACGCGGACTGGGTGGTGCTCGGCCCAGGCTCCTGGTTCTCCTCGGTCATCCCGCACCTGCTCGTGCCCGAGCTGCTGGACGCGCTCACGCAGACCAAGGCCCGCCGGGTACTCTCGCTCAACCTCGCCCCGCAGCCCGGAGAAACCGAGGGCTTCTCCCCGCAGCGTCATTTGGAGGTTTTGGGACGACACGCCCCTAAACTCGCCCTGGACGTGGTGCTGGCCGACGAGGCCGCCGTGCCCGACCGCGACTTCCTGACCGATGCCGCCAAGCGGTTCGGGGCCGCGGTCGAGCTGGCGCCGGTGGCCCGGCCCGACGGCACCCCGAGGCACGACCCGGAGCTGTTGGCCGCCGCGTACGACCGTATTTTTCGGATGCATGGAAGGATCGGCCCATGGCGATGACGGCAGCGGTGAAGGACGAGATCTCCCGGCTTCCCGTCACCCGGACCTGCTGCAGAAAGGCGGAGGTCTCCGCCATCCTGCGGTTCGCCGGCGGCCTCCACCTGGTGAGCGGTCGGATCGTGATCGAGGCGGAGCTGGACACCGCGATGGCGGCCCGCCGCCTCAAGCGGGACATCCTGGAGATCTTCGGCCACAGCTCCGAGCTGATCGTGATGGCCCCGGGCGGGCTGCGCCGGGGCTCGCGCTACGTGGTGCGGGTGGTCGCGGGCGGCGACCAGCTGGCCCGCCAGACCGGCCTGGTCGACGGGCGGGGCCGCCCGATCCGCGGCCTGCCCCCGCAGGTGGTCTCGGGGGCCACCTGCGACGCCGAGGCCGCCTGGCGCGGTGCGTTCCTGGCGCACGGCTCGCTCACCGAGCCCGGCCGCTCCTCCTCCCTGGAGGTGACCTGCCCGGGTCCCGAGGCGGCGCTCGCCCTGGTCGGCGCCGCCCGCCGGCTGCAGATCGCCGCGAAGGCCCGCGAGGTACGCGGGGTGGACCGGGTCGTCGTCCGTGACGGTGACGCGATCGGCGCGTTGCTGACGCGCCTGGGCGCCCACGAGTCGGTGCTGGCCTGGGAGGAGCGCCGGATGCGCCGCGAGGTGCGCGCCACGGCGAACAGACTGGCCAACTTCGACGACGCCAACCTGCGCCGCTCGGCGCGCGCCGCCGTCGCCGCCGGAGCCCGGGTGCAGCGCGCCCTGGAGATCCTCGGCGAGGACGTGCCCGAGCACCTGGCCGCGGCCGGCCGGCTGCGCATGGAGCACAAGCAGGCCTCTCTGGAGGAGCTGGGCGCGCTCGCCGACCCGCCGCTGACCAAGGACGCGGTCGCCGGGCGGATCCGCCGCCTGCTGGCCATGGCCGACAAGCGCGCCTCCGACCTCGGCATCCCCGGCACGGAGGCCAACCTCAGCGAGGAGCTCGCCGACAACCTCGTGGGCTGACCTCTGGACCCACGCAGCGTCAAGAAGCCGGTGCCGACCGCCACTTGGGTGGTCGTCACCGGCTTTCGCGTGTCGTTCGAGCACCCTTGACTCGATCATGGACTGTCATGAGCCTGGCATCTGTTCGCTGCTGTGGCGGACCCACGCTAGGGGGGTTCATGAGACGAAGAGCGAGATCGATCCTCGCTGTCGGCGCGCTCCTGTTCGGCGGAGCGAGCATCGCACCCATCGCCCAGGCACAACCGGGGAGTTCGACCCCGTCCGACCCGGACGAAGTCAAGGTCTTCCACGCCGACGTCACCCGGAAGCAGGTACCCCTGCTGCTGGCGGCCGGCCAGGACGGTCACGAGCTCAGTGAACGGGTGCCCGAGAAGGGCACCGCCAGCGTCGAGGTCTACCTGACCGCCCGTCAGGCCAAGAAGCTGGAGAAACAGGGCGTCGACCTCGCCGAGCACACCCTGTCCACCCGCGCGGACGCCCGCGTCGAGGCGGCCGCCGAAGGCGTGTTCCGTCCGTACGGCGGGCAGGGCGGCCTGAAGGAGGAGATCCTCAGGGTCGCGCAGGAGAACCCGGACCTCACCAAGGTCGTCTCCATCGGCAGGACCGTGAAGGGCCAGGACATCCTCGCCCTGAAGCTCACCAAGGGCGCGAAGAAGACCAAGGACGGCTCGAAACCCGCCGTCCTCTACATGTCCAACCAGCACGCCCGCGAGTGGATCACGCCGGAGATGACCCGGCGCCTGATGCACCACTACCTGGACAGTTACCGCAAGGACCGGCGCGTCAAGAAGATCGTCGACTCCACCGAGCTGTGGTTCCTGATCTCGGCCAACCCCGACGGCTACGACTTCACCCACGCCGACGACGCCAACCGCATGTGGCGCAAGAACCTCCGGGACGTCAACGGCGACGGCGCCATCACCACCGGCGACGGCGTCGACCTCAACCGCAACTTCGCCTACAAGTGGGGCTACGACAACGAGGGCTCGTCCCCCAACCCCGCCGGCGAGACCTACCGCGGCGCCGGCCCGAACTCCGAGCCGGAGACCAAGGCCCTGGACGCCTTCCAGAAGCGGATCGGCTTCACGTACGGCATCAACTACCACTCCGCGGCCGAACTGATCCTCTACGGAGTCGGCTGGCAGGTGGCCACGAACACCCCGGACGACGTCGCGTACAAGGCGCTCGCCGGCACGCCCGAGAACCCCGCGGTCCCGGGCTACCACCCGCAGGTCTCCTCCGAGCTGTACACCACCAACGGCGAGGCCGACGGCCACGCGGCGAACGTCAACGGGCTGGCGATGTTCACCCCCGAGATGTCGACCTGCCAGACCGCCTCCAACCTGGACCCGGACGACGAGTGGAAGGCGTCCGACTGCCGTTCGGTCTTCACCTTCCCGGACGACGAGAAGCTGATCCAGCAGGAGTTCGCCAAGAACGTCCCGTTCGCGCTCTCCGTCGCCGAGTCCGCCGCCCACCCCGACCGGCCGAAGTCGTCGGTGGGGCTGAGCGCCGCCGACTTCACCCCGGCCGCGTTCCCGACGTCGTACGCGCGCGGCGCCGACCAGGAGGTCTCCGTCGTCGCGCGCAAGGCGCTGCGCGACAAGGAACTGAGGTACCGCGTCAACGGCGGCCGCACCCACGACATGGCGCTCAGGCCCTGGAAGGGCGGCGAGACCTACGGCGGTGAGGACAACCTCTACTTCGACGAGTACCGGGCGAAGGTGAAGGACGGCGGGCCCGGCGACAGGGTCGAGGTGTGGTTCACCGCGGAGACGCGCGGCGGAAGGAAGGTGACCAGCGAGCGCTTCACCTACACCGTCGCCGAGCGGCCCCGGGCCGACACCCTCGTCGTCGCCGAGGAGGGCGCGACCGCCACGCAGGCGCAGAAGTACGTGGACGCGCTCAGGGCGAGCGGCCGCACGGCGGTCGTCTGGGACGTCGCCCGGCACGGCGCGCCCGACGCGCTCGGCGTGCTGAGCCACTTCGACACCGTCGTGCACTACACGGGCGCGAGCGTCCCCGGCAACGCCACCCAGCTGCAGCTGCGGGCCTTCCTCAACGAGGGCGGGCGGCTGATCGAGGCCGGCGAGCAGGCCGGCGGCAGCGTCGACCTCGGCGGCGGTGCCCTGTCGGACGACTTCAGCCAGTACTACCTGGGCGCCTACAGCCGGACCTCGGCCGGCGGAGCCACCGGCTTCACCGGCGCCGGTGAGCTGCGCGGCTTCTCGGGCCCGCTGGCCGCGGCCCCCGGCAACCCGCTGGACAAGGCGGGCCGGTACAGCGTCACCTCCGACGAACTGCCCGCCGAGCAGTTCCCGCAGTTCGCGAGCAGGGGCGCCGGTCAGTTCGCCGGGGCCGTCAACCCCTACGGCCCGTACGCCGGCTCCTCGATGGCCGCCGCCGTCCACACCGACGACGGCTACAAGCGCCTCATGCGCACCGTCGACCTCACCGGTGTCACGGCGGCCGACGGGCCCACGCTGCGCACCCGGCTGATGTGGGACACCGAGCCCGGCTACGACAACGTCCTGGTCGAGGCCCACACCACGGGCGCCGACGACTGGACGACCCTGCCCGAGAAGGGCGGCGCGACCAAGGCGACCGTGCCGGCGGAGTGCGAGGGCGGCTTCTACCTCCGCGAGCATCCCTGGCTGACGCACTACCTGACCCGGTCCGACGACGGCTGCGCGGCCACCGGCAGCACCGGCGCGTGGAACAGTCTCACCGGCAGCTCCGGCGGCTGGCAGCAGGTGGAGTTCGACCTGAGCGCGTACGCGGGCAGGACGATCGAGGTCGCGATCAGCTACGTCACCGACCCGGGCACCGGCGGCCACGGCGTCCTGGCCGACGACGCCTCGCTGGTCGTGGGCGGCACGGCGAAGGAGACCGAGGGCTTCGAGACCTCACTCGGCGCCTGGAAGGTCGCCGGGCCGCCCGCGGGCAGCCCGGCCGTCACCAAGGACTGGACCCGCACCGGGGCGCTCTTCCAGACCTACGGCGCGGTCACCACGGACGACACCGTGCTGCTGGGCTTCGGCCTGGAGCACGTCGCCACCGCCGCCGACCGGGCGGCACTGATGAGGAAGGCGCTCGCCTCCCTCGACGTGTGACCTCCCCCGAAGGGGGAACTCCGCGCTCGACCGGCACCACTCCGAGGAGCGGAATCGGGTGATCCCCGCTCCCGGGGCCGGGCGGTCCGTACCCCTACTGGCCGGTACGGACCGCCCTGCCGTGTATGGGGCATCTGGATGTCACCACCGGGGCCTCAGGGAGGTAGGGTCGGAGGCGGTCGGGGACATCCCAAACAGAGCTCGCCGGCTCTTCATGGCCGGCGTACCAACGAGGAGATCGGTTCGTGACGATCCGCGTAGGCATCAACGGCTTCGGCCGCATCGGTCGTAACTACTTCCGCGCGCTGCTGGAGCAGGGTGCAGACATCGAGATCGTGGCTGTCAACGACCTGGGTGACACCGCGACCACCGCTCACCTGCTGAAGTACGACACCATCCTCGGCCGCCTCAAGCAGGAGGTCACGCACACCGAGGACACCATCACCGTCGGCGGCAAGACCATCAAGGTCCTCGCCGAGCGCAACCCGGCCGACATCCCGTGGGGCGAGCTGGGCGTCGACATCGTCATCGAGTCGACCGGCATCTTCACCAAGAAGGCCGACGCCGAGAAGCACATCGCGGGCGGCGCCAAGAAGGTCCTCATCTCGGCTCCGGCCAAGGACGAGGACGTCACCATCGTGATGGGCGTCAACCAGGACACGTACGACCCGGCGAACCACCACGTCATCTCCAACGCCTCCTGCACCACCAACTGTGTGGCGCCGATGGCCAAGGTCCTCGACGAGAACTTCGGCATCGTCAAGGGCCTGATGACGACGGTGCACGCGTACACCAACGACCAGCGCATCCTGGACTTCCCGCACAAGGACCTGCGCCGCGCGCGTGCCGCCGCCGAGAACATCATTCCGACCACGACCGGTGCCGCCAAGGCCACCGCGCTGGTCCTGCCCCAGCTGAAGGGCAAGCTGGACGGCATGGCCATGCGCGTGCCGGTCCCCACCGGCTCGGTCACCGACCTGGTCCTGGAGCTGGGCCGCGAGGTCACCAAGGAAGAGGTCAACGCCGCCTTCCAGAAGGCCGCCGAGGGCGAGCTGAAGGGCATCCTCGAGTACACGGAGGACCCGATCGTCTCGTCCGACATCGTCAACGCCCCGGCGTCCTGCACCTTCGACTCCTCCCTGACCATGGTCCAGGAGGGCAAGAACGTGAAGGTCATCGGCTGGTACGACAACGAGTGGGGCTACTCCAACCGCCTCGTCGACCTCACGGTCTTCGTCGGCAACCAGCTCTGATCGAATAGAGCAGGCCTCCATGTGAGGGCAGGGCTCGGGCAGCGCGTGACCGCGCCGTCCGAGCCCTGACTCACGTACAGAACCGACCTGTTCGATCCCGAGCGCTTCCGAGCGATCACGAGCACTTGCAGGAGTCCCCATGAAGACGATCGACGAACTCCTCACCGAAGGAGTCGCGGGCAAGCGGGTCTTCGTCCGCGCCGACCTGAACGTGCCGCTGGACGGCACGACCATCACTGACGACGGCCGCATCCGCGCCGTGCTGCCCACCGTCAAGGCCCTCGCCGAGGCGGGCGCCCGCGTGGTCGTCGCCTCGCACCTGGGCCGTCCCAAGGGCGCCCCGGACCCCGCCTTCTCCCTCGCGCCCGCCGCCGCCCGGCTCGGGGAACTCCTCACCGCCGACGTGGCGTTCGCGACCGACACGGTCGGTGAGTCCGCCGAGTCGACCGTCGCCGCCCTCGAGGACGGCCGGGTCGCCGTCCTCGAGAACCTCCGCTTCAACGCCGGCGAGACGAGCAAGGACGACGCCGAGCGCGCCGCCTTCGCCGACCGGCTCGCCGCCCTCGCGGACGTCTACGTCGGTGACGGCTTCGGCGCGGTGCACCGCAAGCACGCCTCCGTCTACGACCTCCCGGCCCGGCTGCCGCACTACGCCGGCTACCTCATCGCGGGCGAGGTGGGCGTCCTCAGGAAGCTCACCGACGACGTCCAGCGGCCCTACGTCGTCGCCCTCGGCGGTGCCAAGGTCTCCGACAAGCTCGCCGTGATCGACCAGCTCCTCGGCAAGGCCGACCGCATCCTGATCGGCGGCGGCATGGCCTACACGTTCCTCGCGGCCAAGGGGTACGAGATCGGCAAGTCCCTCGTGCAGGAGGACCAGATCCCGGCCGTGCGCGAGTACGTCGAGCGGGCCGAGAAGACCGGCGTCGAGCTGGTCGTGCCCGTCGACGCGCTGACCGGCAGCGCCTTCCCGGACCTGAAGACCAAGGCCCCGGCCAACCCCACCACCGTCGCCGCGGACGCCATCCCGGCCGACCAGATGGGCCTCGACATCGGACCCGAGACCCGCAAGCTGTACGCGTCCAAGCTCGCCGACGCCGCCACCGTCTTCTGGAACGGTCCCATGGGCGTCTTCGAGCACCCCGACTACGCCGAGGGCACCAAGGCGGTCGCCCAGGCCCTCATCGACTCCCCGGGCTTCACCGTGGTCGGCGGCGGCGACTCCGCCGCGGCCGTGCGCACCCTGGGCTTCGACGAGACGGCATTCGGCCACATCTCGACCGGCGGCGGCGCCTCCCTCGAATACCTCGAGGGCAAGACGCTCCCCGGCCTCGCCGCACTGGAGGACTGACCTACATGAGCACGCGCACGCCGCTGATGGCGGGCAACTGGAAGATGAACCTCAACCACCTCGAGGCCATCGCGCACGTCCAGAAGCTCGCCTTCGCCCTGGCCGACAAGGACTACGAGGCCGTCGAGGTCGCCGTCCTGCCGCCCTTCACCGACCTGCGCTCCGTGCAGACCCTGGTCGACGGCGACAAGCTCAAGATCAAGTACGGCGCCCAGGACATCTCGGCGCACGACGGCGGCGCCTTCACCGGCGAGATCTCCGGCCCGATGCTGGCCAAGCTGAAGTGCACCTACGTCGCCATCGGCCACAGCGAGCGCCGCCAGTACCACGGCGAGACCGACGAGCTGGTGAACGCCAAGGTCAAGGCCGCCTACAAGCACGGCCTGACCCCGATCCTGTGCGTCGGCGAGGAGCTGGAGGTCCGCGAGGCGGGCAACCACGTCTCCCACACCCTCGCCCAGGTCGAGGGCGGCCTGAAGGACCTCGCCGCCGAGCAGGCCGAGACGATCGTGATCGCCTACGAGCCCGTCTGGGCCATCGGCACCGGCAAGGTCTGCGGCGCCGAGGACGCCCAGGAGGTCTGCGCCGCCATCCGCGGCAAGATCGCCGAGCTGTACACGCAGGAGCTGGCCGACAAGGTCCGCATCCAGTACGGCGGCTCCGTGAAGTCGGGCAACGTCGCCGAGATCATGGCGCAGGCCGACATCGACGGCGCCCTGGTCGGCGGCGCCTCCCTGGACGCCGACGAGTTCGTCAAGATCGTGCGCTTCCGCGACCAGTGAGTATGCGCTAACGGTGATTCGTCGTACCCTTGCGGGGTCCAGCGCCGTGCTGGGCCCCGCGTCGTCCATCCGAGTCCGAGGAAGTTGGTCCAGCCGTGGTTTTGGGGTTCTCGATCGCCCTGATCGTCTTCAGCCTGCTGCTGATGCTGCTGGTGCTGATGCACAAGGGGAAGGGCGGCGGCCTCTCCGACATGTTCGGTGGCGGCATGCAGTCCTCCGTCGGTGGTTCCTCGGTCGCCGAGCGCAACCTCGACCGGATCACCGTCGTGGTCGGTCTGCTGTGGTTCGCGTGCATTGTCGTGCTCGGCATCCTGATGAAGGTGAACAACTGACCGAGCCCCGCCCGCACGGAACCCGTACGTAAGGCCCCATGTTCGGTACGCGCAGCTGAGCGCGGCCTATCATGGGGCTTGCGTCTAGGTGTGAGGGTTGTAACTCCAACCACTGGACGCGCGTTGGGCCTTACGTAGACTGAGGCGCTCGCAGCGAAGCGGAACGCCGACTCGCTTCGCGGCACCATCACGCAGGGAGTTACGACCGTGGCAAGTGGCAACGCGATCCGGGGAAGCCGGGTCGGGGCGGGGCCGATGGGCGAGGCCGAGCGCGGCGAGTCCGCGCCCCGGCTGCGCGTCTCCTTCTGGTGCTCCAACGGACACGAAACCCAGCCGAGCTTCGCCAGCGACGCGCAGGTGCCCGACACCTGGGACTGCCCGCGCTGTGGCTTCCCGGCCGGCCAGGACCGGGACAACCCCCCGGCCCCGCCGCGCACCGAGCCCTACAAGACGCACCTGGCGTACGTGCGGGAGCGGCGCAGCGACGCGGACGGCGAGGCGATCCTCGCCGAGGCGCTCGCCAAACTGCGGGGCGAGATCTAGCAGTCGGGACCGGCCGGGCACCAGCGGGTGCCCGGCCGGAGCTGCTCTCCCGGTCCGCGGCCGGCCGATTGTCAGTGGTGCCCTCTACGGTTCGTGCATCGGGCGAACCGAGGGGGAGCGGTGGCGAGGGTCGAGGTGCGGGACGTGCGTGCGCCCGCGCGGCGCGGGGGCTTCGGACGGCTGTGGAGCGCCGCCGTGCTGTCCAGTTTCGGCGACGCCCTGCGCACGGCCGCACTGCCCCTGCTCGCCGTCACACTGACCGACGAGCCGCTGCTGGTCGCCTCGGTCACGGCCTGCGGCTATCTGCCCTGGATCGTCTTCGGCCTGCTCGGCGGGGCCGTCGCCGACCGTGTCGACCAGCGGCGCGCCATGTGGCTCGTGGACGCCGTGCGCGGGCTGCTGGTCGGCGCCTTCGCGGTGGCCGTCGCCCTCGGCCACGCGTCGATCGGCCTGCTCGTCGTCCTGGCCTTCGCCCTCACCACGCTCCAGACCCTCTTCGACAACGCCGCCACGGCGCTGCTGCCCTCCCTGGTCGGCCGGGAGGCGCTGGGCAGTGCCAACGCCCGGCTGCTGACCGGCCAGCGCATCGCGGGCGGCCTGCTCGGCGGCCCCGCCGTGCCGCTGCTGCTGATCGCCGGGACGGCCGTGCCCTTCGCCGCCGACGCCGTGACGTTCCTGGTGGCCGCCGTGCTCATCGCCTCCCTGCCGGCCGCCGCGTCCGAGCGGAAGCCCAGACCGGCGGGCAGCACCCTGCGCCGCGAGATCGCCGAAGGGCTGCGCACGCTGGCGCGCGACAAGGCCCTGCGCGGCCTCTGCGCCGCCACCGCCCTGTGCAACATCGGCATGAGCGCCCTCATCGCCACCCTCGTGGTCCTGGTGACCGGCTGGCTGGACGCCGGGAACGCGGGATACGCGGCGGCGATGACCGCCTGCACGGCCGGCAGCCTGGCCGGGGGAGTGGCGGGCGGCCGGCTCGTCACCCGCTTCGGGCGGATGCGCATGGTCCTCGTCGCCGGGACGGCGCAGACCGGAGCGCTCCTCGTCATGGGGTCGGTGCGCAGCATGATCGCGCTGACGGCCGCCCTGGCCGTCTTCGGGTTCATGGGCATGGTGTGGAACGTCAACACCACGACGCTGATGCAGCAGCGCAGCCCCGCCGAGATGCTGGGCCGCGTGAGTTCCGCATACCGGACGCTCGCCGTCGCGGGCGCGCCCCTGGGCGCGGTGCTGGGCGGGGCCGCCGCCACGGCCTGGGGGAAGAACACCCCGGCCCTGCTCGCGGCCGCCTTCTTCGTCCTGTCCGTCATCGCGCTGATACCCGGGCGCCGCCGGGACGTACCTGTTGTTGCGCCGGAGGACGGTACGACGACAGGCCACGGCAACCGCTGATCAATTAGGTTGGGACCGGCAGCGGGGCAGGTACGCAGCAGCACAGGCAGGACAGGAAAGAAGGCTGAAGTCCGAGATGAACGCAGACGGCCGTACCAGGCTCAACCAGACGTCCGAGTGGACGGCGCTGGCCAAGCACCGTGAGGAGCTGGGCGAGGTCCAGCTGCGCGAGCTGTTCGCCGCCGACCCCGGCCGCGGCAGCGCGTACGCCCTCCGGGTGGGGGACCTGTACGTCGACTACTCCAAGCACCTGGTCACCGACGAGACGCTGGCCCTGCTGCGGGAGCTGGCCGCCGCCACCGACGTGTTCGGGCTGCGGGACGCCATGTTCCGCGGCGAGAAGATCAACACCACCGAGAA
>NZ_JAPSKN010000155.1 GCF_031181705.1 Streptomyces sp.
CCGACCCCCGCGAGGGCTATGACGGGCGCCAGGACCGTGACGGCGGTTACGAGGGGTACGGCCGGCACCGCGCCGAGCCGCTGCCGGGAACGTCCGGCGACCAGCGTCCGCCTACGCGCGCAGACCAGCTGCCGACGGCCCGCCCGGCCTACCCTTCGGAGTACCAGCGCCCCGAGCCCGGCTCCTGGCCGCGGCCGACGCAGGACGACTACGGCTGGCAGCAGCAGCGCCTCGGCTTCCCCGACCGTGACCCGTACGCGTCACCGTCACAGGACTCCTACGGCGGTCAGGACTCCTACGGCTCCCCCAAGGAACCCTACGGATCGCAGGACTACCGTCCGCAGTCCATGGAGCGCCCCTCCTACGAGCCGCCGCGCTCCGACTACGAGGCCTCCCGCCCCGACTACGACCAGCGCGACCCGGTCCGCCGCGAGCTGCCGGAGCCGCCGGCCGGCTCGGGGCACGTGCACCGGGGCGGCCCGGTCGGCCCGAACCTGCCGACGACCGGCGCGCCCGGCCCGCTGGCCGCGCAGCCCGCGCCGGCGACCGGCCCGGGCGAGCCCACGGCCCGCCTGAACCCGAAGTACCTCTTCGACACGTTCGTCATCGGCGCCTCCAACCGCTTCGCGCACGCGGCCGCGGTCGCCGTCGCGGAGGCGCCGGCCAAGGCGTACAACCCCTTGTTCATCTACGGGGAGTCCGGTCTCGGCAAGACCCACCTGCTGCACGCCATCGGGCACTACGCGCGCAGCCTGTACCCCGGCACGCGGGTGCGGTACGTGAGCTCGGAGGAGTTCACGAACGAGTTCATCAACTCCATCCGGGACGGCAAGGGCGACAGCTTCCGCAAGCGGTACCGGGAGATGGACATCCTGCTCGTCGACGACATCCAGTTCCTCGCGGACAAGGAGTCGACGCAGGAGGAGTTCTTCCACACCTTCAACACGCTCCACAACGCCAACAAGCAGATCGTGCTCTCCAGCGACCGGCCGCCCAAGCAGCTGGTGACGCTGGAGGACCGGCTGCGCAACCGCTTCGAGTGGGGACTGATCACCGACGTCCAGCCGCCCGAGCTGGAGACGCGGATCGCGATCCTGCGCAAGAAGGCGGTGCAGGAGCAGCTGAACGCGCCGCCGGAGGTGCTGGAGTTCATCGCGTCCCGGATCTCGCGGAACATCCGCGAGCTGGAGGGCGCGCTGATCCGGGTCACGGCGTTCGCCTCGCTCAACCGGCAGCCCGTGGACCTGGGGCTGACGGAGATCGTCCTCAAGGACCTCATCCCCGGCGGGGACGACTCGGCACCCGAGATCACCTCCACGGCGATCATGGGCGCCACGGCCGACTACTTCGGGCTGACCGTGGAGGACCTCTGCGGCACGTCCCGCGGCCGGGCGCTCGTCACCGCCCGGCAGATCGCCATGTACCTGTGCCGGGAGCTGACGGACCTGTCGCTGCCGAAGATCGGCGCGCTGTTCGGCGGCCGCGACCACACCACGGTGATGCACGCGGACCGCAAGATCCGCAATCTGATGGCCGAGCGCCGCTCCATCTACAACCAGGTCACGGAGCTCACCAACCGCATCAAGAACGGCTGAGCGCCGCTTCCCAGACCGCTGAGGGCGCCCCCGGAGCCTCCCGGGGGCGCCCTCGCGCGTGTTCGCGGGCGTCCGCACCGGCCCCCGTCCACATCCCGCTGTTCGAATAGTCGCGGGGTTACGGCCTCCCTCCACAGATTCGGGGACTTTCCGCCGTCCACATCCTGGGGACCGGGGAGTTGTCCAGATCGTGTCCACAGGCAACGCTGTTGAAAGACCATCAGACCAGCTCAGGTGCTTGTGGATTGGTGGACGAACGATCTCCACAGACTGTGGACGAAGCGGGGATCCACAGGCTGTGCACCGAGTTGTCCACGGGCCGCCCACAGGCTGGGGGTAGTTGTCCCCAGCGATCGGCGGCTTCTCCACATGGCTGTCCACTGTTCGGCAACCCGACGCGCCTCCTCACCGGGTCGAGTGAAAGGCGTCACACGAAGGTGCCGGGTTGGGCTGTGGGAAAGGTGGGTAAACCTGGGGACGGCACTGGGGAGAACTCGCCCTTCCCTGTGCACGGGGTGTGCAGAACTTTCCGTTCTCCACAGAGACCCCGGGTTGTCCACCGGCGTCACCCACAGGCCCCGTGGACAAAATTTCCGCTCTGAGCTGGGCAAACGTGGTTATCCACGGTATCCACAGGCCCTACTACTACTCCCGACTAGAGAGAGAGCGGAATCCGTTTCGAAGCGGGTCCTGTGCACAACTCGCTCTCCGGTGCCCGACCGCCCCTCGTCACGACTTGACCCCGAGAGGCACCTACTGTCAGTGGGGTGCGTCAGACTGGTCCCCGGTGTCCTCCCCCTCACAGGGACCGTCGGCACCGAGACAGACGACGAGGGCCAGGCAGAGCGAGAAGCGCCGGCAACAGCAGGAGGCGGCAACAGTGAAGATCCGGGTGGAACGCGACGTACTCGCGGAGGCAGTGGCCTGGGCGGCTCGCAGCCTCCCGGCCCGTCCGCCGGCGCCTGTCCTCGCCGGCCTGCTCCTCAAGGCCGAGGACGGCCAGCTGAGCCTGTCCGGCTTCGACTACGAGGTCTCCGCCCGGGTGGGCGTCGAGGCCGAGGTCGAGGAGGAGGGCACGGTCCTGGTCTCCGGCCGCCTGCTCGCGGACATCTGCCGCGCGCTCCCCAACCGCCCGGTGGAGATTTCCACAGACGGTGTACGGGCGACGGTGGTCTGCGGCTCCTCGCGGTTCACCCTCCACACCCTGCCGGTGGAGGAGTACCCGGCCCTGCCGCAGATGCCGAACGCTACGGGCACGGTCCCCGGCGAGGTCTTCGCCTCCGCGGCCGCCCAGGTCGCCATCGCCGCCGGCCGTGACGACACGCTGCCCGTCCTCACCGGCGTCCGCATCGAGATCGAGGGCGACACGGTCACGCTGGCCTCCACCGACCGCTACCGCTTCGCGGTCCGCGAGTTCCTGTGGAAGCCGGAGAACCCGGACGCCTCCGCGGTCGCCCTGGTCCCCGCCAAGACGCTCCTGGACACCGCCAAGGCCCTGACCAGTGGCGACCAGGTGACCCTGGCGCTGTCCGGCTCGGGCGCGGGCGAGGGCCTGATCGGCTTCGAGGGCGCCGGCCGCCGGACCACGACCCGCCTGCTGGAGGGCGACCTCCCGAAGTACCGCACGCTGTTCCCGACGGAGTTCAACAGCGTCGCCGTGATCGAGACCGCCCCCTTCGTGGAGGCCGTCAAGCGTGTGGCCCTGGTCGCCGAGCGGAACACCCCGGTGCGGCTCAGCTTCGAGCAGGGCGTGCTCATCCTGGAAGCCGGTTCCAGCGACGACGCACAGGCTGTGGAAAGGGTCGACGCCCAGCTGGAGGGCGACGACATCTCGATCGCCTTCAACCCGACGTTCCTGCTGGACGGCCTGAGCGCCATCGACTCCCCGGTCGCGCAGCTGTCGTTCACGACGTCCACCAAGCCCGCGCTGCTCAGCGGCAAGCCGGCGCTGGACGCCGAGGCGAACGAGGCCTACAAGTACCTGATCATGCCGGTGCGCCTCAGCGGCTGAGCCCCGTCGGCTGTCCACAGGCTGGGGGTAAAGCAGCAGGTGAGGGCGTGCGAGTGAGCGCGTATGCCCACAGATGTGCGCGAGCGTCCGGGATTAGGCTCGGACGCGGCACACACGTGCCGCAGCGCCACGTCGGACACCTGCGAACCTAAGGAAAACAACTGATGGAGCTCGGTCTCGTCGGCCTCGGCAAGATGGGCGGCAACATGCGCGAGCGGATCCGCCGCGCGGGCCACACCGTCTACGGATACGACCGCAACCCGGACCTCGCCGATGTCCACAGCCTGGAAGAGCTGGTGGGCAAGCTCAGCGGGCCGCGCGTGGTCTGGGTGATGGTCCCGGCGGGTGAGGCCACCCAGTCCACCATCGACCGGCTCGCCGAGCTGCTGGAGCCGGGCGACGTCGTCGTCGACGGCGGCAACTCCCGCTGGACGGACGACGAGAAGCACGCCGAGGAGCTGGCGGCCAAGGGCATCGGCTTCGTCGACTGCGGCGTCTCCGGCGGCGTCTGGGGCCTGGAGAACGGCTACGCGCTGATGTACGGCGGCGACGCCGAGAACGTCGCGAAGGTGCAGCCGGTCTTCGACGCCCTCAAGCCGGAGGGCGACTTCGGCTCGGTGCACGCCGGCAAGGTCGGCGCGGGCCACTTCGCGAAGATGGTCCACAACGGCATCGAGTACGCGATGATGCAGGCTTACGCCGAGGGCTGGGAGCTGCTGGAGAAGGTCGACTCCGTGACCGACGTCCGGGAGGTCTTCCGCTCCTGGCAGGAGGGCACGGTCATCCGCTCCTGGCTGCTCGACCTCGCGGTGAACGCGCTCGACGAGGACGAGCACCTCGACGGGCTGCGGGGTTATGCACAGGACTCCGGCGAGGGACGCTGGACTGTGGAAGCCGCGATAGACAACGCGGTGCCGCTGCCGGCGATCACCGCGTCGCTGTTCGCGCGGTTCGCCTCCCGGCAGGAGGACTCGCCCCAGATGAAGATGATCGCCGCCCTGCGGAACCAGTTCGGCGGCCACGCGGTCGAGAAGAAGTAGCCAGAAGAAGCAACCGAGCACAGAGAGCACCGAGGGAGGCCGGCGAGAACACCATGCACGTCACGCACCTGTCGCTGGCCGACTTCCGCTCCTATCCCCGGGTCGAGGTCCCGCTCGACCCGGGGGTGACGGCCTTCGTCGGGCCGAACGGGCAGGGCAAGACCAACCTCGTCGAGGCCGTCGGCTATCTCGCCACCCTCGGCAGCCACCGGGTCTCCTCCGACGCCCCGCTGGTCCGCATGGGCGCCGAGCGGGCGATCATCCGGGCCCAGGTCAGGCAGGGCGAGCGGCAGCAGCTCGTCGAGCTCGAGCTCAACCCGGGGCGTGCCAACCGCGCCCGTATCAACAGGTCCTCGCAGGTCAGACCGCGTGACGTGCTGGGGATCGTCCGGACGGTCCTGTTCGCGCCGGAGGATCTCGCGCTGGTCAAGGGCGACCCGGGGGAGCGGCGCCGCTTCCTCGACGAGCTGATCACCGCCCGCTCCCCACGCATGGCCGGGGTCCGCTCCGACTACGACCGGGTCCTCAAGCAGCGCAACACCCTGCTGAAGTCGGCCGCGCTGGCCCGGCGGCACGGCGGCCGTTCCATGGACATGTCCACCTTGGACGTCTGGGACCAGCACCTCGCGCGCGCGGGCGCCGAGTTGCTCGCCCAGCGTCTTGATCTGATCGCCACGCTCCAGCCGCTGGCCGACAAGGCGTACGAACAGCTCGCCCCCGGCGGCGGCCCGGTCGCCCTGGAGTACAAGCCGTCCGCGCCGGGTGAGGCGCACACACGCGAGGACCTCTTCGAGCAGCTGACGGCCGCGCTCGCCGAGGCCCGCAAGCAGGAGATCGAGCGGGGCGTCACGCTCGTCGGACCGCACCGGGACGACCTGCTGCTCAAGCTCGGCCAGCTGCCCGCCAAGGGCTACGCCTCCCACGGCGAGTCCTGGTCGTACGCGCTGGCGCTGCGCCTGGCCTCCTACGACCTGCTGCGGGCGGAGGGCAACGAGCCGGTGCTGGTGCTCGACGACGTCTTCGCCGAGCTCGACACCCGCCGGCGCGAGCGGCTCGCCGAGCTGGTCGCGCCCGGGGAGCAGGTCCTGGTGACCGCGGCGGTGGACGACGACGTTCCGCACGTGCTGTCCGGGGTGCGGTTCGCCGTGTCCGAGGGAACGGTGGAGCGGGTATGAGCACGCAGGAGCCGAAGAAGGACCCCGAGCCCTCCGGTGTCGACCTCGCGCGCGTGGCGTTGCGCGCCGCGAAGGAGGCCGCCCGCGCGCGGGGGGACGCGGCGCAGCAGAAGAAGCAGGCGCGCAGGGGCGGCGGGCTGCGCTCCGGCGCGCGCGCCGACGGCCGCGATCCCATGGCGCTCGGGCCCGCGATCAACCGGCTGATCACCGAGCGCGGCTGGGAGGCCCCGGCCGCGGTGGGCGGGGTGATGGGCCGCTGGCCGCAGATCGTCGGCGAGAAGCTCGCCGCCCACTGCACCCCGCAGCGGTACGACGAGGACGAACGCGTCCTGGTCGTGCAGTGCGAGTCGCCGGTCTGGGCGACCGAGGTGCGCCGCCTCGCGCCCGTGCTCGTCGCGCGGCTCAACGAGGACCTGGGGCACGGCACCGTACGGCACATCAAGGTCGTCGGTCCCAGCGCTCCCACGCGCCGCTACGGCCCTCTGCGCGCCCCCGGCAGCAGGGGACCTGGCGACACCTACAGGTGACTTACGTCACGTCTCCTCGCCCCGGATCGGCCCGCGCGGCCGTCCCGTCGCGGCACCGCACATGGTTGCGAATCGGGACCTGACTCCGAAGTAGCCAAGGGTTGACGGCCGGAAGCGCTGAGTGGCTCCGTGAGCCTCTTGGAGCCCCCATCCGTATATCGGGAGTCGGACAAGACCCATCGAGGGCGGCACATGCGGACTCAGGTACCGGCAAACCCCCATCAGTGTCAGTGCTACCGGTAGACTGGAAGCAATCCCGCCCCACTCGTGGGGACCGTCCGGGAAAAGCTGAGCAACGCTGATCAAGGCTTACCAACGCAACATGCCGCAGCCGCTCCGGCGACCCTCCCCCGGAGGGTGGACCCCCAGAGCCTGGCTCGTGCTGTGCCAGAAAGGGCGCTTCGTGGCCGATTCCGGCAACCCCAACGAGAACATCCCGTCCACCGAGGCCCCGGCCGGAGTCGCCGAGGCCTCCGTAACGGCGTCGTACGACGCCAGTGCCATCACCGTCCTCGAGGGTCTGGACGCGGTCCGCAAGCGACCCGGTATGTACATCGGTTCCACCGGTGAGCGCGGCCTGCACCACCTCGTGTACGAGGTCGTCGACAACTCCGTCGACGAGGCGCTGGCCGGGCACGCGGACACGATCGAGGTGACGATCCTCGCCGACGGCGGCGTCCGGGTCGTCGACAACGGCCGCGGCATCCCGGTGGGCATCGTGCCGTCCGAGGGCAAGCCGGCCGTCGAGGTCGTGCTGACCGTGCTGCACGCGGGCGGCAAGTTCGGCGGCGGCGGCTACGCGGTCTCCGGTGGTCTGCACGGCGTCGGCGTCTCGGTCGTGAACGCCCTGTCCAGCAAGGTCTCCGTCGAGGTGAAGACCGACGGCCACCGCTGGACGCAGGACTACAAGATGGGCGTCCCGACGGCCCCCCTCGCCAAGCACGAGGCCACGGACGAGACGGGCACCTCGGTCACCTTCTGGGCCGACGGCGACATCTTCGAGACCACCGAGTACTCCTTCGAGACGCTGTCGCGGCGTTTCCAGGAGATGGCGTTCCTCAACAAGGGCCTGACCATCAAGCTCACCGACGAGCGCGAGTCGGCGAAGGCAACCTCCGGCGCGGACGAGGCCGGCGCGGACGAGACCGCCGAGGTCAAGACGGTCACGTACCACTACGAGGGCGGCATCGTCGACTTCGTGAAGTACCTCAACTCCCGCAAGGGAGAGGCGGTGCACCCGTCGGTGATCGACCTGGAGGCCGAGGACAAGGACAAGTCCCTCTCCCTCGAAGTCGCCATGCAGTGGAACAGCGGCTACAGCGAGGGCGTGTACTCGTTCGCCAACATCATCCACACCCACGAGGGCGGCACCCACGAAGAGGGCTTCCGCGCGGCGCTGACGAACCTGATCAACAAGTACGCGCGCGACAAGAAGCTGCTCCGCGAGAAGGACGACAACCTCACGGGCGACGACATCCGCGAGGGTCTCACCGCGATCATCTCGGTGAAGCTGAGCGAGCCGCAGTTCGAGGGCCAGACCAAGACCAAGCTGGGCAACACGGAGGCGAAGACCTTCGTCCAGAAGGCCGTCTACGAGCACCTCAACGACTGGCTGGACCGCAACCCGAACGAGGCCGCGGACATCGTCCGCAAGGGCATCCAGGCCGCCACCGCGCGCGTGGCCGCCCGCAAGGCCCGGGACCTGACCCGCCGCAAGGGCCTGCTGGAGACCGCGTCCCTGCCGGGCAAGCTCTCGGACTGCCAGTCGAACGACCCCACCAAGTGCGAGATCTTCATCGTCGAGGGCGACTCCGCCGGCGGCTCGGCCAAGTCCGGCCGCAACCCGCAGTACCAGGCGATCCTCCCGATCCGCGGCAAGATCCTCAACGTCGAGAAGGCCCGGATCGACAAGATCCTCCAGAACCAGGAGATCCAGGCGCTGATCTCGGCCTTCGGCACGGGTGTGCACGAGGACTTCGACATCGAGAAGCTCCGCTATCACAAGATCATCCTGATGGCGGACGCCGACGTCGACGGACAGCACATCAGCACCCTGCTGCTGACCTTCCTGTTCCGCTTCATGCGGCCGCTGGTCGAGGCCGGGCACGTGTACCTGTCCCGTCCCCCGCTGTACAAGATCAAGTGGGGCCGGGACGACATCGAGTACGCCTACTCGGACCGCGAGCGCGACGCGCTGATCGAGATGGGCCGCCAGCGCGGCAAGCGCGTCCGCGAGGACTCGATCCAGCGCTTCAAGGGCCTCGGCGAGATGAACGCCGAGGAGCTGCGCGTGACCACGATGGACCAGGAGCACCGGGTCCTCGGCCAGGTCACCCTGGACGACGCCGCGCAGGCCGACGACCTGTTCTCGGTCCTGATGGGCGAGGACGTCGAGGCCCGCCGCCAGTTCATCCAGCGCAACGCCAAGGACGTCCGCTTCCTCGACATCTGAGTCGGTCTCAGCTGACCGCACCAGGAAGGATCCCCACCAGCAATGACCGACGAGAACACTCCCGTCACCCCTGAAGAGGGCGGCGAACTCGCGATGCGTGTCGAGCCCGTCGGGCTCGAGACCGAGATGCAGCGCTCGTACCTCGACTACGCGATGTCCGTCATCGTCTCGCGCGCGCTGCCCGACGTGCGCGACGGCCTCAAGCCCGTGCACCGCCGCGTCCTGTACGCCATGTACGACGGCGGCTACCGCCCCGAGCGCGGCTTCTACAAGTGCGCCCGCGTCGTCGGCGACGTCATGGGCAACTACCACCCGCACGGCGACTCCTCCATCTACGACGCGCTCGTGCGCCTCGCCCAGCCCTGGTCGATGCGCATGCCGCTCGTCGACTCCAACGGCAACTTCGGCTCCCCGGGCAACGACCCGGCCGCGGCCATGCGGTACACCGAGTGCAAGATGGCGCCGCTGTCGATGGAGATGGTCCGTGACATCGACGAGGAGACCGTCGACTTCACGGACAACTACGACGGCCGCTCCCAGGAGCCGACCGTCCTGCCGGCCCGCTTCCCGAACCTGCTGATCAACGGCTCGGCCGGTATCGCGGTCGGCATGGCGACCAACATCCCGCCGCACAACCTGCGCGAGGTCGCGGCCGGCGCCCAGTGGTACCTGGAGAACCCCGAGGTCTCGCACGAGGAGCTGCTGGACGCCCTCCTGGAGCGCATCAAGGGCCCCGACTTCCCGACCGGCGCGCTCGTCGTCGGCCGCAAGGGCATCGAGGAGGCGTACCGCACCGGCCGCGGCTCCATCACCATGCGCGCGGTGGTCGAGGTCGAGGAGATCCAGGGCCGCCAGTGCCTGGTCGTCACCGAGCTGCCGTACCAGGTGAACCCGGACAACCTGGCGCAGAAGATCGCCGACCTCGTCAAGGACGGCAAGATCGGCGGCATCGCGGACGTCCGTGACGAGACGTCCTCCCGCACGGGCCAGCGGCTCGTGATCGTGCTCAAGCGGGACGCGGTCGCCAAGGTCGTCCTGAACAACCTGTACAAGCACACGGACCTGCAGACGAACTTCGGCGCCAACATGCTGGCGCTGGTCGACGGCGTGCCGCGCACGCTCTCGCTCGACGCGTTCATCCGCCACTGGGTGACGCACCAGATCGAGGTCATCGTCCGCCGTACGCGCTTCCGGCTGCGCAAGGCCGAGGAACGGGCGCACATCCTGCGCGGTCTGCTGAAGGCCCTGGACGCCATCGACGAGGTCATCGCGCTGATCCGGCGCAGCGACACCGTCGACATCGCCCGCGGCGGCCTGATGGACCTGCTGGAGATCGACGAGATCCAGGCCAACGCCATCCTGGAGATGCAGCTGCGCCGGCTGGCCGCCCTGGAGCGCCAGAAGATCGTCCAGGAGCACGACGAGCTCCAGGCGAAGATCAACGAGTACAACGAGATCCTGGCCTCCCCGGTCCGCCAGCGGGGCATCGTCAGCGCGGAGCTGGCCGCGATCGTCGAGAAGTACGGCGACGACCGCAAGACCAAGCTCATCCCGTACGAGGGCGACATGTCCATCGAGGACCTGATCGCCGAGGAGGACATCGTCGTCACGGTCACCCGGGGCGGCTACATCAAGCGCACCAAGACCGACGACTACCGCGCCCAGAAGCGCGGGGGCAAGGGCGTGCGCGGCGCGAAGCTCAAGGAAGACGACATCGTCGACCACTTCTTCGTGTCCACCACGCACCACTGGCTGCTGTTCTTCACGAACAAGGGCCGGGTCTACCGCGTGAAGGGCTACGAGCTGCCGGACGCCGGCCGGGACGCGCGCGGCCAGCACGTGGCGAACCTGCTCGCCTTCCAGCCGGACGAGGCGATCGCCGAGATCCTGGCGATCCGCGACTACGAGGCCGTTCCGTACCTGGTGCTCGCCACCAAGGCCGGACTTGTGAAGAAGACGCCTCTGAAGGATTACGATTCGCCCCGTTCCGGCGGTGTGATCGCGATCAACCTCCGGTCGATGGAGGACGGTTCGGACGACGAACTGATCGGTGCCGAACTCGTCTCGGCCGATGACGATCTGCTTCTGATCAGCAAGAAGGCGCAGTCGATCAGGTTCACCGCATCGGACGACACCCTCCGCCCCATGGGCCGTGCCACCTCGGGCGTCAAGGGCATGAGCTTCCGCGAGGGCGACGAACTGCTCTCGATGAATGTTGTTCGACCCGGTACGTTCGTGTTCACTGCCACAGACGGCGGGTACGCGAAGCGGACCGCCGTCGACGAGTACCGCGTCCAGGGTCGCGGCGGCCTCGGCATCAAGGCCGCCAAGATCGTCGAGGACCGCGGTTCCCTCGTCGGCGCGCTGGTGGTCGAGGAGACCGACGAGATCCTCGCCATCACGCTGTCGGGCGGTGTGATTCGTACGCGAGTCAACGAGATCAGGGAAACCGGCCGTGACACCATGGGCGTCCAACTGATCAATCTGGGCAAGCGCGATGCCGTCGTGGGCATCGCTCGCAACGCCGAGGCGGGACGCGAGGCGGAGGAGGTCGACGGCGACGTGGTCGTCGACGACACCGCCGAGGGTCCCGAGACCACCGGCACGGACGAGGGTGAGGCGCCCTCGGCCGAGTAGCACGAGGAGTGAGTCAGCGTGAGCGGAGCCACGGGCGCCGGACCGACCGGTACCTCCGAGGGTACGGAGACGGACGGCGGCGGCCGTGGCTCCGCCGCGCGTGCGGCGGATCCGCACACGACCAACCTGAAGGCGATCAAGTCCCCGACCAAGGACGCGCCCTCGTCTGACACGCATGGATCACAGGGGGGAACTGTGACGGACACCCGAGGTCCGCAGACCCAGCAGAAGCCTGGAGCGGGCCCGGCCGCCACCGGCGCACCGGCGCAGCCGCAGCCGGCCGCCCAGGACCCGGGGGCCGCCGCGCAGCCGGCCTCCCCGCTGCCCGGGGAACGGCAGACGCAGCAGCCGGCCGGGCCGTACCACCCGCCGCAGGCCTATCCGGCCCAGCAGGGGGCTGCCGCCGGTGCCGACGCGGCAGCCGCGGTGCGGCGTCCGCGCACGGGGGCGCGCACCACGCCCCGCGTCCGCAAGGCGCGTCTGCGGGTGGCGAAGGCCGACCCGTGGTCGGTGATGAAGGTCAGCTTCCTGCTCTCCATCGCGCTGGGCATCTGCACGATCGTCGCGGCCGCCGTGCTGTGGATGGTCATGGACGCGATGGGCGTCTTCTCGACGGTCGGCGGCACCATCTCCGAGGCCACCGGCTCCAACGAGTCCAACGGCTTCGACCTGCAGGCCTTCCTGTCGCTGCCCAACGTCCTGCTGTTCACGTCGGTCATCGCGGTCATCGACGTCGTCCTCGCGACGGCCCTCGCGACGCTCGGCGCGTTCATCTACAACCTCTCCGCGGGCTTCGTGGGCGGTGTGGAGCTGACGCTCGCCGAGGACGAGTGACGCCCCCTGGTCGTCGTCCCGACAACCGATTTTGGGACTGCCCATGTCGTGCGCTAATCTTCAGGAGTCAGCGCGCGGGACACACACCGCAGAGCGCGGCGGGGCTATAGCTCAGTTGGTTAGAGCGCATCCCTGATAAGGATGAGGCCACAGGTTCAAATCCTGTTAGCCC
>NZ_JAPSKN010000156.1:0-2882 GCF_031181705.1 Streptomyces sp.
CCTCGAAAGCGAGTGTGGCGCAAGTCACCGAGGGTTCAAATCCCTCCGCTACCGCTTGAGAAGGGCCCCGTCGCAAGACGGGGCCCTTCGTGCGAGCCGCCCCTTCGGGTGATCGTTCCTTCGTGCGATCATGTGCGCTGTCCGGGACACCAGTGACAGCAGCGACAGCAGGAACAGGGGAGGCCGCGATGGCGGTGAACGCGAAGAAGGTCGCCGTCTACGTCCTCGTGGTCTTCGTTGCGTACGTGATCATCACGGACCCGGAGGGGGCGGCGGACTACGTCCAGATAGGGTTCCAGGGCATCTCGGACGCCGCCCAGGCCCTGGGCGACTTCGCCACCTGGGTCGCCGACGGAGGAAAGTGATGATCCGCCACCTGGTCCTGTTCAAGCTCAACGAGGGCGTCGAGCGCGACGAGCCCCGGGTCGTGCAGGGCGTCGAGGCCTTCCGCGCCCTCGACGGCAGAATCCCCGAGCTGCGCCACTGGGAGCTCGGCTGGAACGTCAGCGACCGCCCCATCGCGTACGACTTCGCCATCAACTCCGCCTTCGAGGACGCGGAAGCGCTGCGGCGGTACGTGGAGCATCCCGACCACCAGGCCGGTGTGGCGCTGTGGCGCGAGTTCGCCACGTGGGTGATCGCGGACTACGAGTTCTGAGTCCGGCCGTCCCGGCCGTTTCGAGCCCTCTGTCGGTGCGACAGGGGGCTTCTCTGTGGCGTGAGTTCATTTATGCGCCATTCATCCCTCAACACGTAGTTATGGGGTGCTTGCACACAGTGCACATGTCTTGTGATGCTATGACCGCTTTTGATGGAAGAGTTGACGGATGAGTTGATGATGACGAGGTGGAGTTGACCGTGCTGGCCAGTACCGCACCTCAGGCACCCACCTCGGAAACCCCCGACCCCCCTCCTGCCGCTCCCCAGCGCAGCCGAGGCGCCGACACCCGCGCTCTCACGCAGGTGCTCTTCGCCCAGCTCAAGGAGCTCCAGCCGGGCACGCCCGAGCACGACCGGGTGCGCGGGGCGCTCATCGAGGCCAACCTGCCGCTCGTGCGCTACGCGGCCGCCCGGTTCCGCTCCCGCAACGAGCCGATGGAGGACGTCGTCCAGGTCGGCACCATCGGGCTGATCAACGCCATCGACCGCTTCGACCCGGACCGGGGCGTGCAGTTCCCGACGTTCGCGATGCCGACGGTCATCGGCGAGATCAAGCGCTACTTCCGCGACAACGTCCGCACGGTCCACGTGCCGCGCCGGCTGCACGAGCTGTGGGTGCAGGTGAACAGCGCGACGGAGGACCTCACGACCGCCTTCGGGCGCACCCCGACGACCGCGGAGATCGCCGAGCGGCTGCGCATCTCCGAGGACGAGGTGCTGTCCTGCATCGAGGCCGGGCGGTCGTACCACGCCACGTCCCTGGAGGCCGCGCAGGAGGGCGACGGGCTGCCCGGCCTGCTGGACCGGCTCGGCTACGAGGACCCCGCGCTGGACGGCGTGGAGCACCGGGACCTCGTACGGCACCTCCTCGTGCAACTGCCCGAGCGGGAGCAGCGGATCCTGCTGCTGCGGTACTACAACAACCTCACGCAGTCCCAGATCAGCGCGGAACTGGGTGTCTCACAGATGCACGTCTCGCGGCTGCTCGCGCGTAGCTTCCAGCGGTTGCGGTCTGCGAACCGGATCGACGCGTAACCGCAAACGCGAGCGAGAGGTCACCGCGGGGAGGGAATCGCTCATCAGGGCCGTTCCCGGCAGTTGAGAGCCGAAAAGTCGTCAGACCCCTTGTTTGCAGGGCGGATTCGCGTCTCAGATGTCGACATGTCACTACAGCGTGTTGCCGACATGTGACATTCTGCGTGAAGCGCGTTTGCCGGAGCTTCGGCTCCGGTATTCAGGTGAAGGCTGCGTTCCTCAGACGGGAGCGTCCGCCGCGACCGTCCCGCGACCCAAAGGGGGTGGCATGTCCGCAGAACAGGGCAGCTCGAAGGTGCTCACGCTCGCGGAGAGCGACACAGCTCCCCATGCTCTCGACTCACTCGGCCCCATCGACGACGTTCCGGCCGAGCTCGTGACCGAGCCCGCGCCGGTGCTGCCGGCCACGGGGGCCATCGACACCCGCACCCTGTCCCGCTCCCTGTTCCTGCGGCTGGCCGCGCTCGACGAGGACAGCCCCGAGCGTGCGTACGTCCGTGACACGCTGATCGAGCTCAACCTGCCGCTGGTGCGGTACGCGGCGGCGCGGTTCCGCTCGCGGAACGAGCCGATGGAGGACATCGTCCAGGTCGGCACGATCGGGCTGATCAAGGCGATCGACCGGTTCGACTGCGAACGGGGCGTGGAGTTCCCGACGTTCGCGATGCCGACGGTGGTCGGGGAGATCAAGCGGTTCTTCCGGGACACGTCCTGGTCGGTGCGGGTGCCGCGGCGGCTTCAGGAGCTGCGGCTGGCGCTGACCAAGGCCAGCGACGAGCTCTCGCAGAAGCTGGACCGGTCGCCGACGGTCACCGAACTCGCCTCCGTGCTCGGGGTGTCCGAGGAGGACGTGGTCGACGGGCTGGCGGTGGGGAACGCGTACACGGCGTCCTCGCTGGACTCGCCGGCGCCGGAGGACGACGGCGGCGAGGGGTCGCTCGCGGACCGGCTGGGGTACGAGGACACGGCACTGGAGGGCGTGGAGTACCGCGAGTCCCTCAAGCCGCTGCTGGCCAAACTCCCGCCCCGGGAGCGGCGGATCATCATGCTGCGGTTCTTCGCGAACATGACGCAGTCGCAGATCGGCGAGGAGGTCGGCATCTCGCAGATGCACGTCTCGCGGCTGCTGACGCGGACGTTGGCGCAGCTGCGGGAAGGCCTGATCTCGGACTGAGGACGGGCCGAGG
>NZ_JAPSKN010000156.1:2982-12404 GCF_031181705.1 Streptomyces sp.
TGCGGGCAGCCGGTGCCGCTGGGGCGGCACGGGTGGGCGCAGCCGCACCCCGCTCGCCGGGTGGCGCACCCACCCGGCCCCGGCACCCGCGCCGAGTACCTGCGAACCCGCCGTTTCCTACTACCCCAGCGCCAGCCAGGCGACCGCCGCGATGACCGCCACGGCGACGACGACGCCGAGGATGAGCCCGATGCGCGGGCCGCCGCCGGACGCCGCGGCCTGGCGTCCCTGCGGCGCTTCGTCGACGAACGCGCGGAACATCTGGGTGCTGCCGGCAGGGTCGTGATTGCCCTGGGGGGCCTGGTTGTTAGCCATGGCCCGAGACCCTAGCGAAAACGCCGGTGCTCCCCAAGTGGGGGTTGGTCTTCCGTTTGCCTCCGTGCGACCCGGAGTGCCGGGCTCGCCACCTGCACATTTACTCTCGCAATACTTGCCTTTGCCAACTTTTGGTCCCGTAACCCGCCTTTTTATTTGCCTGCAGCAACCAATGGCTTCTATGGTTGCCCTAAGCAACGAAAGCGGGAGGTGTCATGGCCGAGAGGGCGCAGTACGAAGAGCTGGTCCGCCAGTTCAGTGCCTTCGGCGCCGTCAAGCGGGAGCTCGGCCGGATCATGCCCGCCGAGTGCCCCGGCGGGTCGGCGGCCGTGCTGACCCTGCTGGGCCGCCACGGCGACATGCGCATGAGCAAGCTGGCCGAGCTGCTCGCGGTGGACATGTCGGTCACCAGCCGCCATGTCGCGCACGTCGTGGACAAGGGGTGGATCGAACGCTCCCCCGACCCCGCCGACAAGCGCTCGCGCATCCTGCGCCTGACCCCCGCGGGCCGCGCCCAGCTCGACGAACTGTCCCGGCGGACCACCGAGGTCCTGGCCGAGCGGCTGGGCGACTGGACCGACGAGGAGGTCGGCCGGCTCACGGACCTGATGGCGCGGCTGCGCGAGAGCTTCGACTGCCGGCCCGCGCCCCGGGCGGCACCCCCCGCTGTCGAACGGACCACCCGTACACCCGCAAGCACGTAAGAAAAGGAAGCCCATGGCAACGACCACACCAGCCGGTGTGCGGGCTCATGCCAAGCACGGGGGAGGCTCCCACGGCTCCCCCGGCGACGCTCCGATGACGCACCGGCAGATCATGGAGGCCCTCACCGGCCTGCTGCTCGGCATGTTCGTCGCGATCCTGTCGTCGACGATCGTCTCCAACGCCCTGCCCCGGATCATCGGGGACCTCGGTGGCGGCCAGAGCGCCTACACCTGGGTCGTGACCGCGTCCCTGCTGACGATGACCGCCTCCACCCCGCTGTGGGGCAAGCTCGCGGACCTGTTCTCCAAGAAGCTGCTGATCCAGGTCGCGCTGGTCGTCTTCGTCCTGGGGTCGGCCGCGGCGGGCATGTCGCAGAACCCCGGCATGCTGATCACCTTCCGCGCCGTCCAGGGCATCGGCATGGGCGGTCTGTCCGCGCTGGCCCAGATCATCATGGCGGCGATGATCTCGCCGCGTGAGCGCGGCCGGTACAACGGCTACCTCGGCGCCGTCTTCGCCACGGCGATGGTCGGCGGCCCGCTGGTCGGCGGTGTCATCACCGACACCGACTGGCTCGGCTGGCGCTGGTGCTTCTACGTCGGCGTGCCCTTCGCCGTGATCGCCCTGATCGTGCTGCAGAAGACCCTGCACCTGCCCGTGGTGAAGCGGAAGGTCAAGGTCGACTGGGCCGGCGCGTTCTTCATCACCGCGGCCGTCTGCCTGCTGCTCGTCTGGGTCACCTTCGCCGGTGACAAGTACGACTGGGTCTCGTGGCAGACGTACGCGATGGTCGGCGGTTCGCTGGTGCTGCTGGCGGTCTTCGTCCTCGTCGAGTCCAGGGCGAGCGAGCCGATCATCCCGCTGCGGCTGTTCCGCAACCGGACCATCACGCTGGCGTCGCTGGCCTCGCTGTTCGTCGGTGTCGCGATGTTCGCCGGGACCGTCTTCTTCAGCCAGTACTTCCAGCTGGCCCGGGACAAGTCGCCGACGATGTCCGGTGTCATGACGATCCCGATGATCGCGGGCCTGTTCGTCTCCTCCACCGTCTCCGGCCAGGTCATCACCCGGACCGGCCGCTGGAAGGGCTGGCTGCTGGCCGGCGGTGTGCTGGTGACCGCGGGCCTGGGGCTGCTGGGCACCATCCGCTACGACACCGAGTACTGGCACATAGCGATCTTCATGGCGCTGCTGGGTCTCGGCATCGGCATGATGATGCAGAACCTGGTGCTGTGCACGCAGAACCAGGTGGAGCCGGGTGACCTCGGTGCCGCGAGCTCCACGGTGACCTTCTTCCGGTCCCTGGGCGGTGCGGTGGGCGTCTCGGCGCTCGGCGCGGTCCTGGGCAACAAGATCACCGACTACGTCAAGGACGGCCTCGCCGACCTCGGCGCCAAGGGCGCGGCCCTCGGCCACGCCGGCACGGGCGGGGGCGGCATCCCCGACCTCGACACGATGCCCGCGCCGATCCGCACCGTCGTGGAGAGCGCCTACGGCCACGGTGTCGCGGACGTGTTCCTCTACTCGGCCCCGATGGCGCTGCTCGCGCTGCTGGTGTCGCTGTTCATCAAGGAGGTCCCCTTGAAGACGAAGGGTGGGCTGGCGCAGGCGGCGGCCACCGAGACCGGCGCGCAGGCTCCCGCTCAGGCGGCGGCCGGGGCCGCCGCGGAGAAGACCGTGCCGAGCTGGGCCGTCGCGGACACCGAGGCCGCCGGCGGGACCGGGCCCGAGGGCACGCAGCGGCTCGCCGCGGTCGCCACGGTGGCCCCGGCCGGGGAGCAGGCGCCGGGTGGGGGCGGTGTCCCGGTCCGCGGTTTCGTCCGCGGCGCCGAGTCCGCGCCCGTGCCGCAGGCCGCCGTCACGCTGATCTCGCTGGCCGGGCGCCAGCTGGGCCGGTCCGTGGCGCAGTCCGACGGGTCCTACGCGCTCGACGCGCCGGGCGCGGGATCGTACGTCCTGATCGCCTCGGCCGACGGCTACCAGCCGCAGGCTTCCACGGTCGTCGTCAACGGCGAGCCCCTCGCCTACGACATCCTGCTCAGCGGCACCAGCGGGCTGTCCGGCCTGGTGCGGGCCGCCGGGAGCGGGCAGCCGGTGAAGGACGCGATGGTCATCGTGACCGATGTGCGCGGCGATCTGCTGGCCACCCAGGTCACCGGTGAACAGGGTGAGTTCTCCTTCGCCGAGCTGGTGCCGGGGGCGGTGACCGTCGCGGTGAACGCCGCCGGGTTCCGGCCGCGCGCCCTGCCCGTGGAGGTCGGCGGCACCGGGGTCACCCGGGTCGAGATCGACCTGGACCCGGGCGCCCGCGTCCAGGGTGTCGTGCGCGCCCCGCACGGCCCGCTGGCCGACGCCCGGGTGACGCTGGTCGACCAAGCCGGCAACGTCGTCGGCTCGGCCACGACCGGGGCGGACGGGGCGTACGCCTTCACCGACCTGGACGGCGGCGAGTACACCGTGATCGCCACGGGCTACCCGCCGGTGGCCACCGCGCTGACGGTCACGGGCCGCGGCACCGACGCCCACGACATCGAACTCGCCCACCCCGGCGAGTAGTACGGACCCCGGCCCGTGGCGGGTGGGCGCGCTCCGAGCGGAGGTGCGCCCCCCGCCACGGGCCGGTTTCTTTCTGAGGAGTTAGGTGGAGATGGGACTGACCGCGAGGATCCGTACCCGGGACGGATGGGCCGTGTCGCACGCGGTCGTCACGGTGGCGGACATGACCGGCGCGCAGGTGCTGCGGGCCGAGGCGGACGCGGAGGGCGCCGTGCGGGACGCGGCGCCGCTGCAGCCGGGGGCGTACACCGTGATCGTCACGGCCGTCGGGTACGCGCCCGCCGCCTCGAGTGTGATCGTCACGGCGAGCGGGCGGGCCGAGGTCGGCACGGTGACGCTGGCCCGGCAGGGCGGCACCGAACTGCCGCCGCCCGGGCCGTGGACGATCGACCCGGTGCACTCCAGCGTGGCCGCCGTGGCCCAGCACCTGGGCATCTCCAGCGTGCACGGCCGGTTCACGCAGTTCTCCGGCGTGATCGAGATCGCCCCGGACGACGTCACCAAGTCACGGGTGGAGGCGGTGATCCGGGCCGGGTCGATCGACACCGGCAACGGCATGCGCGACGGGCACCTGAAGTCGCCGGACTTCCTGGACGTCGAGCGGTTCCCGGAGATCACCTTCCGGTCCACGGGCCTGACGGCGACCGGGTCGGACCGGTGGACGGTCCACGGCGAGCTGGGCATGCACGGGGTCGTACGGCCGGTCGATCTGGACCTGGCCTACCTGGGCACGGGCCCGGACCCGTGGGGCGGCACCCGGGCGGCGTTCCGTGCCACGACCGAGCTGCGGCGCGAGGACTTCGCGATGAACTACAACCAGGTGCTCCAGGCGGGCATCGCCGCCATCGGCACCACCCTCAAGGTGGAGCTGGACATCCAGGCCGTGCAGGGCGAGTCACTGCCCGCGGCGTGAGGAGGGGTCGCGCGGCTGGACGACTCTCGTCACCAACTGGCCGCACAGGTCCCGGAGTTTGACGTTCCGGTCCTGCGAGACCCGGCGCAGCCGCTCCATGGCCTGGCGGGCGTCGATGCGCTCGCGGGCCATGAGGATGCCGACCGCCTGGTCGATGACGCTGCGCGACAGCAGCGCGGTGCGCACGTCGGCCGCCGACTGGTGGCGGCGCTCGATGCTCAGGGACACGTTGATCGCGTCCCCCGCCCGGGCCGCGAAGGCCCGGGCCGCGTCCCGGCCGGCGCCCAGCCCCCCGGCGCCCAGCCCGTAGAAGTTGAGGGCCGCGCCCGTCTCGCCCTCGACGGCGACCGGCACCGCCAGGACGCAGCGGACGCCCACGGACAGCGCGTACGGCGTGTACGCCGGCCAGCGCGACTCCTCGGCCAGGTCCGGGACGTACTGCTCGGCGCCGGTCTCGGCCGCGTCCACACAGGGCCCCGAGCCGTTCTCGTACTGCCGCAGGTCCAGGCCGCCGGGCAGTCCCTCGCTGCCGGCCAGCGTGAGCAGCCGGTCGGCGCGACGCACCGTGATGCTGCACGCGGCCGCGCCGGGCACCTCCTGCACCGCGCGGTCGGTCAGGTCACGCAGCAGGGTGTCGAGACCACTGCTGCGCACCATCGCCTGGTCCAGCGTGTCGGACGTCTCGGAGCTCATGACCGTACGGGTATCCCGTCGCCCCGCGAACACGCCTTCGAGGTCTGTGCCGCCTCTCAGGCCGTGTTGTGGGTGCCGACGATCCGGCGGGCCAGATCGCGCAGTTTGACGTTCTCCCGCTGGGAGGCCCGCACCAGGCTCTCGAAGGCCGCGGCCGCGTCGATGCCCTGACGCTCCATGAGGATGCCGGTGGCCTGGCCGATCAGGTCCCGGGTGTGCATGGCCTCGGTGAGCTGCTCGCGCACGGTCGCGGAGTCCAGGGCGATGCTGACGTGCGCGGTGAACAGCCGGCCGATGCGCGTGGCGTCCTCGTCGAAGACGCCGGGCTTGCGGGCGTAGGCCGTGAGCACGGTCAGCCGGCGCTTGTCGGCGCGCAGCCGCAGCGACAGCGCCGAGCGCAGCCCCAGGGCCGACAGCACGTCCCAGCCGTCGTCCGCCTCGCTGTCCGTTATCCGCGCCACGGGGCTGTGCCACAGCTGGTCCCAGTGCCCGTGCTGTTCGCGGCCGGTGTGCCGCGACTCGGCGGAGCGGACGACCTCGTCGGTCCAGGCGAGCGTGCGGAGCTTGTCACCGCGTTCGATCACGGAGATGCCGGCGTGCTCGGCTCCCGGCATGATGTGGACGGCCAGCCGGACCGCCGTGCGCAGTGTGCTGTGCGGAGTGGAGGTCTCGTGCAGTTGCTGAGAAGCCACCGTGAGTGCCTCGGCCAGCTCGAAGCCGACCGGAAAACGGGGCAAATCAGGAAACTCGGACGCAGCCACCACGAACCTCTTCGGCATGCACGGCCATGGCCGTGCGCAGGAGAGCTCCGCAGCACATTCCCGACTGCGAGCACAGGACGGACAGCACTCTAACTGTTCGGTTGCCTCGAAGTGACGCCCGGCCGACGGCCGGGCCAGGGCGCTTCCGTGGCAGCCCCCCGGCGTGATGGAATGGCGGGCGGGTCAGGAAGCGGCCTTACCGAAACCGGACGAACGTCTGCCAGGTGAGTGCCGTGACCTTCTTCACGAATCCCACAGAACCACGCGACTTTCCCGGTCGCGTCCACCTCGCGATGCCCGCAGAGATCGACTACTGCAACGCGTCGGAGCTGCTCCCGCTCGTCATGTCCGCGGCCCGCGCCCGCGGCGACCGGCTGGAGGTGCTCGTCCTGGACCTCACCTCGACCTCCTTCATGGACTCCCAGGGCATCCGCCTCATCAACGACATACGCCAGGGCCTGCGCCCCGGTGCCCGGGTCCGGCTGGTGGCCCGGCCGGACGGGGTCGCCGGGCGCGTCCTGGAGCTGACCGGCCTGCGCCGGGACGTCCCCGTGTACGACAACCTCCCCGAGGCGCTGGCGTCGTAGGCTGCCGGGCATGGCTCCGAACATCGCGACGAACACCCGCGTCTCCCTGGACGAGTTGCTCGACTTCGTGCGGCCCCGGCACCACGCGATCCTGCTGACCCGCCGGTCCGACGGCGGCCCCCAGGGCTCGCCGCTGACCTGCGGCGTGGACGACTCCGGCCGGATCGTGGTCTCCACGTACCCGGAGCGCGCCAAGACCCGCAACGCCAGGCGGGATCCGCGGGTCAGCCTGATCGTCCTGAGCGACGACTGGAACGGCCCGTGGGTCCAGATCGACGGCACGGCGGAGGTCGTCGACGCGCCCGACTCCGTCGAGCCGCTCGTGGAGTACTACCGGAACATCGCCGGGGAGCACCCCGACTGGGACGAGTACCGCGCGGCCATGGTCAAGCAGGGCAAGTCGATCATCCGGATCACGCCGGAGCGGTGGGGCCCGGTGGCGACGGGCGGGTTCCCGGCGCGGCTGGTCGAAGGGGAGTAGGTCAGCCGCGCGCGACCATCGCCTCGATGCCCGCGATCAGCAGCTCCAGGGCGAACTCGAAGTCGCGCTCCAGCATCTCGGCGACCGTGTCACCGCCGCGTGCCGCCATGATCTCCTGGGACTCCTTGATGACGTCGGCGGCCTGCGGGGCGGCCGAGACCGTGCTGAGGGCCTCCTGGAAGTACTCGTCCACGGTCATGCCGCCGGCCGCCGCCCGGGTCGCCAGGTGGCCCTCCAGCGTGCCGTAGCCGTAGACGAACTGGAAGACGGCCGAGATCGTGCTCGTCAGGCGCCGTGCGGGCATGCCCGTGCCGCGGACGACGCGCTGGACCACCCGGGAGAACGCCAGGTTGTTGGGGCCGATGTTGAGGAAGGCGCCGACCAGCGCGGACACCCAGGGGTGCCGCACCAGCAGCGTCCGGTACTCCCGCGCCAGCGCCCGCACCTGCTCGCGCCAGTCCTCGCCGGAGTCCGGGTCGGGCAACCGCATTTCGCCCATGGCCGCGTCCAGGGCGAGTTCGAGCAGGTCGTCCTTGGTGTCGACGTACCAGTAGACGGACATCGCGGTGACGTTCAGCTCACCGGCCAGCCGCCGCATCGAGAACTTGGCCAGTCCCTCGGCGTCCAGCAGCCGGACGGTCACCTCGATGATCCGGTCCCGGTCCAGGCCCGAGGGCTGTCCGCCCCCGCGCCGCCGGTGCGCCCTGCTCTCCAGCCAGACGCTGGTTCGCGGCTGATCCCGCCGGGCCGCTCTCGCCATGGCGCACCTTCCTCGATCTTCGAAACGCCGCTCATGCTAGACGCGCCGCCGCGCCCGGGGCGCGGGGCCGCGTCCGGTGTGCGGCCGGCCGCGCGGGCGCGAGCGGCACCCGCACGGCGGCGACCGGCGCCGGGCTCCTACGCGGACTCTGCCCGCTCGGCCCGCCGAAGCAACGCCGCCGCGACCAGTCCGCCCGCCAGCACGGCGACCGCCCCGACCAGCTGGCTCGTCTCCAGACCGGAGGCGAACGCGTCGGAGATGCGCGCCTTCTCCTCGGCGGAGTCCGCCGCCGCCAGCGCCGCGGGCAGCGAGGCCGCCGAGACGGCGACCAGCGAGGCGAACCGGGAGTTGAGCACGGCCCCGAGGACGGCGACCCCCAGCCCGTTGCCGAACTCCGCGAGCGTGCCGTTGATGCCGGCTCCCACGCCCGCCTTCTCCGGCGGGATCGCCCCCATGATCGCGTTGGCCATCGCCGGCATGGACAGGGCCACGCCCGCGCCCATGACGACCAGGCCGAGCAGCATGCCCCCGTACCCGTGCCCGCCGAGCAGCGCGATCGCCGCGAGTCCCGCCGACACCAGGGTCATGCCGAGCGCGATCGCCCCGGGTGTCCCGATCTTCAGCACGAGCTTCGCCCCGACCCCCGTGAAGTTGAGGGCGACCACGGTCAGCGCCAGCGGCGCGGTCCGCAGCCCCGCGTCCAGCGGCTCGTAGCCGAGCACGAACTGCAGGTGCTGGGTGAGCAGGAACAGCGACCCCGTCATGCCGAACGCCACGAGGATGGCGCCCGCGACCGCGCCCACGAACTTCTGGTTGCGGAAGAAGTGCATGTCGAGCATGGGCTGCTCGGTGCGCAGCTCCCACAGCACGAACACGCCGAGCACGAGCACGCCGGTGAGCGCGGAGACCAGCACCCGCCCGGAGGCCCAGCCGTGCTCGGGGCCGGTGATGATGGCGTACACCACGGCCGTCATGCCGACGGTCGACAGCACCGCGCCGAGCACGTCGGGCCGGTCACCGGCCTTGTGCTTCGACTCGGGCACCAGCGCGGCCACCGCCACCAGGCCCAGCACCGCGACCGGGATGTTGATGAGGAAGATCGCGCCCCACCAGAAGTGGTTCAGCATCACACCGCCGATCAGCGGCCCGGCCGCGAAGCCGAGCGAACTGACCGTCGACCACAGCGCGATGGCCTTCACTCGCTCCTGGTCGTCGAAGATCTGCACGACGACCGCGAGGGTCGTGGTCATCAGCAGCGCCCCGCCGACGCCCATGCCCGCGCGGGCCGCGATCAACTGGGCCGGGCTCTGGGACAGGCCGGCCGCCAGCGAGCCGACACCGAAGATCGCCAGACCCGACATCAGCATCAGCTTGCGGCCGTAGCGGTCGGCGGAGTTGCCCGCGGTGAGCAGCAGCCCGGACTGGACCAGCGAGTAGGCGTTCATCATCCACTGGACGTCCGCGGTCGAGGCGTCCATCTCGCGGGTGAGCGAGGGGATCGCCACGTTCAGGATCGTGTTGTCGAGCAGCACGGTGAGCTGCGCGAGGCAGATGACACCGAGGATCAGCCAGCGTTGGGGGTGCCCGGCGTGCGCCGTCCGCGGCGCGGTCGTTTCCTGGGAGGACGTCGTCATGTTCTACACCGTAGAACAGT
>NZ_JAPSKN010000024.1:0-15088 GCF_031181705.1 Streptomyces sp.
TGTGGCTACCGTGATGCCCGGCGCAGCTCCAGCCGCTCCTTCTCCGACAGGCCGCCCCACACGCCGAAGCGCTCGTCGTGGTCGAGCGCGTATTCCAGGCAGGCCGTGCGGATCGGGCACAGACCGCAGATCCGCTTCGCCTCCCGCACCGAACTGCCGGGCTCCGGGAAGAAGAACTCCGCCCCGGTCTGCGAGCACAACGCTTCCTGCTGCCAGGCGAGTTCGGGCGGGGTGATCGTGTCGATGGGCATGGGCAGTAGCGTCCCGGCCGGTGCAAAACGTTCGATCAACGCGCGATCAACACGGCGTTCACCGGCCTGAGCCCGGTGCCGATCGTCGCCCCGCCGGGGCCGCCGGTGCACGGCGGCACGCGGGACCGGACGAGCGCGTCCGGCCGCGCGGCGACGCGGCGCCCGCCCGTCGGCGGTGGGAGACTCGGCAGTGCGGCCGAACGGTCCCCTGTGCGAGGAGGGCGAGGATGCTCACCACCCGTTATGTCACCGGCGCTCCGAACTGGATCGATCTCGCCACCCCCGACATCGACGGCGCGACGGTCTTCTACGAGGCCCTGTTCGGCTGGCGGTTCCTGCCGGGCGGGCCCGAGGTCGGCGGGTACGGCCTCTTCCAGCTCGGCGGCCGGACCGTCGCCGGCGGCATGCGGACCACGCCGGAGCAGGGGCCGCCCTCCTGGACGGTGTACTTCCGGACGCCGGACGCGGACGCCACCGCCGAGGCGGCCCGGCAGGCACGCGGCTCGGTGCTGCTGCCGCCCATGGACGTGCAGGACCTGGGCCGGACGGCGATCCTCGCCGACCGCGCCGGGGTGCCCTTCGGCCTGTGGCAGCCGGGACGCACCCGGGGACTGGACGTGGTCGGGGAAGCCGGCTCGCTGTGCTGGGCCGAGCTGTACACGGCGGACGTCCCGGCCGCCGCCGCGTTCTACCACTCCGTGCTCGGCCTGGAGACCTACGGCGTCGACCTGTACGGCGGCACGTACACCACCTTCGGCCCCGCCGGGGAGGACGAGGACGCCATGTTCGGCGCGGTCGTGGCCCTCGCCGACGATCCGGCCGAGCACGAGCCCCACTGGCTCCCCTACTTCGAGGTCGCCGACCCCGACGCCGTCGCCGCCGTCGCCCAGGAACACGGCGGCACGCTGCGCATGCCCGCCACGGACCTGCCCGACGTCGGCCGCGTCGCCAGGCTCACCGACCCCTACGGCGCCCGCTTCGCGGTGATCCGCACCGAGCCGCGGCAGGGCCGGGCCCTGTAGTCCGGACGTCCGGGACCGGGCGGATCCACTCCCTCCTAGGCCGACCGGCGCCGCACCAGCGTCGTCGGCAACACCACGCTGGACGGTGGGGTGGCGGCCGCCTCGTGGCGGTGGGCTCGGTCGAGGCCGTGCAGCAGAAGGCGGGCCATGATGCGGCCCATCTCCTCTATGTCCTGGCGGACCGTGGTGAGGGGCGGGTCGGTCTGCTCGGCGACGGGCTGCAAGTCGTCGAAGCCGATGACGGCCACGTCGTCCGGGACGCGGCGGCCGGACTCGCGCAGGACGCGCAGGGCGCCGGAGGCCGTGAGGTCGTTCGCGGCGAACACCGCGTCCAGGTCGGGGCAGCGGTCGAGGAGTTCGCGCATCGCCCGCTCGCCCCCGGCCGGGGTGAAGTCGGCCTCGGCGATCAGCCGTGGGTCGGCGTCCGCCATGACGTCCCGGTAGCCGTCCAGCCGGTCCACCGCCGACGTCTGGTCCAGGGCACCGGTGATGTGCGCGATCCGGGTGCGGCCGAGGCCGGCCAGGTGGCGGACGGCGTCGCGGGCTCCGCCGCGGTTGTCGCTGTCGACGTACACCACGTCGCTCCGGCCGCCGCTCCAGCCGGGCCGGCCGCCGAAGACCGTCGGGACACCGGCCCGCTGGATCAGCTCCGGCAGCGGGTCGTCGAGGTGGAGCGAGAAGACCAGCGCCCCGTCCACGTGGCCGCCGGCCAGGTACCGGCCGACCCGGGCGTGGTCGTCGCGGCCCTCGGTGAGCAGCAGCACGAGCTGGTTGTCGTGGGCCGTGAGTTCCTTGCTGATGCCGCGCAGCTGGAGCGCGAAGAACGGGTCGGCGAAGACGCGGCTCTCCGGTTCGGCGACGACCACGGCGACCGCGTCGTGCCGCCGGGTCACCAGGGAGCGAGCGGCCTGGTTGGGCACGTAGCCGAGTTCCTCGACGGCCTTGCGGACCCGCTCGACGAGGACGTCCCGCACCCCGTCCCCGCCGTTGACCACGCGGGAGACGGTGGCCCGCGAGACACCGGCCCGGGCGGCCACGGCCTCCAGGGTGGGACGCGGCGCTGTGTCGGTCACTTCGGGGCTCCTCACCTGCGGCTGCGGATCAGGATAGCCCCGGGTGCGCCGCCGGGTGAGAGCGCTCTCGCCTGCGCCTTCGCAGTGTCAGGTACCCGTCAGTGGTCGTGTCCGCCGCCCTGTCCCCCGTCCGCCGGCTGCCCCGAGTGCCCGTGTTCGTGCTCGTGCGGGTCGTAGCCGGGGATCGTCCCGTCCGGCTTCTTCACCAGGAACAGTCCCACCATCCCCATGTCGGAGTGGCTCTGCACATGGCAGTGGTACATCCAGGCGCCGGCCCCCACCCCCTCCCCCGCGATCACCTGGAAGCCGAAGGAGTCGGCCGGTCCGGTGATCTTGTTGTCGATGACCTGGCTGGGGTCGTCGGGGCCGGTCAGCATGCCGGTGCGGTTGTCCGCCCAGCGGTGACCGTGCATGTGGAACGTGTGGTAGAACTCGCCGTGCGTGATCACGATGAACTCGACCCGGTCGCCCACCGTGGCCTCGAAGTTCGGCCCGGAGTGCGGCGCCTGGTTGTTGATGCGCATGTCGTTGAAGACGACCGTGTGCGTGCGGTCGGGCAGGACGTCGCCCCTGCGGCGGACGATGACCGGCCCGAACAGGCCCTTCTGCAGCCCCACGGTGCCGTGTTCCGTGCCGACGACGTGGTCGTGGTAGTGCCAGTAGCCGGCGCTGCCCGCCCGCCAGGTGCCGTCCTTGCGGCGTCCCGGGGCGTGGGTGCGCCAGGTGTAGGTGCGGGTGCCGCCCGGTTCGACGTGACTGCGGTTCAGTTTCGTGCCGTCGCTGGTGATCTCGTAGTCCAGGCCGTGCACGTGCAGGCTCACCGGCACGTCCATGGTGTTCTCGAACTCGACGTGCAGGGTGTCGCCCTCGTTGAGCTCGATCAGCGGGCCGGGGACGGTGGCCTTGCCCTTCTCCAGGCCGTAGCCCATCTGACCGTCCGCCAGCTTCTCGGCGTACATCCTGATGCGCTTCACCTCGCCTCCGGCGGGTGCCGTCTTCGCCGGCCCGTCGGCGCTGATGGCCTCCGGCGCCACGGACAACGATGTCGCGACGGCCGCGCCGCCCAGCAGCACGCGCCGGTTGAAGCTGCGTCTGTCCATGCGGAACTCCCCACCCTGGTAAGGCTCTTACGGAGGCGTACCTGTGATGAACCGGTGAGACGGTACCGGCCGCGCCCCCGTTTATCCACACTCAAGACAAAGTTGGTGCCATCCCGGTCATAGGTATTGGCCGGACGGGCAAAGGGGTTTAGCTTCCTTGGCGGTGTCGCTGTGACCGAGGAGGTGCCCATGCCCTTACGAGGGCTGAGCCAGAGAAGACGCGTCTGGGCGGCCTCGGTGGCCGCCGGTGTCGTGACCGCCGGGCTGCTGTCGGGGCCCGCCGCGAGTGCTCGTCCATATCCGGAACCACCCTTGACAACGATGTCGATCAAGTCGCCGCCGGGCGGCGCGAACGTACGGGTGCTGGTCTTCCACGGTTCCGCGGCCGGGGAGGAGTCCCCGGTCGTGAACGCCGCGATCGAGGCCATCGAGGACATCGGGCTGACCGGCCCCACGAACCGCCGCTTCAAGGTCCAGGCGACCGGCGACGCCTCGGTGTTCACCGACGAGACCAGGCTCGGCCGCTTCAACGCGATCGTGTTCCTGACCGGCGGGGGCGACGTCCTGGACCCGGAGCAGGAGGCGGGCCTGGAGGCGTACATGGAGGCCGGCGGCGGGTTCGTCGGCATCCATGACGCGGCGCGCGCGGAGCCGTACTCGGACTGGTTCACCGGGCTGGTGGGCGCCCGCCCGGCCGCCTCCAGCCCCGCGGCCGTGCAGCGGGCGACCGTGGAGGTCGGCGACCGCCGGCACCCGGCCACCAAGGACCTGCCGGTGCAGTGGAAACGCCCGGACAAGTGGCTCAACTGGGTGAAGAACCCCTCGGGCGACGTCCACACGGTGGCCCGGGTGCGGGAGTCGACCTACCAGCCGGGCACGGGCGCCAACGGCTGGGACCACCCGGTCAGCTGGTGCCGCGACTACGACGGCGGCCGCTCCTTCTACACCGGCATGGGCGGCACGGTGTCGTCGTACGACGAGACCGACTTCCGGGCCCACCTGCGCGGCGCGCTGATGTGGACGACCCGCCTGGAGCAGGCCGACTGCAAGGCGACCATCAACGCCAACTACACGGCGGAGCGGCTGACCAAGCCCAACCAGCCAGGACAGAACGACCAGATCGGCGAGCCGCACGGGCTGGTCACCGCACCGGACGGCCGCGTCTTCTACATCGGCCGGGGCGGCGCCGACTCCTCGCAGCCGGTGATCACCGACTGGAACAACCCCGACATCGGCAAGGGCAAGGGCGAGATCCACGTCTACGACCCGAAAACCAAGCAGGTCACCCTCGCCGGCACGCTGACCGTCTTCGGCAACAAGGGCGGCGGCGACGAGCTGGTCAAGGTCGAGGAGGGGCTGCTCGGCATCGAGCTGGACCCGCAGTTCGCGCGGAACGGCTGGGTGTACCTGCACTACACGCCGCACGAGCGGATCAACCGTGACACGCGGATGGCGGAGCGGCGGGTCTCCCGGTTCACGCTCGACCAGGCCACCAACAAGCTGGACCTGTCCAGCGAGAAGGTGCTGCTGAAGTGGCCGGTGCAGATCCACAGTTGCTGCCACGCGGGCGGCGGGATGGCCTGGGACTCCGAGGGCAACCTGTACATCGCCACGGGTGACAACAACTCCAGTGGCTTCAGCGGCGGTTACTCGGGCAACAACCCCGAACCGAACTACAAGGGCGTCTCGTTCGCGGACGCGCGCCGCACCGCCGGCAACACCAACAACCTCAACGGCAAGATCCTGCGCATCCACCCGGAGCCGGACGGCACCTACACGCTGCCCGAGGGCAACCTCTTCACCGGGAAGGAGACCGACGAGGGCGGCGGCAAGACGCGCGGCGAGATCTACGTGATGGGCGTGCGCAACCCGGCGCGCATCTTCGTCGACAAGTCGACCGACGTGCTCTACGCGGGCTGGGTCGGGCCGGACGCCGGAGCGCCCTCGACCACCTGGGGGCCGGCCAAGTACGACACGTTCGCCGCCATCACCAAGGCGGGCAACCGCGGCTGGCCGTACTGCATGGGCAACAAGCAGCCCTACCGCGACCGCAATCTGCCGGACCCGTCGAAGCCTCTGGGCTGGTACGACTGCGACCACCCGAAGAACGAGTCGCCGAACAACGACGGCCTGGTCAACCTGCCGCCGGTGACCGGCAACAACATCTGGTACTCGCCCTCGGGCGGCGCGCCGGACTACCCGCGGGACGCCAACGGGGTCCCCTCCTACAAGCCGGAGGAGGCCACCTACAAGCTGCCCTGGCTCAAGGGCGGCGGGCAGGCGGCCATGAACGGGCCGGTGTACCGCTCCGACGCGGTCGCGGCCGACAGCACCGTCAAGTGGCCGGCCTACTGGGACGGCAAGTGGTTCGTCGGCGACTTCTACGACGCCGACCAGCCGCGCAACGCGGTGCTCATGGACCCGAAGACGCAGGGAGACGGCGGTCTGCCGGTGCACTCGGAGTCGCTGAAGAAGATCGTGCCGATCGGCAACGACGGCATCAAGAACCTGATGGACTGGAAGTTCGGTCCGGACGGCGCGCTGTACGTCCTCGACTACGGCCGTGGCTTCTTCACCTCGGACTCCAAGTCGGCCCTGTGGCGGGTCGTGTACAAGGGCGGCGGGCCGACCCCGGCCGCCGGTCAGCTGGCGAGGGGGACCGAGTGACACGGCACCTACCGCACCGAAGAGTCTGGGCCGCCGTGCTGGCCGCCCTGCTCGTGATGCTCGGCCTGCAGGCGATCCCCGCGGCCGGGCAGACCGAGGCGCCGGCCGCCGAACAGGTGCTCACCTGGACGGCCGGCAACGACATCGACAAGTACCTGTCGGCCCCGCAGACGGCGGTCGCCGGCCAGGCGACGATCGTCTTCGAGAACAGCGCGGCCACCGGCAACACCACCGGCATGCCGCACACCCTGACGTTCGTGACGAGCGACCCCGAGTTCAACAGTGACGTGCAGCTGAACCTCCTGGCGAACCCGAACGACGCCCAGGGCGGCAAGCACACCGCCCAGGTCACGCTCACGCCGGGCCGGTACTTCTACCACTGCACCATCCCCGGCCACGGCCAGATGCAGGGCATCCTCACGGTGACCGAGGGCACCGGCGAGGACACCACGGCGCCCGAGGCGTCGGCGCACGTCAGCGGCACGCAGAACACGCAGGGCCAGTACGTCGGCTCCGCGAGCGTGGCGCTGCACGCCACCGACGAGGGCGGCTCCGGTGTGGACCGGATCGAGTACGCGCTCGGCGCCACGGGCGCCTGGCAGCCGTACACCGCGCCGGTCGTGGTCGACCAGGTCGGTGATCACACGGTCCGCTACCGGGCGTTCGACAAGGCGGGCAACGTCTCCGCCGAGAAGAGCGCCGCGTTCACGGTCGTGGCACCGCAGTCGGACGACACCACCGCGCCGGAGACCTCGGCGACGGTGACCGGCGAGCGGAATCCGGACGGCGCGTACGTCGACATGGCGACGGTCACCGTCTCCGCGTCCGACACCGGCTCCGGGGTCAACACGATCGAGTACGCGGTCGGCTCCGGCGCCTGGCAGCCGTACACCGCGCCCGTGATGGTGCACCAGGTGGGCGAGCACACGGTCCGCTACCGCGCCACCGACAAGGCGGGCAACGTGGCGGCCGAGAAGAGCGTGCGGTTCACCGTCGTCGCCGCGCCGCCGCAGGACACCACCCCGCCGGTGACGGGCGTGACCGTGGAGGGCACGAAGAACTCCGACGGGGCGTACGTCAACAGCGCCCGGGTGACCGTCTCGGCGACCGACGCGCACGGCTCGGGCGTCGAGCGGATCGAGTACTCGCTCGACGGTGGACCGTACCTGGCGTACTCGGCGCCGGTGGTGGTGGACCGGGCCGGTGCGCACACCGTGGCGTACCGGGCGACCGACAAGGCCGGCAACACCTCGGCGGCCCGCACCGTGACCTTCACCATCGTCTCCGGCGGGGTCCCGGCGCCCGACTGCCCGGAGTACGACGAGCGGCTGACGGTGTTCGTCGGCACGGTCGACTCGGGGGTGCGCAACCGGGTCACCGACAACCGGTGCCGGATCGGCGAGCTGATCGAGGACGAGAAGGAGTGGACGTCCCACGCGCTGTTCCTCAAGCACGTCACGTCCGTCCTGGACGCGCTGCTGAAGGAAGGCGTGATCGACCAGCGCGAGTACAACGCCGTCCGCAAGGCCGCCCGCCAGTCGGGCATCGGCAAGCCGGGGCAGACCGAGGGCTACCGGGCGATCTTCGACGGCAGCGCGGAGTCCCTGGCCAAGTGGCAGCATGTGGGCGGTGGTTCGTTCGGGCTGAACCCGGACGGGACGATCACCTCCAGCACCACCACGCCGGGCATGGGCATGCTGTGGTTCCCGCAGCGCAAGTACGGCGACTTCTCGCTGAAGCTGCAGTGGCGTGACGACGCGCCCGGCACCGGCAACGCCAACTCGGGCGTCTTCGTGCGCTTCCCCTGGGTCCACGACCACCCGGAGGAGTCGCGGCCCGAGTGGGTCGCCATCAAGTACGGGCACGAGGTGCAGGTGCTCGACCGGCCCGACGGCGACATGTACAAGACCGGCTCGGTCTACGGCTTCGACCGCGTGGGCCTGGCCGGTGCCGGGGTCACGCAGAAGGGCACCTGGAACGACTACGAGATCCGGGTGGAGGGCCAGCACTACTCGGTCTTCCGCAACGGCGTGCTGATCAACGAGTTCGACAACACCGGCGGCCAGGAGTTCTCTCCCCCGCGCTCGGACGACCCGGGCACGGACGGGCGGCGCTTCGCCTCCGGCTACATCGGGCTCCAGGTGCACGGCACGACGGACGTGGTCTCGTTCCGCGACATCCGGATCAAGGAGCTGTAGGAGGCTCCTTCTCCTTGCGGGCCCTGCTCGGCTGTACCCGTCTGGGCTCCCCCGGCATCTTCGGATACTCGGGCGGGTACGGCAGGTCGCCCAGCCCGTGGTCGTGTTCGTCGCGGCGGGCGAGGTCGAGCAGGGCTTCGAGGGAGTAGCGGTGGTCGTCCATGTCCGCGTGCACGTCGCCGAGTTCGGCGAAGCGCGCGGGCATGCTCGCGAGGTCGAAGTCCTGCGGGTGCGCGACCCCGACCTCCTCCCAGCGCAGGGGCGCGGAGACGGGAGCGTGCGGGCGGGGCCGTACCGAGTAGGCGGAGGCGATCGTGCGGTCGCGGGCCGTCTGGTTGTAGTCGAGGAAGATGCGCTCGCCGCGCTCCTCCTTCCACCACTTGATGGTGACCTGCTGCGGCATCCGCCGCTCCATCTCCCGGCCGACGGCGATGGCGGCGCGCCTGACCTGGGTGAAGGTCCAGCGGGGTTCGATGGGCACGAAGACGTGCAGGCCCCGGCCTCCGGAGGTCTTGGGGAAGCCGCGCAGTCCGCCGAACTCGTCGAGCACGGCCCGCAGTTCGTGGGCGGCGCGGGCGGCGTCGTCGTAGTCGGTGCCGGGCTGCGGGTCGAGGTCGATGCGCAGTTCGTCGGGGCGGTCGACGTCGTCGCGGCGGACCGGCCAGGGGTGGAAGGTGAGGGTGCCGAACTGGGCGGCCCACACCACCGCGCCGACCTCGGTGGGGCACATCTCGTCGGCGCTGCGGCCGCTGGGGAAGGTGATGTGCGCGGTCGGGATCCAGTCGGGCATGTTCTTCGGCGCCCGCTTCTGGAAGAAGTTCTCCCCGCTCACGCCCTCGGGGTAGCGCTCCAGGGTGGTCGGCCGGTCGCGCAGGGCCCGCAGGATGCCGGGGCCGACGGCGATGTAGTAGCGGGCGAGGTCCAGCTTGGTGAAACCGCGCTCGGGGAAGAAGACCTTGTCCGGGCTGGACAGCCGCACGGTCCGGCCGTCCACCTCCAGTTCCACCGCGTCACCCATGTCCGTCACGGTAGGCGTAGCCCGCATACCTCGCACATCGGGCACATCGGGACGGGCGCGCGCAGAATCGAGCCATGGATCTGCCGGTGATGCCCCCTGTCCTGCCGATGCTCGCCAAGTCCGTGGCGGCGATCCCCGCGGGCATGCACTACGAGGCGAAGTGGGACGGGTTCCGGGCGATCGTGTTCCGCGACGGCGACGAGGTCGAGCTGGGAAGTCGCACGGGGAAGCCGTTGACCAGGTATTTTCCCGAGCTGGTGACGGCCGTGCGGGAGCGGTTGCCCGAGCGGTGCGTGGTGGACGGGGAGATCGTGATCGCGCGGGAGGGGCATCTGGACTTCGACGCGCTGTCGGAGCGGATCCACCCGGCGGACTCGCGGGTGCGGACGCTGGCGGAGCGGACGCCCGCCTCGCTCGTGGCGTTCGACCTGCTGGCGCTCGGGGACGAGTCGCTGATGAACACCCCGCTGACCGAGCGGCGGGAGCGGCTGGCGGGGGCGCTGTCCGGCGTGACGGCGCCGGTGCACCTCGCGCCGGCGACCACGGACATCGAGGTGGCGCGGCAGTGGTTCGAGCAGTACGAGGGGGCGGGTCTGGACGGTGTCGTCGCCAAGCCGCCGGCCGGGCGCTACCGCCCGGACGAACGGGCCATGTTCAAGATCAAGCACGAGCGGACGGCGGACGTCGTGGTCGCCGGGTACCGGCTGCACAAGAGCGGCCCGGTGGTGGGCTCGCTGCTGCTCGGCCTGTACGACGACCGCGGCACGCTGCAGCACGTGGGCGTGTCCGCGGCCTTCACGATGAAGCGGCGGGCGGAGCTGGTGACGGAGCTGGAGCCGCTGCGCATGGACGACGTCTCGGGGCATCCGTGGGCGGCCTGGTCCGAGGAGGCCGCCCACGAGACGGCCCGGCTGCCGGGGGCGCCGAGCCGCTGGTCGGGCCGCAAGGACCTGTCCTGGGTCCCGCTGAGGCCGGAGCGGGTGGCCGAGGTGGCCTACGACCACATGGAGAACGGGCAGCGCTTCCGGCACACCGCCCGCTTCCGCCGCTGGCGCCCGGACCGGACCCCCTCCAGCTGCACGTACGCGCAGCTGGAGGAGCCGGTGCGCTACGACCTGGCGGAGATCCTCGGCGCGTGAGGCCGGGACCGCTCAGGGCTGCATCAGGATCTTGACCGCGCCGTCCTGCTTGCGCTGGAACATCTCGTAGGCGTGCGGCGCCTCCGACAGGGGCACGCGGTGGGTGGCGAAGTCGTCCACGCCGAGCGGGTCCTCGTCGGTCAGGTACGGGATGATCTCGTCGCTCCAGCGGCGCACGTTGGCCTGGCCCATCCGCATCTGGACCTGCTTGTCGAACAGGGTGAGCATCGGCATCGGATCGGCCATGCCGCCGTAGACGCCGGAGAGCGAGATGGTGCCGCCGCGGCGCACCAGGTCGATGGCCGTGTAGAGGGCGGCGAGGCGGTCGACGCTGAACCGCTCGGACATCGGGCCGCTCAGCTTGCGCGGCAGCACCGCGGCGGTGTTCTGCACCAGGCGGGCCACCGCGCTGCCGTGGGCCTCGGTGCCGACGGCGTCGATCACGGCGTCCGGGCCGCGGCCGTCGGTCTCGTCGCGGATCGCGGCGACGAGTTCCTTCTCGTCGTCGAAGGACCGCAGGTCGAAGGTCTCCACCCCGCGCGCCTTGGCCCGGGCCAGTCGTTCCGGGACCAGGTCCACGCCGAACACCCGTCCGGCACCCTTCACCTGGGCGACGCGGCAGGCCATGTCGCCGATGGGCCCGAGGCCCAGCACGGCGATGCTGCCGCCCTGCGGGACGTCGGCGTAGGCGACGGCCTGCCAGGCGGTGGGCAGCACGTCGGAGAGGTAGACGAACCGGTCGTCGGGCGGGCCCTCGGGGACCTTGATCGGGCCGAACTGCGCCTGCGGGACACGCAGGTACTCGGCCTGGGCGCCCGGCACCGCGCCGTACAGACGGGTGTAGCCGAACAGGGCGGCGCCCATGCCCTCGCCGGTGACCTGGGTGGTCTCGCACTGGGTGGGCAGGCCGGTCAGGCACATCCAGCAGTTGCCGCAGGCGATCTGGAACGGGACGACGACCCGGTCCCCCACCTGGAGGTCCGGGACGCCCGCGCCGACCTCCTCGACGATGCCCATGGGTTCGTGGCCGAGGATGTCGCCCGGGGTCATGAACGGCGTGAGCACCTCGTACAGGTGCAGATCGGATCCGCACAGACCGCTGGAGGTGATGCGGATGATCGCGTCCGTCGGTTCCTGGATGCTCGGATCGGGCACGTTCTCCACCCGCACGTCCCGCTTGCCCTGCCAGGTCACTGCCCTCATCGCTTCGCGCTCCCTCCGTCGGCGTGCGCGTCGGTCGGTCGGCGGGGTCCGGGTACCCGGGCGCCCCGCGCTGAACCTTTGCGCCGATCGACGGACGCGGCCGGGACACCGTCCCGTCATGAGGGATCGGACCTGGTCGCGGATGGTCAGATAAGTTCATAATCAAGACATATCGATGACAGGGGCCGGTGGCGACGGTGGGCATGGGACGAGGGGCGCGCGGACGGCGCGCCGCGACGACGGCGACGCTGCTGGCCGTCACGTTGACGGCCGCCCTGGCGGCGGGGTGCACCGGCGGGAGCGGCGCTCCCGACGACGGACGGGGGTCCGCCAGCGCCTCGGAGCGGTCCCCGTCGGCGGCCGGCCCCTCCGCGCTCGCCGTCAAGCTCGACAACGCGAGCGCGGCACGTCCGCACACGGGCGTCGACGCCGCGGACGTGGTGTACGTGGAGCAGGTCGAGGGCGGGCTGAGCCGGCTGATGGCGGTGTACGCGACCCGGGTGCCGGAGGCGGTCGGCCCGGTGCGCAGCGCCCGTGAGTCCGACCTGGAGCTGCTGCGCCAGTTCCGCCGGCCCACGCTGGTGTTCTCCGGGGCGCAGAAGAAGCTCCTGCCGCTGATCGACGAGGCGCCGCTGCGGGCGGTGACCCCGTCCGACGCCCCGGACGCCTTCTACCGCGGCGGCGACCGGGCCGCCCCGCACAACCTCTACCTGCGGCCCGGGCGGATCGTGAACGAGATCCCGGGCCGGGCGGCCCTGACCACCGGCTTCCGCTACGGCTCCGCCCCGGCGGGTGGCACGCCGACGGCCTCGCGGACGGTGCGCTACCCGGCGGCCCGCTTCACCTTCACCTGGTCCGGCGCCCGCGACCGCTGGCTGGTCGGCATGGACGGCTCCCCCGCCACGTCGGCCGGCGGTGAGCGGATGACGGCGGCGACCGTCGTCGTGCAGTACGTGAGGATCCGCGAGTCCGGTTTCCGGGACTTCCTCGGGAACAACTCGCCGTACACCGAGACGGTGGGTTCCGGGAAGGCGACCGTGCTGCGCGACGGGCGGGCCTGGGAGGTGGACTGGAAGCGCGCGAAGGCCACCGACGGCACCGCGTTCACCACCGGCGACGGCTCGCCGGTGAGCTTCGCGCGGGGCCAGGTGTGGGTGGTGTACGCCCAGGCCTCCTGACCGGCCCGGATCCCTCAGCGGGGCAGGGCCGCGGGCTCCTCGGGGTGGCGCAGTTCCTCGGCCGCGTCCGCCACCCGCCGGAGGAGGTCGAGGAAGACCGTCCGCTCGCCGGCGGTCAGCGGGGCGAGGAAGACCTGGTTCATCCGGGCGGTGCGCACGGTGAGCCTGCGGTGGGTGCGCGCCCCCTCGTCCGTCAGGCGCAGCAGGGAGCGGCGGCCGTCCTGCGGGTCGCGCACCTTGTCCAGCAGCCCGCGCCGGCTGAGCCGGCTGATCACCTCGGCGATGGTGGACCGGTCGAGGCCCACCCGCTCCCCCACCGTGCGCTGGTCCAGGCCGGGCTCGTCGACGAGCGTGTTGAGGACCGCGTACTGGGGCGAGGTGATCTCCTCGGAGACCATCGCGTTCCACAGCAGGTGGTGTGCCTGCTGGAGCCGCCGGGCGAGGTGCCCGGGGTGGGTGGTGAGGTCCGCCGCCGCCATGCGCATCCCTTGCTCGATTAGTCGGTGCACTGAACGATAGTCGACCGGCGCGAAACCGTCTGCCACCTCGAAGGCCTGTCAGCCGGAGTCTTGACGCCCGCGTCGTCCCGGTGGCAGCGTGAGAGACGGCTCGCGGAAATACTCAGTGCCCTGACTAATTCGGTCGGGTCGCGTGCAAGAGATGGGGCTTGTCGGATGGACAAGGTGGTCGCCACGGCCCTGGAGGCCGTGGCCGACGTGCCGGACGGCGCGTCGCTCGCGGTGGGCGGTTTCGGGCTCAGCGGGGTACCGAACGTGCTGATCCAGGCGCTGTACGAGCGCCGGGTGTCCGGTCTGTCGGTGGTCTCCAACAACTGCGGGGCCATGGAGTCGGGGCTGGCCGTCCTGCTGGCCGCCGGCCGGATCGCCCGGGTGACGGGCTCCTACATCGGCGCCAACAAGGAGTTCGCCCGGCAGTACCTGGCCGGGGAGCTGGAGGTCGAGCTGATCCCGCAGGGCACGCTGGCCGAGCGGCTGCGGGCCGGCGGCGCCGGGATCCCCGCCTTCTACACGCCCGCCGGGGTGGGCACCCAGGTCGCCGACGGCGGCCTGCCGTGGCGCTACGACGGACAGGGCGGGGTCGCCCTGGCGTCACCGGCCAAGGAGGTCCGGGAGTTCGACGGCACCCCGTACGTGCTGGAGCGCGGCATCCGCACCGACTTCGCCCTGGTCCGGGCGGCCCGGGGCGACCGGCACGGCAACCTGGTCTTCAACAAGTCCGCCCGGAACTTCAACCCGCTGGCCGCGATGGCCGGGCGGGTGACGATCGCCGAGGTGGAGGAGCTCGTCGAGCCCGGCGCGATCGACCCGGACGCGGTGCACCTGCCCGGCATCTTCGTGCAGCGGGTGCTGGCGCTCACCCCGGAGCAGGCGGCGGACAAGAGGATCGAGCAGCGGACGGTGAGCTCCTGATGGCCTGGACGCGCGAGGAGATGGCCGCACGGGCGGCGCGGGAACTGCGCGACGGGCAGTACGTCAACCTCGGCATCGGCCTGCCCACGCTGATCCCCAACTTCCTGCCCGAGGGCGTCGAGGTCGTCCTGGAATCGGAGAACGGCATCCTCGGCACCGGGCCCTACCCCACCGAGGACAGCGTCGACCCGGACCTCATCAACGCCGGGAAGGAGACGGTGACGGTCCTGCCGGGCGCCTCCTTCTTCGACTCGGCGCTGTCCTTCTCGATGATCCGCGGCGGGCACATCGATGTCGCCGTGCTGGGGGCGATGCAGGTCTCCGCGCGGGGCGACCTCGCCAACTGGGCCGTCCCCGGCAAGCTGGTGACGGGCATCGGCGGGGCGATGGACCTGGTGCACGGCGCCCGCACGGTCGTGGTCGTGATGACGCACACCGCGAAGGACGGCTCGCCGAAGATCCTCACCGAGTGCACCCTGCCGCTGACCGGCAAGGGCTGCGTCGACCGGATCATCACCGACCTGGGCGTCCTCGACGTCACCGGCGACGGGCTGGTGCTGGCCGAGACCGCGCCGGGCGTCGGCGCCGGCGAGATCGCCGCCCGGACCGCCGCCGAACTCACCGTGCCGGAGGGCCTGAAGTGAAGGGCGTCCACCTCGTCGACGCGGTCCGCACGCCGATCGGCCGCTTCGACGGCGGGCCGGCGGGCGTATGCCCGGACGACCCGGCCGCGCACGCGATCCGGGAACTCCCCGCCCGCACACCGGAGCCGGACCCGGCGCGGATCGACGACGTCCGTCTCGGCAACG